>NZ_JANIKI010000006.1:0-157477 GCF_024580435.1 Corynebacterium sp. 5QC2CO | reverse complement strand
CTCATTCGTTGGCAGAAGTGGTTCAACTCGCTCCCACTGTGCATTCGTGAACTGCGTAAATCTAGACCGTTGTGACACACCTCAATCATGCTCGAGCACAGGCCCACAATTAGGAGACACGCCCTAGCCAAAAAGCCAAGGCAAACCCGACTTAAACTGCAACTGTTTACTGACAAGCCAACAAAAATGCGCCATACACCCTCACTACTGCAATTACCAAAACTAATTTTACCCCCACAAAGGGCTAGTTTTGACCTGGCGTTTTAACCAAAACTTCACTTTTCTGTGAGGTTCGGCACTTTTATTCATTTTGCTCTTTACGAACCGCCCCAGTCGTGAAAACATGTAAATCGTCAGCGAGACAGGCACGCAGTTCACTGGTTGTGCAACCATGCAAGTCTCGCCTTTTTAGGCGCAAACTCTTTGGTGAGTCCCCACTACCTTTCACGTCGTATAGGCGATGGAACAGGTGGCCCCTCCCAAGATGCCTAATACCCCTGGGCAACTGGGAATGAACCCCAACCTTCGTTGAGATACGGCGATTTGTCGTGTCTGACGAAATCCATTTCCGGAGCTGCCTTCCCGCAAGGAAATTTAACCCTGCCCTCACCCGGGGCTCGTAATGTTTTAGGAGTTTGTCATGGATTGGCGTCACAAGGCCGTTTGTCGTGAAGAGGATCCGGAGCTGTTCTTCCCGGTCGGTAACTCCGGCCCGGCTCTCGCCCAGATTGCTAAGGCCAAGGTCGTTTGCAACCGTTGTCCCGTTACTGCTCAGTGCCTGGCCTGGGCACTTGAGACCGGCCAGGATGCAGGTGTCTGGGGCGGCATGAGTGAGGATGAGCGTCGCGCACTGAAGCGCCGTCGCAACCGCGGCCGCACCCGTCGCACTCGCACCAGCACCACGGTCTAATTAAAGGACTTACCCTCGTACCGTGTAATCTATACCGGTTGATACCTGTTTAACCCGATAGAAAGAGAGCCCAGCTATGAGCAAGCGTGGCCGTAAGCGCAAGGACCGCCGTAAGAACAAGGCTAACCACGGCAAGCGTCCGAACAGCTAAGTTGCCCTTAGTTGCAGCAGTCTTAGCCATCACCGGCTAAGACATCTCACTCCACTCCAGCACAACTCGGTATTGCACCGAGGGACGGGGTGGAGTTTTTTATGCCTCCAGCGGACACCTCAACGGGTAGCAGGTCTGAAAGTGACTAGGTTTATGACACATGAATTGAATTCACCCGCGGTTTTTTGTCATAAACCTAGTCACTTTCAACACCTTTTCGATGCCTCGTCGATACCGCATCCTCGCTTTCCGGATTAACCATCCGCCAGAACCTTACCAGCGAGTTTGGAGCCCAAACCCCACCGGAGTAACGTCTGAAAACAGAGCTTTTACAGCAGCTCCAGCTAGGTTGCTCGAAAGCAATGGGGCTATAGCTCAGTTGGTAGAGCGTCGCGTTCGCAATGCGAAGGTCAGGGGTTCGATTCCCCTTAGCTCCACAAATAACTCCACAAAAATATCCCAGGCCACATCACCGTGACCTGGGATTTTCCCATTACACATTACCGCATTACCGTATTACGCAACATCGCATTAAGCATCAAAGGAATACGCGCCAAAAGATGACGCACCAAAACCTAGCCGCCAGCAGCTACCTGCGGTACTCCACCCGCGTATAGGACACGCGAATCCGAGTGGTAATGCGCTGACGGAGGTCCTCAGGGGCAGGTTGCTGGCAGCACCGGCGTAGCAGCCGTCGTATAGCTTGCTCGGAACCGAACTCTTCCAAGCACTGAGGGCATTTGTGAATGTGTTCCTCGAGAAAGCGGCGCTCCTCCGAATCACACTCGCCATCCAAAAATGCGTGTAGGCGCGAGTGGACATCCTGACAGAAAGCATCTTCGCAGGCGTGCCCGCGCTCTGGCGTCTGCTCCATATCTTGGCTCGACTCTCGGCTCATCGCGGAGAATCTCCCTTCTCTTCTTTCAAGAATCCACGTTCCACGGCTACGTTGTGCAACGCGTCTCGGAGCTGTTTTCTTCCACGGTGGAGCCGACTCATCACAGTTCCGATGGGCGTGCCCATGATGTCGGCGATTTCCTTGTAGGGCAATCCCTCGACGTCGGCGTAGTAGACCACCATCCGGTAGTCCTCTTTGAGACTCATCAAAGCGTCACGAATTTCCTCGTCAGGAAGCTTTTCCAGCGCTTCAACCTCAGCAGAGCGCAGCCCTATCGAAGTGTGCGATGCGGTTTCCGCGATCTGTGAATCCGTGATGTCATCGGTGGCGTACTCGGCAGGACGTCGCTGCGCCTTGCGGTAGTTGTTGATGTACGCATTCGTCAGAATGCGGTAGAGCCACGCTTTCAGGTTCGTGCCCGGCTTGTAGGAGCGGAAGCCCTGAAAAGCCTTGATATAGGTCTCCTGCACCAGGTCTTCGGCATCGGCGGGGTTGCGTGTCATCCGCAGCGCCGCTCCATAGAGCTGATCCAAAAGCGGCATGGCATCACGCTCAAAGCGCTGCGCAAGCTCCTCATCCGACTCATCAGTCCGGATGGCCGATGTTCCTGTCTGATCACCTGACATGCTACCTATCCTAAAACATCCGCACCCACGAGTCGGCCAGACCCCCGTCACCAGGCATTTCGTCGCGTAGCTGCACTGGTGTGCAACGATGGGAAATTATGTCGAAGAAGTCCGCCAAGAAATCCGCTGCCGCCACCCCGGCCATCGCCGTCTGTCAGAACGCCGGAATCGACTTCCACGTTCACCAATTCCCCCACGGCAGCGACAACTTCGGCGAAGAGGCCGCCTCTTGGCTACTAGAGCATCTCGGAGTCGAGCCCGAACGCATCTTCAAGACTCTCATTATCGAGCTATCCGGCAAACGCACTGGGCTGGCCATCGCCGTCGTCCCCGCCACCGGAATGCTCAACCTCAAGGCCGCCGCCACGGCTGTCGGGGCTTCCAAGGCCACGATGGCCGACCCCCATGACGCGTCACTTGCCACCGGCTACGTTCCCGGCGGCATCTCCCCGCTTGGCGGTCGCCGCAAGCTCCCCACCGTCATTGATGAGACAGCCACTCTCGCCGACACGGTGTTCGTCTCCGGTGGTCGCCGCGGGTGGGACATCGAACTGTCACCCGCTGATCTGGTTTCGCTTTGCGACGCCACGGTCGCCGACATCGCCCGATAATCCTCCGGCTACTCCTGTAATTTCCCCGCTGATACGGTCTTAAAACAGCTCCTCGTTGTGGCCGGGTGCTGCTCCATCGGGCCCATTCAGTAGGTGCGGCCCTTCATTCGCAATATTGCCGACGGCGCGGTTGACCGGTCGGATGGTCAGCTTGTCCACCACTTCTGCGCTGGTCATGCCAACATCTCCGTCTGCTGCCCAGGTCGAGAGATCCAACCAGTCACTGACTTCGTCGTCGGCAACCACGCGCGGCATACGATGATGCAGATTCGCGAGCTGTCCCACGGCGTCGGTGGTGAGAATTGTGGCGGAGACGATATCGCCCCAGCGCGCCCACAGCCCCGCGACGGTGAAAAGCGATGCCTCATCGCCGAAGCTGACGAAGTAGGGCTGGCGATCCTTCCACTCATACCAACCATTCATGGGGATTGCGCAGGGCAGGCCGTCCCGGAAAGTCGGTTTGGATTGCCAGGTTTCCGCACGAGCATTGAAGAAAGGCGTTGTTGGCACTTCGCGGGCCCACTGCGGAATTAAACCCCAACGCACGGTGGCGGCAATGGTTCCTGTGCGGCCGGGGTGCTCGCGGGCAAGAGCAACTATTGGCATGGTCGGGCCGATGTTGTAGCGGGAGGTGGGCAACGGGCCGTCGGCACGCACGGGCACCAAACCGGGAATCTCAGCCGTGGTGCTGAGCAGTTCTTCGGCGACTGTGAAATTGACGAAACGACCACACATACCAACTGATTGTGCCGTTGACTCCCCCTCTAGTCGAGGTATGGAGTGAAAGTGTTCCATAATTGGTTGTGTGTGTTCCCAAAATCAGAATTGGTCCGCCCCTACTGTAAGTGTCGACAGTGCCGAAGCCGGCCGACAGCCTTTTAGCGCCACGGTGCAGATTGCCGGCTCGAAGTCGATTACGAACCGTGCCCTTGTCATCGCGGCGATATCTTCGACACCATCGGTTATCCATGGTGCTCTGCGCTCTCGCGATACCGATCTTATGATTCGCGCACTGCAGGCCCTGGGAACTGACATCAGTGCCGACTCGACATATTCGGGTGCCCCGAACCACACGCTCCGCGTCACTCCACGCATGCTCCGCGGTGGTGTTGTGGAATGTGGTCTCGCAGGTACGGTTATGCGCTTCGTGCCACCTATCGCAGCTCTTGCGCAGGGGTCGGTGTTCTTCGAAGGCGACGTAGAAGCCAAGGCTCGCCCGATGTCGGCCGTGCTGGATGCCCTGCGCAGCCTCGGTGTGAACATCGCGGGCAATGGGCTTCCCTTCACAGTCAATCCGCAGGGTCCGAATCAGGGCAACCGCCTCGGTGACTCGGTCCAGGAGCAGGATCTGCCGGACATCGGCGGCGAAGTGGAAATTGACGCTTCGGCTTCGAGCCAGTTCGTCTCTGGTCTGTTGCTGTCAGCACCACGCTATGGCCGTGGCCTGGTACTTCGCCCGACCGGTGAGATTCCTTCCCGCCCGCACATTGACATGACCCTGGACATGCTTCGCGAGGCCGGTGTGCAGGTCGAGGAGACCACGGCCGACACATCTGAGGGACCACACACAACGTTCACCATTCACCCGACCGAAATGATGGGTCGTACTTGGCAGGTCGAGCCTGATCTGTCCAACGCCGCCGCCTTCCTGGCCGCTGCGGCTGTCACTGGTGGCAGCGTCACCGTGCCCGACTGGCCAGAGCACACCACGCAGCCGGGCGACCGCATCCGCGAGATCCTCACCGCTATGGGCGCTACCGTGACGTTGAACCGTCACGAGAGTGGCCGCACCAGCCTCACCGTCGTGGGCCCAAAGCCGTCGGAGCTGCGCGGAATCACGATGGACATGTCCGAGATTGGCGAGCTGACCCCCACTGTCGCCGCCATCGCCACCTTGGCCACTACCCGCACCGAGCTGACGGGTATCGCACACCTGCGCGGTCACGAGACCAACCGTCTCGCCGCGCTCACCACGGAAATCAACCGTCTCGGCGGTCGCGCGACCGAGCTTGACGACGGCATTGCGATCGACCCCGTTCCGCTCCACGGTGGTCTCTGGCACAGCTACGCCGACCATCGAATGGCCACCGCTGGTGCCATTGTTGGCCTGCGCACGGAGGGCGTGAAAGTCGAAAATATCGGTACCACTGCTAAGACCATGCCTGGATTCGACCTGCGCTGGCTGGAGATGCTCGGACTGGCCTCCCCCAGCCCTAGTTCGTTGGAAAAGTCAGTCGAAGCTCGAATTGATGGTGTGGACAACGGAACCGAGGCAGGGAAATAACAGTGGCGGCACGCAGGCGTGGACGGCAATGGGACGAGTCCGATGTACGCATCCGCCCCGGTAAAGGGTCGCGACCACGGACGAAGGATCGCCCCCGCCACGCCGATGCCCACTGGGGCATGGTGGTGACCAAGGATCGTGGTCGTTGGGGTGTAGTCCTCGATAACAACCCTGATGTTGCAGTGACATGCATGCGTGCCCGCGAGCTCGGCCGCACCAATATCGTTGTCGGTGACCGTGTCGGTGTCGTAGGCGATGTCAGCGGCCGTGCGGGCACACTGGCCCGCATCGTCAAGCTGGCAGAGCGCAGCACGGTTTTGCGTCGCACCGCCGATGACAATGACCCGTATGAGCGCATCGTCGTGGCCAATGCCAGCCTGCTGCTCATTGTGTGCGCAGTCGCCGATCCTGAACCTCGCACCGGCTTTGTCGAACGCGCGCTGGTCGCGGCCTACGCCGGCGGTGTCCGCCCCGTGCTCTGTCTGACTAAATCCGATCTGGCCGACCCGGAGGAATTTGCCGGGGAGTTCTCGGCACTCGGAGTGGATGTCGTTGTCTGCGGTATTAATGATGACTTGGCTCCCTTGTCAGAGCTCATCGATGTCCCCGGACGAGTGACAGCTTTGGTTGGGCATTCCGGTGTGGGGAAATCGACCCTTGTCAACCGGATTGTTCCTGAAGCCAACCGTGAGACCGGCGAAGTCAGTGGTGTGGGTAAGGGCCGCCATACCTCCACGCAGTCGGTGGCGCTGATGTTGCCGTCGGAAAGCGATGACGATGCGGCGTCGTGGATTATTGATACCCCGGGCATTCGTTCCTTTGGTCTGGCTCATGTGACGCCGGAGACGCTGCTGGCGGCGTTTCCAGATATCCAGGCGGCGACAGATGAATGCCCACGTGGTTGCACCCATTTGGGACCGCCCGCGGATCCAGAGTGTGCCCTCGACAAGCTAGAGGGAGTTCAGCACCGCCGAGCGATGGCTGTGCGTCGCCTGTTGAGCGCAATCAGCGACAACGAGGATTGGGAGCTGGACATTGAAAGAGACTAGCCACACCGATTCTGTGGAGACGCCCACTGAAGCTTCGGCTGGTGCTGAGTCGGACAAAGCGGGCTCCGGACTCTACCCCGCCCCCGGCAGTTGGATTCGGCTGTGTATCTACACGCTTATCGTGGGTCTTGCGACAGGACTCGGAGCTGCCGGGCTCACGCTGATCATGCACGGCATCGAGTACGCGGTCTACGGGCAGCACGAGGGTGACGTAGCGGTCGTAACCGATGGCACCACTGGCCTACAGCGCTTTGTCGGAATTGTGTTGGCGGGACTGATTGCAGGACCAATCTGGGCAGCTCTTCGCACAAAGGCGAAGCCTATTGAAAGCGTTGAAGCGGGCATGCACGGCCGCCCCATGCCTGTGTGGTCAACTCTTGTCAATGTGTTTTTGCAGATGGCGACCGTAGCCGCAGGTGCATCCATGGGACGCGAGAATGCCCCGCGTGAGCTCGGTGCAATGGTGGCCTCGCAGATGTCGCATCGACTGCGCATCGATCCACTACACCGCCGTATTCTGGTCGCAGCAGCGGCCGGTGCCGGCCTGGGGGCGATTTATCACATCCCGTTGGCTGGAGCGGTTTTCTCGTTGGAGATTCTGTTGGGCTCACTGAGTATTACCGCGGTGATGGTGGTGCTCGCGTGTTCAGCCATTGCCACGGTGACGTCGGGCATTGTGGTCGGCAGCAGCCCGCTCTATAGCCCAATTAATCTCTCAGACGGCTGGGGCAACCTCGGGGCAGCACTGCTCATCGGTGTTATCTGCGGTGCCATTGGCTACGCATTTCGCATTCTCAGCTCTCGAATGTCGGACACAGCACCGACTGGCTGGCACTCTGCCTGGGCCATCCCCCTCGCATTCACACTGGTTGGTGTGATTTCACTGTGGGTTCCAGAAGTATTGGGCAATGGCCGTATCGCTGCGACCACAGTTCTCATGGATCGCCCGCTGCTGGGTTTTGCAGTCATCCTGCTGATTGCGAAAGCTTTCGCGGTTCTCGTTACTTTCCGTTCGGGGGCCGTCGGTGGTCTCTTGACTCCCGGCTTTGCCCTTGGCGCGCTCAGCGGCTTCATCGTCGGCTGCTTCGTACAGCCATTGATGCCCTCAGTTCCGCTGAGCGACTTTGCGATTCTCGGTGCGGCGGCCTTCCTGTCGGCATCCATGGCAGCTCCGCTTTTCGCTCTGATCGTGACCGTGGAGTTCACCGGCCAGAATTCCTCGGCTTACTTAGCACTCTTCCTCGCTGGTGCAACTGCGACGCTGACCGTGACCATGATTCGCGCCTGGCTACGGCTCCCCCACAAGCAATCAATGCCATGGAACCGCGAACCGGCAGTCGCGGCTGCGGTTCGCAAGCGGGCCGAGGGCTAACCGCGCGCAGCCGTGTGCGTCGAGCGACCTGTGTAGGCCCGGACAATTTCCCGGACACCTGGGCGAAGACGGCGGAGCATTCGCAGGCCCGTCGCTAAGCCCTTGCGTTGCGGGGAACTGGACTGGAGCTCCGCTTCAACCTGCGGATATTTCTTGAACGCCGCCTCCGAACGTACCTCTGGGGCGTTGTCCGGGTCAGCGACTAAGAAGCGATCCGGCAGCGACAACTTCAGCAGCGTGCGCTGGACCTGGAAGAACTGCTTCGGGAACGACCCCGTGTTGTATGGCAGGTCGTATTCCCGGCAGATCTGCTGAACCTGCTTCGAAATCTGCGCAAGCCTGTTGGATGGCATGTCCGGGAACAGGTGGTGCTCAATCTGGTAATTCAGATTTCCCGAGAGCACCGACAACGCCAGCCCACCGTGGAAGTTCGCCGAGCCCAGCATTTGGCGCAAATACCACTCACTCTTGTCCTCGGTGTTGTACTGCTCCTTGGTGAAAGTCTCGGCATCATCCGGGAAGTGCCCACAGAAGATGACAGCGTAGGCCCACAGATTACGGGCGAGATTAGCCATCATGTTAGCAAATGCCACTTCGCGGTAACGCGGACCCGCCATCGCGGGGAAGAGAACGTAGTCCTTGAGCACCTGGCGCCCCGACTTGTTGAGCACCTCCATGAGCTGCGGTCGGGCCTCATCCCAGGATTTCTTACCTGCGAACACGCGCCCGAGCTCGACGTCGTAGAAGGCCACTGCCCATTGGAAAAGGCTTGCCAGGACCACGTTTGTCACTGGCTGCAGCAGCGTCGAAGGCTTCCAACGGCGGTCACGAGTCACCCGGAGAATGCCGTATCCCACATCGTTGTCCATACCGAGCACGTTCGTGTACTTGTGGTGGACAAAGTTGTGGGAGTGCTTCCACCCGCTGGATGGGCAGGAATTGTCCCACTCCCAGGTGGCCGAGTGAATCTCAGGGTCATTCATCCAGTCCCACTGACCGTGCATGGTGTTGTGGCCGATTTCGAGGTTTTCCAAAATCTTTGCCAACCCCAGCGCTGAGACGCCCGCCCATTTGAAACCCCAGTGCGCGATGTTCTTCCACGACTTCGGCAGCATCCCCAATTTGTTCAGGGCCATGCCGGCGGTCGGCACCATCAGCAGGCCTCGACCAGTCACCTCAAGGGTGCGCTGAATGCGGATGAGCGTGCGGATGTAGCGAGCATCCTTCTGTCCCAGCGAATCGCGGTGTTGCTTTTCGATTTCCGCAAACCGACGCCCAATCTCTGCGACGTCTTCTTCGCTCAAGTGCGCATACGATGCGATATCAGAAATTGCCATGGGAAGGGTCCCAACTCCTTTAGGTAGTTTCTCCTGGTTAATGCAGGTTGAGATAGATGTGGGGCGAACTTACAGTTCGATACGCGCGTGCCCCGCCGGCGCACAGACGCACGTTCGGACCCGCTCGCCCGCCACAAACGTCGCACCGGTGCGGATGTCCCGTGCTGCGCCGTCGGAGAGTTGCTGCACGCACGTCGCACAAATTCCCATCCGACAGCCGTACGGCAGGTCGACCCCGACGCTCTCGGCCGCCTCCAGGATGGTCGTTGCACCGTCTACATCGATATCGCCTCGGCTGCCGAAACTCACCGTGCCGCCGACCTCCCCTGCCGCCGAGCGGTCAACGGTGAAACGTTCCGTCCGCAGCCCGGGAAACTCCGGTTCAAGGTTCTTCAACAGTTCAACCGGACCACAGGCATAGGCGCTTGCCGACGATGCCAGCGCTCCAAAGTCCGCAATGATGTCGGTAACCGCCGCAGCGTCAATCCGCGGCTGCGTCTCGGTATTCCGGGCATGCAGGTGATACTTCAACGCGCTAGTAGCGCTGCGCTGTTCCAGCTCGCGAAGTTCGTTGACAAACACAGCTTCTGCCTCGCCGCGGTAGGAGTGAATGTGTTCGACTTCCACTGAGGCATTGCGAGCTGAAAGATCACGCAGCATGGAAATCACCGGAGTTACACCGGAGCCTGCGGTAACAAACGCAATGCGGGCTGGGAGCGGCTCCGGAAGATGGAAATCCCCAGCCGGGGCAGCCAGGCGGACGACAGTACCCGGCCTTACATTGGCGACGAGGTGTTGGGACACGTAGCCGTCGTTGAGCGCACGGATGTTGATAGTCAGCAGCCCGTCATGTGGCCGCGGTGCATTTGTCAGCGAGTAGGAACGCCACAGGTATTTCCCCTTGACCTCTACGCCGAGTCCGATGAACTGGCCTGGCTTGAAGTCTGTTGGCATCCCCCAACCCGGACGGATTATCAACTCTGCTGAAGTAGGAGATGTGGAATTAATGGCCTCAATCTGACCGCGCAGCTCGCGACTTGACCACAGCGGATTTAGCAAATGCGTGTAATCATCGGGCAAAAGTGGCGTGGATAAATGCTTGAATACCCGGGAAACTTTGGTCTTAAGCCCCATTTTTGGCCCTCCTGACTGTCACGGGCGAACAAGTAATAACACTGTTCAGCAGCAGACATGCCCCACCCGATTCATTATTACGTGTCCGTAGGTTACTTAGACGTAGACTACGGAGCGGTAAGTTATTGGTCAAGAGAAACAAATGATTTTGACACAAATAGCGAAATTGTCATTACCCCCACTCCCGTGCGAAACACCCCCTTTGACATGGAGCTTATCCACACAAAACAATCCCGCCTTTTATACCCCCGCTGAAAACACTTGTGCCATACAAAAAGGGGCTGGGTTCCTAAACCCAGTCCCCTTCTTTAACGCCGAGCACGCGCTACTACAGGAAGTCGACCACCATGCCGAGCTCAGCTACGTCGTACCACGCCAGCGGGATCTCCAGCGCATCGCCGACAGTGAGCTCCGCATCCTCGTCACCGAGATCTGCCTTATCGACGGCATCAATCGCAGCCTCAACCTTGCTTTCCGCCTCTTCCACATCAATGTGGAGCGCTGCAACGTCGGCAAGCGAAATTGGGCCGCCGACCTTAACCACGGCATCTCCCATATCCGACTGCGGCTCCGCCTCCACATCAACGGAAATGACCACTCGACGGTGCGGGAACCTCTCTTCTGCGGCATCGAGCAGACGGAGCGACGCACGCGCAGCCTCATCAAAGGCTACGTCTGCCAGTTCCTCATCATCGCCCTCAGTAAAGAAATCGCGCAGCGCTTCAGTGACAGCGAAGCCCCAACCACCGCGGGCGTGGAAGAGCTCATCCTCCTTAAGCGCCTCAAGCATGGAGAAAGTCGCTGGGATATAGACACGCATTAGAACTCGCCCTCGAGCCCCAGTAGACCGGCAATCTCGACCACTGCGCGGTCGAACTGCTGATAGAAGACTCCCACCATGCCGTTAGAGACGGCCGCATGGATGTTCTCAATCGAATCATCTACCAGCACGCAGTCCCGTGCCGGCAGTTCAATAGCCGCAGCGGCTGCATTAAAAGCCTCTGCCGAAGGCTTCTCATGGCCAATTTCACCAGAGAGGACAACTGCGTCTACCAGGCCCTCATCTTCGAGCTTGCGAATCGGATCCGCCGATGGGCCACCTGGGTCATTCGACAGGACTGCCAGGCCAACACCATTTGCACGCGCCTCTACCAGCAAATTACGCCAACGTGCCTGGTCTTCATCCGTGCCGTCAAGGACACCACAGTAATCGATAATCATTCCGCGCATGGCCTGTAGTTTATCGCATGACCTGCACGTTTGCCTTTTTTCCAGTTCAGCGTGTTAATTGGCTGTTCGTTACGCCCATTTGTAGACGACCAGAACGCCCTTGACGGAAACCGATAGGGCCATTAACTGCGAGACACTCAGACCATTTCGCGACTGCATCATCTCCCAAATCCCCCCCATGCCGGCCGTGAATTTCCCTTCACAAGCTGCACACTTAAAGCACTTGTAGGACAATGGTCTTCAGCAAGGGGGAACTTGCCAATGGAGAGTTTTTAGGGGGATTAATCCATGGCACCTACGTCTCACGTACCAACATCTCAGGCGCCGATGCCTTACGCGCTATCGCACGCCGCTGAGCACCGCTCCGGTGGCAGGGAATCCATTGAACCGGCAACGGGCTTTTCGCTTCTCCACACCATTCAACTTGGCCAGTCAGGTAATGCCGCTGCCTCTCAAACCTCAAAAGTGGCACCGACCTATAGCGGATGCTCCGCTGTCACCGGGACCGCTGTCATGACGGCATTACCGCCAGCCGTGGCCACTCCTGCTGCGAAAAAGACGCCGCAAACACCGCACGTCGTCCAGCACTGTGAGCAGAGCCTGAGGCAGGAGCTAGGCACGATTACTCGCCGCGTCTTCGACATCATCGCGGGTCGCAGGCGAGTCAACGATCTGCGTCGCATCAATATCGACCCGATTATTCACGCTGCGATACTCACGCTGTCGAAGAACTCCGGCCTCAAGGGTGTCGCGTTGCAATCCTTCCACGCCAGCGCTTCCGCGGACGGCAAAAAGGTCGAGTTCCTGGGTAGTTGCCGTGTCGGTCCGCGCGTTCGCGCGTTCACGGGCACTTTCCGCCGCGGAACAGCAAAAACGCGGCCATGGATCATGACCGCGTTTCGTGTGCTTTAGTGCTTAGCGACGGCGCTTGCGAGCCGCCTTCCGACGCTGCGCTCGGTTGCCCTCAGACTCTTGATCCACGCGCTGCTGCTCTGCACTGCCGTCCTCGCTGGGGCCGGAGTAAGTCATCTGCTGATTTTGCTCAGCAGCTTCCGTTGGCAGAGCTGGAGCCTGGTTCTCCTGCCCCTCGGCGTTTTCCATTGCGGGCATAACCTGCTTACGGATCAGGAACAACTGACGAACCGATTCTTCCTTGATGCCGTCCATCATCGCGGTGAACATGTCGTAGCCCTCACGCTGGTACTCCACCAGCGGGTCAGCCTGGGCCATGGCGCGCAAGCCAATGCCCTCCTTGAGGTAGTCCATCTCGTAGAGGTGCTCGCGCCACTTCTGGTCCATGACGTTCAGGATGGTGAAGCGCTCGATGTTGCGCATCTGGTCGTCGCCGCCAATTGCGGAGACCGCATCCTCAAGCTGGTCGTAGCTGGCCGAGATGTCCGTGTGCAGAGCCTTGGACAGCTCATCGGCGGAGAGGTCACCCGGGGTACCGAAGTCAGAGCCATCAATGAGCTCCTGCGCCGTAAACGTCGGGCTGTAGAGCTGCTCAAGGGCATTCCACAGCTCGTCGAGGTCCCAATCCTCCACGTAACCGTCAGCGGTGGCACCGTTGACGTACGCATCGACGACGTCGTCCTGCATGTCACGGACCTGAGTCTTCAAATCCTCACCTTCGAGGATGCGACGGCGCTCAGCGTAGATGACCTTACGCTGCTGGTTCATAACCTCGTCATACTTCAGAACATTCTTACGGATTTCGAAGTTCTGGCTTTCCACCTGAGCCTGAACGCTCTTAATGGAATTGGAGACAACCTTGGAGTCAATGGGAACGTCATCCGGGACATTCAGAGTGTTCATCAGCGCTTCCATGCGTTGACCGTTGAAGCGAACCATGAGGTCATCGCGCATGGACAGGTAGAAGCGGGTAACACCCGGGTCACCCTGACGACCGGTACGACCACGCAACTGGTTGTCAATGCGGCGCGACTCATGGCGCTCAGTGCCCAGGACGTAGAGGCCACCGGCCTCACGTACCTTGTCAGCTTCTTCCTTCGACTGCTGACGAACACGCTCAATCTCAGCGTCCCACGCCTCTTCGTACTCTTCCGGAGTTTCCACCGGGTCCAGACCACGAGAGCGCAGATTCAGGTCAGCGATGATATCCGGGTTACCGCCCAGCACGATGTCAGTACCACGACCGGCCATGTTAGTTGCCACGGTAACGCTTCCGAGACGACCCGCCACTGCGACAATCTCAGCTTCCTTCTCGTGGTGCTTAGCGTTCAGCACAGAGTGAGGAATACCTTCGCGCTGCAGGAGCTTGGAAAGGTACTCGGATTTCTCGACCGACGTCGTACCAACGAGAACTGGCTGGCCCTTTTCATGGCATTCGCGAATGTCCTCGACAACAGCGGCGAACTTTGCCTCCTGCGTCTTGTAAATCAGGTCGGGCAGATCCTCACGCTGCTTCGGGCGATTCGGCGGGATCGCCATGACGTTCAGCTTGTAAATCTGGTGCAGCTCAGCCGCTTCGGTCTCAGCCGTACCGGTCATACCAGACAGCTTGTCGTAGAGGCGGAAGTAGTTCTGGAGCGTAACGGTTGCCAGCGTCTGGTTCTCGTTTTTAATCTCCACCCCTTCCTTGGCCTCAATTGCCTGGTGCATGCCCTCGTTATAGCGACGGCCTGCCAGCACACGACCGGTGAACTCATCGACAATGAGGATCTCACCATTGCGGATAATGTAATCCTTGTCGCGGGTGAACAGCTCCTTGGCCTTCAGGGCATTGTTCAGGTAGCTGACCAGCGAGGAGTTTTCCGGAGCATACAGGTTGGCAATACCCAGCTGATCCTCAACGAATTCAACACCCTCTTCACGAATACCGATGGTGCGCTTACGCTCATCGACTTCGTAGTGAATGTCGCGCTTCATACGCGGCACGATCTTGGAGAACGCCAGGTACCAGTGCGGATCGCCATCTGCCGGACCGGAAATAATTAACGGGGTACGGGCCTCGTCAATCAGAATCGAGTCAACCTCATCGACGATGGCGAAGTGGTGCCCACGCTGCACCAAATCGTCGAGCGAATGCGCCATGTTATCGCGCAGGTAGTCAAAACCGAACTCGTTGTTAGTGCCGTAGGTGATGTCCGCAGCATAGGCCTTGCGGCGCTGATCCGGGCTGAGCTCAGAGAGAATCACGGAAGTCTCAAGCCCCAGGAAGCGGTGGACTCGGCCCATCCACTCCGCGTCACGCTTAGCCAGGTAGTCATTAACCGTAACGACATGAACACCCTTGCCTGCCAACGCATTGAGGTATGCGGGCAGGACACAGGTTAGGGTCTTACCTTCACCAGTACCCATCTCGGCAACGTTGCCGAAGTGCAGTGCAGCACCGCCCATAACCTGGACGCGGTAGTGCTTCTGACCCAGCACGCGCCAGGATGCCTCGCGCGCAGTGGCGAAAGCATCCAGCAGCAAATCGTCTACATCGGCACCGTCAGCCAGCTGCTTCTTAAACTCCTCGGTCTTGGCACGGAGTTCATCGTCTGAAAGAGCTGCGTACTCGTCTTCCTTGGCGATGACCTGATCTGCAATATTGCCAAGCCTCTTGACAGCGCGGCCTTCACCAATGCGGAGCAACTTGCTGAGCGAAAACACTAAATTGGGACCTTTCCGGCCGATTCACGTCGAACTTTAATGTGCAACGGTTAATTATACGACGAACCCGCCTTCCCTTCTAAGAGAAGACGGGCTCATGTGAGCAATTACTTACCAATACACAGCTCTGCGCGGTATTGCGTGCTCTTTTTGGTGAAGACTTACTTCTCGTCTTCGTCTGCCAGCTCAATCAGACCGTAGTCGTATGCGTGACGACGGTAGACCACGGACGGACGAGAGGTTGCCTCGTTAACGAAGAGGTAGAAGTCGTGACCGACGAGCTCCATCTCAGACAGAGCGTCTTCCACCGTCATCGGAGTTGCGGAGTGCTGCTTGGTACGCACAACCTGGCCCGGGGTCACGTCCTCAACCAGATCCTCGTACGGATCAGCCTTTTCCGGAGCCGCTGCCTCAGCCTCTGCAACCAGCGAAGCAGTTGCCTCACCGACGGACATCGGTGCACGGTGGCCAGAACGGCTAATCTTGCGACGAGCCTTCACCTTACGCAGGGAGCGCTCCATCTTGCCCAGAGCAGACTCCAGTGCAGCGTAGAAGCTATCTTCCTTCGCTTCCGCACGAGCCAGGTGCCCCTTGCCAGTAGCGGTGATCTGAATACGGTCAGAGCGGTCTGCACGGCGCGGATTCGGCTCGTGCTGGAGCTCCACGTGGAAGAAGGTCAAAGTCGGGTCGAGGCGCTCAATCTTCGCCAGCTTCGCCTTAACACGATCTGCGAAGTGCTCTGGAACCTCAACATTGCGCCCGGTGATGGTCACCTGAGCGTTCGGGCTGAGTACCTCGTTGTTGTCAGCAGGTGTGGACACTTGCTACCTACCTCCCGGTATGGCCACCGCCCTTCCGTGAGCGGGATTACTCACGGCGTCTACGGTGACGAGTCTTTCTGCACCCCCAGGATACAGTTCCGGGGGTAACCAATGCCACGTTCCCCTCGTTTATTTTTCGCTTGCCGACGACACCCCTGCGTCTACGCCCGGGCGAGCACCAACACCATGTCGATGCGAATCCCCAATGACGCTGCCACCAACTCGGTTTCCGCTGCCGTGGCACCAGTGGTGGCCACATCATCAACCAGAATTACTGTCGCCTGCGCACAGCGTTGTAGCAGCTTGTCGCTAATTCCGCGCTTGAATTGCGTCAGCGGCACAATGTGGCCAGAAAGATTTCGTCTGCGTTGAGAAGCCCCCAGCTCCGCGGAATCCCGCGTGCGCCCGCCAATGCGCACCAGGGGCAATACCGAACTGGAGGGGAGCTGACTGCAAGCAAAGTCGCAGGCAATTGTTACCGGGTCCCCACCCCGTTGTCGACGGGATGACGATCTTGTCGGCGCGGGAATCAAAATGACGGGGGTAATTTCCGGGGGCATTATATGGCCATCAGAGGCCAGCCTTCGTACCGCAGCGGCGAACACGGCCCCCATGATTCGTCTGGCTTCACCACTGCCCCGTTCTTTGGCCGACAAAATGAGATGTCTCCTCGCACCCGAGTACGGACCGCAGGTCCACGCTGCTGCGCGTAACGCAGCCCGCGGTGAAAACCGCACTGGAGGTTGCTGAAGATCGTCCTTGCAACCGCGACACAGCGCCCCGGAGCAGCCGCACACCGGACAGGTTTCCGGTATCACGAGGCCGATCGCATCGCGGGTAACGTCGTAAAGCGCGCGCAGAAATTCCTGCGATGACCTCCCCTGCGCCATTAATCCCCTCCCCGATTTGCGCTTATTCCACAGACACCGGAGCCATTCGACCGCGCGCACCCGGAACCTGGCGCCAGAACTGCTGCTGCCCCTCGCTGGAGATCAGCTCCATGACACCGGTGGCATCCAATGCGTAACGCTTCGACGAGGTCGCGGTAACTACAGGAATTGGCGGTGTCAGGTTGAGCTTCGGCAGAACGGAGCTGGTCGCACCGTCCGGGAAGGCACTCCACATCGGGGTGTCTCCGCTGTAACCACCCACCGTGATCGTTTGATTCGGCGACCACGTCAGCGACACCGGGGAAACGTTTTCAGGGAGCGGCAGAGCGCGCGGGTGCGTCAACTTCCACGGTTTATCGTCATGCCTTTCGATGGTGGCGATATAGACTTCACCAGCGATAATCATCGCTACCTGCGTGCCTGAAGAATCGATGCGGAATTCAGAAATACTGGCGTTCTGGCGCCCCGCGCCTTCGCCGCCGTCAAGAAGGTGATTGAGCTCAGAGGTATCGACCTCCTCCTGCTGAATCCGGGACGACGTCGACTGCCGAACCAGGCGTACGACGGTTGTACCGTCCTTCACTGTCCAGACCGCCTCGGCGTCTGGAGACCACGTCGGACGGGTGAGGCTCTCGCCAGTCAGCACAGGAACCGGCTGATCTTGTATTCCGCCGAGCATCAATGTGGACTCACCGAGGTCATACGAACCGGCACGACCATCCACAGCCGAGCGGAACACCGCGGCAATAAGCTCACTGCCATTGGGGTTGACGCCCACTGCCGCGGAAAACACCGCAGTGCTGCCGCTGGCGGTCCAGCCGCGTCCCACAGGTGTGGCGTGGCCGTCGGCGATATCGTAGATACCGCTGCGGTCGACCGTCCGCAACGGTGCGTTATCAGCCGGTAGATGATTCGGGTCGTAGAGCTGGATTGTGTCGGTGTCCTTCGTCCACGGCTCGTCGTGGCTGGCAACTAGTGGTTCGCCGTCGGCCATGAGCATCCACGGACCACGGAAATCTGCCGAGTCGAGAGTCCAGATAATCTGCGCCGCGAGCATGACACGCAGCTCCTCGGAAACTTCACCCAATCCGGTGATTTCGACCCTGCGACCGTCCGCGTTGGACACAGGTCCTGCTTCCACCGCAATTGAGGCATTGGGCTTGAGCACGGTGGTGACGCCCGGTCGCAGTGGTGCTGATGGTCCGTTCTTCAGCTTTGTCAACAGATTGGTCGCACCATCGGTGACGCCACGATAGAGCCAACGACGATCTGTGACCAAATGATTACCCGCCGGGTCGAGGAAATAGACATTGCGAGGCACATTGTTTTCCAGGAATGCCTGACGCTCCATGACAACACCGTCCGGCAGCGAGGAAATGCGCCACTGCCCATCCGAACCGAGCTTCATCTCCACGGTTTCCTCATAGTCACCGGACTGGGGCTCATAAGCACCATCAGTACCGAATTGACCAACGCTGCGACCTCGGGCAACGAAGGACTGTCGCGATCCTCCTTCATCCCGCTGAGCGATGAGGTTGACACCGTCGAGAATGCGGGCGCTATCCTGCGGTTTCCAACTGGCCGCAAGTTCCGGGGTCATGAAGGCACGCATAGCTTGAAAATCATCAACCGGATGCGCGGCCGCGGCGAAAAAGTCGCGCAGGACAATGTCTGCATTGACATTCGGACGTGGCTGCGGAACTTCAATACGAACTTGGGGCGCCTCAAACGGACGCAGCACCTGGGGGCTGGTGTTCCGCGGAATGGTGGTACATCCTGCGGCCGTGCCCAAAATGATCACCGAGCTAAGCGCCACTGTCTTACGCAGGACGCGACGAGCCTTCGACTGTTGCTGCGCCGTCATTTAACTATCCTCCTCTCGTGCCTGTTGGGATTCGCTATCGCTAGTCCTCTGCCCCTTACCCTGATCCTGGCTCTTGACTTGCGGTGCATTCGATTCCGATTCCAACTCCCGTGCACCAATTTCCTGCTGGTGTGGAATCTGATCAGGCAGCGGGGGAACTTCCAGTCCGAGCGGAGGCTCACCGAAGCTCGCATCGGGCTCCAGTGGCACAGTCAGACGGAAACAGCTACCGACCGTCGGCACGCCAAATGCCTCTAGTTCCCCACCGTGCAATTGTGCGTCCTCGCGCGCGATCGCCAAGCCAAGTCCCGTACCGCCGGTGCGTCGGACACGCGAGGGGTCAGCACGCCAGAAACGGTTAAACACCAGTTCCTGCTGCTCCGGCTTTAGCCCCACACCGTGGTCAACGACCGTAAACGAAACCGCGGAATCGCTCGCCCTCACTGTGACATCCACCGGATTGCCCTCACTGTGGTCAACAGCGTTGGCCATAAGATTGCGTAGCACGCGCTCGATACGACGCGAGTCGACTGTCGCCATTACCGGTTCATCGGGCAGATGGAAGCGGATGGGTGTACCGGTCTCCTTAGCCACGACCGTTACCTGCTGATAGGCAGCATCCACGCAGCGACGGACATCGACCTTTTCTGCAGACAGGTCAGCAACGCCGGCGTCGTGGCGTGAGATCTCGAGCAGGTCATTGAGAAGCATCTCAAAACGCTCAAGCTCCTCGTTCATCAGCTCAGCTGCGCGGCGAGTCGCCGGATCGAGGTCCTCAGCGCCGTCAGCAATAAGATCGGCGGCCATACGCACCGTGGTCAGAGGCGTCCTCAACTCATGCGAAACATCGGAGGTGAACTGTCGCTGCAGACTGCCGTACTCCTCCAGCTGTCTAATCTGCGTCGACAGCGATTCGGCCATCTTGTTAAAGCTCATGGCCAGTCGCGCCATGTCATCTTCACCCTGCACGACCATGCGTTCGCGCAAATGACCGTCGGCAAAGCGCTGGGCAATCTGGGCGGCGGAACGCACTGGTGTCGTCACCTGATTGGAGAAGAACCAAGTAATACCGCCGAGAAGCGCCATGATGACTACTGTCGCACCGGCGAGCAAACCACGAACCAACTTAATAGTCGATTCCTCTGCGGCCATAGAGGTGACCAGATAGAGCTCAAGCCCATCAACCGAGGTAGAAGTGGGGCTACCGATAATTAACGCCGAGTACGTATCACCGCGATTGTCAGTGACTTGGCGTACCTGATATGCAATTTGTCCCTGCCGGACTACTTCATGCAATCGTTCTGGAACATCGGCCTTAATCGGCGATGAAGCCAACACCGTGCCTCGTGGCACCGGCGCCACGAGCAGCGGTTCATAACTTGTCAGTGGTGCAGCACCGGAACCGGCTGCACGGTTCACAAGGGCATCCCGTCCCACGTTGAGCAGAGCTTGCAGCTCGTTGGACGAAGAGTTCTCAATCGCCTGCTCCACCACCGCGCGAGCACGGTCAATTTCCTCGTCGGCGGCAGTAACCTTTGCGTCGATAAGCCGCTGGGTAACAATAGTCGCCAGCGCGAAACCGAGTACCGCAATCACCATCGCGCTCAGTACCACCACAGAGGTCAGAATGCGCGCTTGAATAGACGTGCGCCAGAGCGTAACCGCCCAGGTCACTCCCCTATTGGTGAAGTCTCGAAGCTTCGTTATTAATCGACGCAAGAATCGGCTCCCACTAAAGCTGACTGGCCTTGATTAGTCACCCGTCTTGTACCCGACACCGCGGACGGTCAGCACAATCTGGGGGTTCTCCGGATCCAGTTCAATCTTCGAGCGCAGACGCTGAACGTGAACGTTGACGAGTCGAGTATCCGAGGTGTGCTGATATCCCCAGACCTTTTCCAACAACTCATCACGGGAAAAGACCTGCTTCGGACGGGATGCAAGAGTGTGCAATAGGTCAAACTCCAACGGGGTCAGAGAAATCTCCTTGCCATCGCGGAACACGGCGTGACCGGGCACGTCGATGGTCAAGTCGCCGACCTCGAGGGTCTCGCTCGGGCTGTCCTCTTGACGACGCAGCCGAGCGCGCACACGCGCCACGAGCTCCTTCGGCTTAAAGGGCTTCGTGACATAGTCATCCGCACCGGTTTCCAGGCCGAGGACCACATCGACCGTGTCGGTCTTCGCAGTCAACATGATGATCGGCACCGCCGATGTCTCGCGCACAGTGCGACAGACATCGACACCACTCATGCCCGGCAACATGAGATCCAGCAGAATCAAATCTGGATTCTCCCGCTCTGCTGCCTTGACGGCTTCGAGACCATCGTCGACTACTACTGTGTCGAAGCCCTCGCGCTCCATCACCATCGTGAGCATTTCGGCGATGGCCGGATCATCATCAACAACCAGGATTTTTGAGCTCATGCGACATATTCTAAACGTAAAGCTATCTAGTTCTGTAGTTTCCAGTTGAGGTGACTAGCGCAG
This sequence comes from Corynebacterium sp. 5QC2CO, assembly GCF_024580435.1. Taxonomy (NCBI): domain Bacteria; kingdom Bacillati; phylum Actinomycetota; class Actinomycetes; order Mycobacteriales; family Corynebacteriaceae; genus Corynebacterium; species Corynebacterium sp. 5QC2CO. The sequence continues at coordinate 136,192 of NZ_JANIKI010000006.1, read as the reverse complement.
GCGTGCACTAATCCATTCCACAAGGCGGTCCGCCCCATCGTCCCCCGTAAGCATCAGCCATGGTGACTGCCACGAGCCCTCCGCGAACTTTTGGTACGCCGCCAGCGTGCGCTCCTGCAAACCCGAGTCCTTTTCGTAGGCATCCCTAGTTCGCTGCACATCAGAGGCTTCCCGCTTGCGTGCGCGGTCGGCTGCCACTCCCACCGACGTGGCCAGACAGACCTGAACGTCGGGAAGCGGAAGCTGGAAATCCTCGAATTCTGTCTTCTCAATCCACTCGACGATCTCCGGATCCTGTGTGCGAGCCAGGGAGTAGGCCGCGTTGGACGCGACGTAGCGATCGATAATCAGAACATCGTTCTCGCGCGCAGCATCAATAATCGCTTGACGACGTTCTTTGCGGTCCAGAGCGAACAGGAGTGCCATTGCCCAAGCGGAGTCCGCGGTGTCGCCGAGCTGACCGTGCAAGGCTTGATCGGCGAAATCAGCGAAGATTGTCTGCCGGTACGCCGGAAAGGTCATCGAAGAAACGGAGTGCCCTTGACTTCGGAGTTGATTGGTAACAGCTGTGACAAGCGTGTTCTTGCCAGCACCGTCGATTCCTTCGACTGCGATAATCAAATTTTTCTCCTCGCGCACATGGCTGCGGCCTAGCCTTGGCTAGGACTAGTAGCGGTAGTGCTCTGGCTTATACGGCCCCTCGACGTCAACGCCGATGTATTCGGCCTGTTCCTTGGACAGTCGGGTGAGCTCGCCGCCGAGTGCCTCGACATGAATGCGAGCGACCTTCTCATCCAGAATCTTCGGCAGACGGTGGACAGAGTTGTCGTACTTATCACCGTTGCAGTAGAGCTCAATCTGCGCGATTGTCTGGTCGGCAAACGAGGTCGACATTACGAAGGACGGGTGTCCGGTGGCATTGCCCAGGTTGAGCAGGCGCCCCTCGGAAAGCACGATAAGAGAGCGCTCCTCGCCGTCAGCATGCGGGAAGATGTACTCGGTGACCTGCGGCTTGATCTCCACACGACGGACATCATCGCGGTGGTGCAGGCTATGCATGTCAATCTCGTTGTCGAAATGGCCGATGTTGCCCAGCAGCGCGTGGTTCTTCATCTGCTGCATGTGCTCGAAAGTGATGACGTCCTTGTTACCTGTGGCGGTGATGACAATGTCGACATCTGCGATGACGCTCTCAGTAGCGACGACGTCGAAACCGTCCATCAATGCCTGCAATGCGTTAATCGGGTCGGCCTCGGTGACCTGAACGCGAGCGCCCTGACCCGCCAGCGCCTCCGCGCAGCCCTTACCCACATCGCCGTAACCGCAAACCAGCACATTCTTGCCGCCAACCAGCATGTCGGTACCGCGGTTAATGCCGTCCAGAAGGCTGTGGCGGGTGCCGTACTTGTTATCGAACTTGGACTTGGTGACCGCATCGTTGACGTTCATGGCTGGGAATGGCAGCACGCCCTGCTCTGCGAAGTGGTAGAGGCGGTGGACACCAGTGGTCGTCTCCTCTGTAACACCCTTGACCGACTTTGCAATTCGGTGCCAACGGCCGGCATCCTTCTCCAGGCTGGCGCGAAGCATGTCCTTGAAGGCAATAAACTCGTCCGAATCCGACTCTTCTGCAGGCGGCACCAGGCCAGCATCCTCGAATTCCATGCCCTTAATGACAGCCATCGTGGCGTCGCCGCCGTCGTCCAGAATCATGTTGGCATCTTCATCGCCCCAGTCGAAGATGCGATCGAGGCACCACCAGTACTCCTCCAGCGTCTCGCCCTTCCAAGCGAAAACCGGAACACCCTGCGGGCCCTCCGGAGTGCCGTCTCGCCCAACGACGACAGCCGCAGCGGCCTCATCCTGGGTGGAGAAGATGTTGCAGGAAGCCCAGCGGACCTCTGCGCCCAGCGCCGTCAAGGTCTCGATGAGCACCGCGGTTTGAACCGTCATGTGAATGGAGCCGGAAATACGGGCACCAGCCAGTGGCTGCTGCTCTGCGTACTCTTCGCGCAACGCCATTAGGCCCGGCATCTCGTGCTCAGCCAGACGAATCTGGTGACGACCAGCCTCAGCCAGGGAGAGGTCTGCAACCTTGAAATCAATGTTCTTCGAGGACATGTAACGCTTTCTCTAGATTCTTTGACGTGAGATTCTTCTTAAAGAATCACTACTGGGGACGCGAGAATTACTCTACCGCTTCGACGCAGTTTTCCAGCGCCGCCTGGTCAGACTCACTGAGTTCCCCCAGAAGACTATCGAATACCTCAGATGCGATAGCCAACGCATCTTCCTCGCTGCCGTGCGCCTCCGAGATCCCCTCCCGAATGAAGCTGTAGTCCTCCACAATGTCACCGCCGCTAAATGGCGCACCATTCCAAATTGCAATAATCACAGCCGCCGCGAGTGCGCATGCCTTCTCATCGCTGCTTTCGGAATCCACCCCAATGCGGCCAGCATCAATCAATGCACCAACGCGATCCTGTGAGTCGAGATCCTGAACCTCATCGAAGAGTTCAATGACCGAATCGCTACCAAAAACCTCAGTCTCCCAGATGGACATGATAGGTGGCCACGCTCCTTTCGCGCTTCGAACCAATTGCCAGTTTTCGTCTTTCGACGAGCGCTTTCCAAAGAGCGCTTTTCGACGAGCCCACGGTAATCTGGCCGCCGCCCTAATAGCTGTCGCCTGCACGTACCGCTAGCCGGAAAACCGCATGTGGCCTTACCGAAGTTCTACCCGACTTTTCGTCACTTTTACAGTGCGAGAGACACATTTAATCCCTCCAGCACAATTTTCACCCTAGAGAGAAGATAACGGGCATGTTAAGTTAGTTCCCAGACCTCGTAATGCAACTGTTATCTTTTTCGTTACAGGGCGACCTCACGCATGACACGAAAGGAGTACCTACCATGGTGAAGAAGGCTTTTGGAGCTCTTCTGCTCGCAGCCCTTCCCCTGAGCGTTTCGCTCGTTGGCTGCTCCGACAGCAATGCTGCCGAGGGGGCGAATCCGGAAAACGCCGGCTCTCAGTCGAAAATGGAGACCTCTGCTCCGCTGCCTCCAGTTCCTAGTGATGCCGAGCTGCAGCAGAGCACTGAATCGAATTCAGATTCCTCGCTGACTGAGACGACTGGCAGTCTGGTACCTCGTCCGACCACACCATCGAGCACCGAGATCGTTGAGGATCCGTACCTGCCACCGCAGGCGTATATCCCGCCGACTTCCACAAGCTCAAGTACGACAACTCCGACGTCGACGACATCAACACCTCCGACGACCACGGAGACCACAGAGCCCACTTCTGACGACGTTTCTTCGCCGACCCCGAGCAAACCGGTGCCACTGCTACCGGAAGATAACTCGGAAAAGCCGAACGACACTCTTCCGGAAGGCGACGGTGGCGCAGCAGCTGAGCCGAAGCCGCCTTCATCGCAGGCGCAGTCCCAGTCGGGTACGCAAACCACAACTCCGTCCGAGACTCCTCAGAAAACTCCTTCGAAGGAGCCGACGTCCCCAAAGGAGCCGACACCTCCGAAGGTGCCGACACCACCGAACAACCAGGCCCCTTCGAAGGAGAAGGACACCGCTGGCGGCAATGGGGCCAGCAATAGCAAGATTTCCCCAATCCCGGAAAAGCCGAAGGACTCCGGATTCCTGGGAAATCTCTTCGATAGCGACGAGGACTAACCCACCCGCGGGACGGTCGCGACAAAAACGGTTGCCCCGTCTTGGCCCGTAGTCAGCTCAATATCGGCTGCGTCGACAGCCGGAACCCAGGCCGCATGGCCGCTGGGAACCTCAACCACGGAGTCGTCGTGACGCAACGTCACCGTGCCCGCTGTAGACAACACAACCGTGGCGGATTCGGCGGCGAGCAGAACATGTTCGCCAGACTCCAGGTCCCGCGAACGAAGGCGGAACTCGCGCACCGGCGCGTCATAGTCATTCCAGCCATCATCGGTCAGCCGCGACTGCAGCACCGGATCTGGCAGCGGGCGGAAAGAGAGCACGCGCAGTAGCTCCACGACATCGACATGCTTAGAGGTCAGGCCTCCGCGCAGCACGTTGTCGGAGTTGGCCATGATTTCCACGCCCATGCCATTGAGGTAAGCATGCAGCTGTCCCGCACCAAGGTAGATGGCTTCGCCAGGCTGTAAGCGAAGGCGATTAAGCAGCATCGAACCCAGGACTCCCGGGTCCCCCGGATACTTTCGAGCCAGTTCGCAGGTGGTCTCGGCTACTCGCGAAAACTCCTCGTCATCGCCACTGTAACCCGCGCACTTGGCAGCCACGGCTTCGACCAGCTCATCGAGGACATCCTGGGGCAACGTCAACCACGTTGTAAACAATGCCCGCAGAGCGCTCTCGTCATCGGCGGCATCGAGCAGTCCCATGTAGTGGTCGAGCTCCGGTACCGCCAGCGCCGCGAGCAACTCCTTCGTGCGCTCCACCGTGCGGAACCCGGCCAACGCGTCGAAAGTGGTCAGGGCGACAATGAGTTCTGGCTTGTGGTTGTTGTCCCGGTAATTGCGGAAATGCGCAGTGGCCGGAATGCCCTCCGCATTTTCGCGTGCAAACCCCTCCTGAGCTTCTGCCAAGGTGGGGTGTGCCTGCAGCGATAGCGGCTCATCGGCTGCGAGCAGCTTCAACAGGAACGGCAGCCTGCCGTTGTCGGCGTCAATTGCGTATCCGAGCGCAGCCGCTGGATCCTGCGCAATGAGCTCATCCAGCGGCGTGCCGGCCACTGTGGCCGATGCCAGTGCATGCGCACCAAACCACAGTTCCGCCCAGGGCTTCGATGTGGGAGCGTCCGCACCGGTGATTCTCGCCAAATGTGTACGAGACCCCCAGGGGTACGACTGCAGCACGGGGTCCAACAGCTCCATGCCCGTATCACTCCTCTAATAGTCACTACTGGCGCGAGCACGCCAATCTCACCGAAGACCCAAAAGCCTTCGGTGACACCCGGCGATTACGCAGAAAACGCCGCAATCTCACCAACTCTGGCTGCAGTAACACATACTTCAACCAGTGGATGATGAGTCTCCGCATCGAGCGCAGGGCACTCCACACGAGCCCATCCAGCCTCGCCGTAGTGGTTCCGGTAGTGGCCCACGTTGTTCGGCGCAGCTAAAACAATCGCCCCCAACGGTAGCACTGTCGCCCCTTCATCCCCACCATCAATGAACGGGTCATAGAAAATATCCCGGCTTGCCTGGGGTTCTGCAGCGAGCAATGCGCCCACGCTAAGAGACAATTCGCTTATCGACGACGATGCCGAGACCACGCCTGCCTCGAGCATCTGTAACGATGCCAGCTCCGCTACCGGCGCCAGCGCCGAGGTTGTCGACACTGCAAGCATTCTGCGGCCGGCCAACCACTGCGCTACCTGCCGCGCGGGATTAACTGTTTCATCTCGCTGCGGAGCACAAGCCGCAATATCGGCGTCCACCGCATCGGCGACTTCCTCAACTACCCCAGCCGGAGCCAGAGTGGTGGCGCCACATTCGGTGAGCGCGCTGGCGATGGCACCGACATAGGCGGTAAAGGACGCCGACTCCGCCATCGCCGGGCGCGGAACCACAACCGTATCGGGGCTACCGGCGGCCCGCAATGGCCCTTCACCGGGGTCCACCACGACTGTGGCTGCTCCTCGCCTATCAGCTTCAGCCAAAGCTGCACCCAGTGGGCTGCCGGGGTTGTCGTCACAGACGATGACCAAGTCGAGGGCGCCGACATAACTGGGCAACTGATGCGCAATTACGACCGGGCAGCGGATGTCGTCGGCAAGCGCGCGCACGGATTCGGCGGCGAGCTGCGCCCGACGATTTCCCACGAGGATGACCGCGCTGCGCGGCAGTGGAAGTTGAGCAAACGCTCCCCCGCGAGTCGCGGAGGCAGCAGTTCTGAGACCTGCGCCGGCAGTGGCCATACGGTAGAACAGGGCCTCTTGGCGCGGGTTATGGGAGGAGTCGAATGACGAGGTCATACTCCCAAGCATGCCTGAAAACGGGCGTGTGGGGTTGATTAACCGCGGATGATGCCGAGAACTTCGTCGACAAGAGCGTCGACCTCAGCACGCGTCGGCGCCTCGACGTTCAGACGCAGCAGCGGCTCCGTATTGGAGGCCCGGACGTTGAACCACGCCTTGGAGTCCGCCAGCTCAATGGTCAGGCCATCCATCCAGTCCGAGGACTCGGTGCGATCGGCAAACGCAGTCTCGATTTCCTTCTGCTTAGCCTGCTGCTCCTCTGCGCTGCCCAGGCGGGAATTAATCTCACCCGAGGCCTCGTAGCGGTTGTACTCGGCCATGAATTCGCTCAGTGGCTTATCCTGCTCGGCCAGTGCGGCCAGGACATGCATGGCGGCGAGCATGCCGGAGTCAGCGTTGAAGAATTCCTTGAAGTAGTAGTGCGCCGAATGCTCGCCACCAAAAACAGCACTGTGCTCGGCCATTTGCGCCTTAATGAAGGAGTGTCCAACACGGGTACGGACCGGGGTTCCGCCGTTTTCCACAATCATCTCCGGCACGACGTGCGAGGTGATCAGGTTATGGATGATAGCCGCGTCCGGGTTCCGCTCCAGGTAGCGGGTGGCCACCAACGCACAGATGGCCGATGGGCTGACCGGGTTACCCTTCTCGTCAACGACGAAGCAGCGGTCAGCGTCGCCATCGAAGGCAATACCGATGTCTGCGCCCTGCTCCACCGTGAACTTCTGCAGGTCAACGAGGTTGGCGGGCTCCAATGGGTTGGCCTCGTGATTCGGGAAGTTGCCGTCGAGCTCAAAGTAGAGGTCAGCAACATCCATGTCTTCCCCGAGCACTGCCGGGACTGTCAGTCCCCCCATACCGTTACCGGCATCGACTGCGACCTTCAGGCGACGGCCAGAGCGGATGTCGACCAGCCCATGGAGGAAGGCCGCGTAATCCTGCAGAACATCCTCGTGATCAATTTCGCCCGGAGTGCCGGTGTACTCCGGGATTCCGTCGACAAGCAGATCCTTAATCTGAGCAAGCCCTGTCTCCTGCCCGATTGGGCGGGCAAGCGAACGGCACATCTTGATGCCGTTGTATTCAGCTGGGTTGTGGCTGGCAGTGAACATCGCACCCGGGCATTCCTTTACTCCGGAGGCGAAATACAGCTCGTCCGTAGAGGTCAGGCCAAGCAGGGTGACATTGAGCCCCTGTGCTGCCGCGCCGTCGGCGAAACTAGCCGCCAACTCCGGTGAGGACTCACGCATATCGTGGCCAACTACGGCACGTGTTGCGCCCTCTGAACGCATGACGTGTCCGAAGGCGGCGCCGATGGCTCCGACAAGGTCCGCGTCGATGCCCTCACCGACAACACCGCGCACGTCATAGGCCTTGATGACGGCATCCAAATCGGAACGATTGTAAGTGCCCACGAAAAACCTCTCTGGGTAAGTATCAGTTTTGTGAAAAATGATACTAGCCACAGAGAGGCTCTCACAAAGAAATGCCGCGGCAAGATGGCATGAGCTGGGGCACGGCGCCCGACCCGTTAGTCGTCCGAATCCTCCGGATCGCGAACTACATGCAGGTGACCGCGCGCGGATTTCCGCGTCGACGGGTGACGGCTGGAATCAATCTTGTAGGTCTGAGGACGGTTGTCGGCCTCATCCCGCAACACCAGGCCAGTCGCGTTGCGGCCAGCTTCACGGACGGCTTCGGCCAGTGCGGTCAAATCATCATCGTCCTGGGCGGGCGTCGGCACGTCGTAACGCACGAGCTCCCACCCCAGCGGTGCGGTGATGGAACGCGCGTGCTTCTCACAGAGATCCCAGCTATGCGGTTCGGACGCGGCGGCGAGCGGACCCACCACAGCCGTCGACTCCGCGTAGGCATACGTCAACGTAGCTACGGCAGGTTTGCCACAGCCGGGCCGGCAACAACGTCTAAAAACACTCACGGCATCAAAGTCTAGACCCTAACTTTAAGTTTCGATAGTTTTTCTCCCACCCCGGGCGTTTTTCGCTTTCCGACGCGCCCCCGGGACACCCCAGCCTTACCCAGTAAACCTGCGACATGGCCGGAAGCTGGCCTCACCCACGTTGACAGGCCGACCGATTATGCTCAACAAATATGAATTCATCGGCTTATACTCCGCGCTCATTGCGACGCTCACTGCGACGCGGCCGCGGACCTCGGGGCCCTCTGCTGCCGCCGGAAGTACCTCGTTGGAAGAGCCGTTCAGAAGCTTTTGACCAGGCGGTTATTGACGCCTATGCCCCATTGGATCAGCGCTGGTCCCGACAACTGTCACACCTGGACATCGCCATCGATACGATTCCTCGCATGCAGTTGCGCCCGGACATGTACTTCCCGGAAGAGATTGTCGCTGACGGACCTGTACCGCTGGGACGGCTTATCCCCGCTGGCATTGACCGCGTAGGCAACCCCACCCGCCCCTGCGTAGTAGTGTTCCGCCGCCCCATTGAGCGCCGTGTCTCGGGCCGAGTGGAACTGGACCAGATGCTGCAATATGTGCTGATCCGCCTGGTGGCGGTATATCTGGGCATTGATCCGGTTGAGGTGGACCCCAGTTTCGACGAGAACTTCCTGTAGAAAGCTTTCTTCTAAGGAGATCCCCAGAGAGCGGGTTAATAGACAAAAAGTGTGCGTGATTCTCAGGATAGTAACTGGTCAGGCCTTATAAATTACGGGCTGCACGCGTGAATACGGGCTGCAAATGTGAAACTGTGCAAGTTTATGACACTTTCAGGCCATTTTTCGGGCGATTTTTGACATAAACGCAGTCAGTAACTCGCATTAAGGACTAAGCGACAAAAGAGCCCACCCGGCGACATGCTGAGCGGACACACTTTTGTCTATTAACCCTAGAGAGCAACGAAAAATCCCCCAGGGGTTTACCCCAAGGGAGACTGTGGCATTGCGTGCACACGAAAAACTAACCGCGCGGTCCTACCCAATCTGCCGCTTCAAACGGCGACGCTCACGCTCAGAGAGGCCACCCCAAATACCGAAGCGCTCATCATGCTCGAGAGCAAACTCCAGGCATTCATCTCGCACACCACAAGCACGACAAATACGCTTTGCTTCGCGAGTGGATCCACCCTTCTCAGGGAAGAAAGCTTCTGGATCGGTCTGGGCACACAGAGCCTGCTCCTGCCAGTCCTGATCGACGGCTTCAAACAACCCCGAAAGGTCATCTGCCCACTCTGTCAACGGCCGAGGCTGGTTTTCAGAGGAGCTATCATTCACAGCGATGTCACCCGCATTCGTCTCACTATCCACAGCAGAGCCGCCATCAAACATGCTGGACTTTTCCATGCCGAGGGCCTCCTGATGGTTGTTGCTGCGGGTCTTTAAATTGGGCTTAGTGTGCGAAACACACATTTGTGATTACACACGTGTAACCCACCATCGGTCAAGCCGAATAGAGAATTTGCCCCAATACTTTTCATTGCCCCTGAAGCCCCTCCCCCCGCGTTGGGGATTAAGTTCAGGTTGAAGGATGGTGCCCAAACCTTAAACCTGCCACCTGAACTCAATCACATTCGCCACATGCCTCTCACCAGCAACTTTGGCGGCACTTCGGCAACTCTAATCAGATATTGCCGACAAAAGTCTGACACGCCGAAGGCTGCAGACTAGACATCCGTCGAAAAACGTACTCCATGATCGGGGATCTGGACGCCCGGCCACACACGGATACCGTTGATCAATTCACAGCGCGCACCAACGACGGCACCCTCGCCAATAATGGCATCACTGATGACCGTTCGCGGGCCAATATCGGCACCATCGGCAATCACAGAGCGCTCAATCACAGCACCGGCACCGATGCGTGCGCCGTCGAAGATCACCGATTGATCAATCCGAGCGCCCGCACCAATCTCCGCCCCACGGCCGACAACAGAGCCACCGTAGAGAAGAGCGCCGCCACCGACCGACGCAGATTCGTCGACAAGCGCTTCGCCGTGCTTACCCTCTAGAAGTGGTGACGGCGCGATACCGCGGACCAAATCGGAGGAGCCGCGGACGAAGTCACCCGGAGTCCCCATGTCACGCCAGTAGGCGTAATCAACGTAACCGTAGACGTTCATACCGCGGTCAAGCAGCGCTGGGAAGATTTCACGCTCGACGCTAATGGGGCGACCAGCCGGAATCGATTCGATAATCTCGCGGCGGAACACGTAGATACCGGCGTTAATCTGATCGGTTGGCGGATCCTGGGTCTTCTCCAGGAACTCCAGGACGCGCCCATCCTCATCGGTCGGAACACAGCCGAACGCGCGTGGATCAGGCACACGGACGAGGTGCATCGTGACGTCCGCATCCTTCTCCGCGTGGGTACCCAACACCGCGCGCAGGTCGGTACCGCCGAGGACATCTCCGTTGAAAATCATCGCGGTGTCATAGCGCAGCTTGTCTAGGACGTTTCGGATACCGCCACCGGTTCCCAGCGGCTCAGCCTCAAAGACGTATTCAATTTCGAGACCCAAATCCGAACCGTCGCCGAAGTGTTCTTCAAATACTTCAGCTCGGTAGGAGGTGCCCAATACCACGTGCTTCATACCTGCTGCACGAATGCGGCCAAGCAGATGCTCCAGGAATGGATGCCCTGCCGTGGGCAGCATCGGCTTCGGCGTATTCACGGTAAGGGGACGCAAACGCGTACCTTGCCCGCCGACCAGAATGACAGCGTCAGTCTGTTCAGCCAACGTGGCTCCCGCCTGCTGTGCAGCATCCGCTCCCGGCTGGAAGGCGGAGCCATGCCCAGCACTCGGACGAACTTCGGTAGTCATGAAATCGGTAACTTTCTTCGATGGATCATTCCAACAGTTAATTAATTCCTACGCTTTTTGACCGCGATTATGACTTTGCCACGCAGGAACAGCCCCAAACGCAATGCCAGTCGCACAGGTGCCAGCGCCGGCCCCGGCAGGCGATCTGACATAAAACGGTATGCCGACTCGTGATGGGCCTTTACGGTAATTTCCGGGTGCTTACTGGCAGAATGTCCCTGCGCGTGACGTATCTCTGCACAGGGACAGAAAACATTGCTCCAACCGGCCTTGCCCAGTCTGTCACCCAAATCCACGTCCTCCATGTACATGAAGTAGCGGGTATCAAAGCCATCAATCTGGTCGAACGCATCCCACCGCAGCAGCAGGCATGCGCCCGACAACCATCCCGCCGATCGCTCACGATCCATATCCGTGTCATCCCGGTAGTGACGTGAGAAAGGGTTAGTAGGCCAGATATCGGCAAGCAGCGCGTGTCCGATACCGCTGACAAGTTTAGGAACCGCGCGTGCCGACGGGTACACGCTGCCATCCGCCTCGCGAATCAGCGGACCAATCGCTCCAGCTTTGGGATTGCGCTGCGCGCATTCCAACAGAACATCGATTGCGCCAGGGGCAAACACCACGTCAGGGTTGACCAGCATGACGTAATCAGGATTGATTTCACCAGCACGGCGAGCCCGCCCCAGCTCCGCAATGCCACGGTTGGCGGCCGCGCCATAGCCAATGTTGCCGCCGGTGCGCAGAAGCTGAACAGCCGCTCCGGTCTCCTTGGCCCGAGCTTCTTCCTTCTCCACGGAACCATCCGTCGAGCCGTTGTCGGCCATAATCAGACGCGTGGAGGCACTGGCGGCGGGGCCCAGCGAATCCACCAGCTTGCTCAGGTGCTCACCGGGCGAAAAGGTCACGGTGACCACACCGAGCGGAAGCTGCGAGGGTTGCGGGGAATTCGAGGTTTCAATCACAAACCTAGACCCTAGGTCAGGACTGCCCGCAAAGTGTCCTGCCACTCCGGAAGTGCATGTAGACCTACCTCACTCCATGCCGAACCATCCAACACGGACCAGGCCGGACGTGGGGCCGGACGTGGGAACTCACTGCTGGTACAAGCCACCACACGCTGCGGATCGTGACCGGTGAGCCGAAACACTTCGCGAGCCACCTCGAACCATGTCGCCTCACCGCTGCCCGTGACATGGAAGGTGCCGGTCGGTGCGCTGCTCGGTTCAGACAACACACGTTCGGACAACTCCCAGATAGCCCCGGCGAGATCACCAACAAAGGTGGGGTTACCGTGCTGATCGTCAACGACCTTAATAATTGCCGGGTTGCCCTGGTCGTCAGTCGCCGTCTCTGCCAGACGAATCATCGTGGAAACGAAGTCCTTGGCCTCCGGCTGTGTGGGCCCCGACCAGACCCACGCCGTGCGCAAAATAGCGAAACGCGCACCCGAATCACGCACATTATTCTCCCCCACTAACTTGGTACGTCCGTACATAGTCCGAGGCGCGGTGAAATCATCAACTCGCAGCGCTCGACGCTGCCCCGTCATCTCATCGATTGCTACATCACCGAAGACATAGTCGGTGGAGATGTGAATGAGATACGCGTCTTCCTTTTTCGCCCGAGCTGCCAAGTACTTCGGTCCAAGTGCATTGATAAGGTGCGCCGAACCGGGATCGGATTCTGCGCCATCGACATCGGTCGCCGCTGCTGCGTTAATGATGATGTCGACGTCGTCAAGCAGAGGCGTTGCCTCCACAGCAGCCGAATCAGTGATATCCAACTGTGCCCGAGTGAGAGCGCGCACCTCAACATCGGCGGCGAAAGAATCACACTGAAGCGCAGTACCCAGCTGTCCCCCCGCACCAGTTATGGCGACAATGGGACGCCGCGAGTTGCTGTGGGTTGGTCCATGAGTGGCGAAATGCGAGACTGAAATTTCAGACATATTCTTCTTTATCACTATCGTAGATACGATTGACACTGTGTTGAGGTGCAACCGGATACGGATTGACACTGTGTTGAGGTGCCACCGCACACGGTTGGACGGTTAAGGTTTATGTAGTTTCCGCAGCTGCTTACTGCCCTCCACGATGTGTGGAATGCCCACGCAGACATGCAGCACAAATTATATTTTCGAAAACGGTTTAAGAGGAGCCCCGGTTTGAGCAGCCACACGCCACGCGCGCGTCACGCACGCGATATTCAAGCGCCACCGTCCTCTGCAGAGAGTACAGCCCAAGCTTGGCCGCCGATGCTACGCAATGCGCTTGTGCTGCTCTCAGCCATTATCCTGGTTATTTCCGCAGTTGGCTGGTGGACACTTGGTAGGACCACCGACAACTTGGGTTCGGGTGGCGACTTCGGTCTGGGCAGTGAGAAGGACGGTGCAACCGATATTCTGCTCGTCGGCTCCGACTCTCGCGCCGATGCCCAGGGCAACCCGCTGACTCCGGAAGAAGTTGAGCTTCTGCGTGCCGGTGACGAAGAAGCCACGAATACAGACACGATTATTGTGATTCGTGTTCCTGCCGATGGTTCTTCAGCGACGGCAATTTCCATTCCGCGCGATACCTATGTCCACACCAATCGCCTAGGCAACACAAAGATTAATGGTGTCTACGGCAACACAAAGCAGATGGTGGAAGAGGAACTCGCAGGAAGCGGGGCCTCGCCGGAAGACATTGAGCGTCGCTCGACCGAGGCCGGACGTAGAGCTCTGATTGAAACCATTAGCGACCTCAGCGGTATCACCGTTGACCACTACGCAGAAGTTGGCCTGCTCGGCTTCGTCCTGCTCACTGACGCCATCGGCGGTGTCGATGTATGTCTGAATGAGGCTGTCTACGACGAATTCTCGGGTGCGGATTTCCCGGCGGGCTCACAGACCTTGAAGGGTGCCGACGCGCTCTCATTCGTCCGCCAGCGTCACGGTCTGCCCCGCGGTGACCTCGACCGAATTACTCGCCAGCAGGTCTTCATGGCCTCGTTCACCAATAAGCTGCTCGGCGCTGGCACACTGTCTAATCCCGCGAAGCTGTCTGAACTGGGCAACGCCGTCCAGCGCTCAGTGGTGCTCGACGACAACTGGGATGTCACCGGATTTGCCACCCAGATGCAGGGCCTCAGTGGTGGCAACGTGAAGTTTGAAACTATCCCGGTGACCTCGATTGACGGTGTCGGTGACTATGGCGAGTCAGTGGTCACAATCGATAAGGGCCAGGTTCACAAGTACTTCGACACCCTGCTGGGCCCCAAGGAAGAAGAAGCTCCGACGAAGGAAGAAGACGAAAAGAAGGCTGACCCCAACGCGGCTGAAACTACAGTCAGCGTTTACAACGCCACAGGCATCGAAGGTTTGGCCAGCGGCGTCTCAGGTTTCTTAACGGAAAAGGGCTACACCCAGGGCGAGGTCGGCAACGCTGAGTTCGCCGGCGTTGCCTCCAGCCAGATTAATGCGGCTGACCCAGAGGATCCGGCAGCGCAGGCCATCTCTGAGGCACTCGGTGGCGTACCGATTGTCCACGATCCATACCTCGATCCGCACCACATCTCCGTGACAATTGCCGGTGACTACGAAGGCCCGGGATTGACATCAGAGGGAATGGCCACTGAATCGGGCGACGGTGCCGAACCCGCGCCTGAAGTAGAAGATGGCTCCAATGGCGATGTCATCGGCCAGGAAGGCGGGTCCATTCCGCAGGAAGATCGCCCCGCTATCGACGCCGCCGGTGTGATCTGCGTGAACTAGGTCCGTCGCTTCGGGGAGACCTCAGCGACATGTTCGATGAGGTTATATTCCTCAATTGCGGCTAAGGACTCCTGGGCCTCCTGTTCGTCCAGCACGTTCATGATGAACCCGTTCTGGACGAACACCCAATCACCTACCACCAGCTCAGGCACGTACATTGCCGAGCATTGCCGCTTCTGCCCCGCCATATCCACTGTCGCCATCGGCAGTGGACCATCGGCGATTGCCAAAACCCGGGCAGGAATTCCAAGACACATCGTGTTACTTCGTCCTCTCCTCTACAGTCGGGGCTTCCGCTGAACCACGGCTATCCGTTGTCATATTGTCCGCAGGTGCACCGGCATGTTCCTGCATCGTGAATGTCATCACTCCCGCAGGTGCCGAACTACACGGTAGGCACGGATCAGCGGCCCAGATGGACTTCTCGACCCCCTCAGTCTCCCCGCCACCGCACAGCTGCTCGGTGAGCATACGAGTCAGCCAGGGCTCATTCTGCGCAGTTGGCGTCATGATCTGACAATCCGTGATGATGCCGTCAGCTCCTGCCGTATAACGATGCACTAACAGCCCGCGCGGCCCGTCGATCATCCCGACACCACTGCGATGCCCTTCAAAGTCAGCGTTCTCAATCGCCGTCGCGGCATTCGGATCGCACACATGGTCGCCGAGCAGTTCCCCGTCGGCAAGCACCCGCTTCGCCCAGTCCACGGTGTCGGCGAGAAGCTGGCGTTGGGCGTCGCGTGGGCTGATTCCACGCTTATCGACGACAACCTGCCTGGAGACCGGCCCCACCCGGTAGAAATCTGCCTGCTGACCTTCACAGCCATCCGTGTCCGGCTCCTTCGAGGCATCAAACACCGGTCTGGGAGCGGCATCGCCCGGGCGGGACTCCCGAACACGTGTAGGCCAATCAGCAGCCGGGAATATCTGCGCCGCGGTATCGGTGTCGTGCCGCGCGACTGCCAAGTAATTTCCCAGCGGAGCCAGCTCACCGTCAGCATCGACAACTGCAACATCGAGGCCGTCAAAAGTATCCGTCCAAGCATCATGAGCATCGGGGGCGGCAAGAAGCTCCACTTCCTTGATTACCGCCGTCTCAGCCAGCACCTCCAGAGCACTTTCTGCCTCAGCAACAAGCGTCTTATCCACCGACGCGCGCACGCCTCCGGGCACAGCGACATCCGGGAAGTGCGACGGCGCCCCCGCTGCGCGCATAAGCGCCTTCCCGGCGCGTTTCATCTCCCGCGCACCCTCGCGGTCGACGGCCACAAACTTGGTCGCTAGATTATCCAAGGTCGACCCGGCCGCCAGCAGCTCTCGAATCAGCTGGGCAGTCCGAGGGATTTCGGAGAGCCCATAGAGGTCCTCCACTGCCCGTACACCTGCAAGATGATGCACAACCGGGCACAGGCCACACAGCCGCTTGGTGATATCTGGCACATCTAATGCCTGCTTGCCCACGAGCATCCCGTCGATACGCGGCAGCCCTGAAAGGTCGAAGGACGCCTGTGTGATGGCGCCGTTGTCATCGCGATAGACATCCAGTCGTGCCTCGAATGGGTCAACAAGCTCATCGAGCTGGATGTGCTGGGTAACCGGAACGGATTTGGATGACATGGTCCTCCTGCGCCTCCTTCGCGCTGAGTGCTTCGCCATAATGGTATCTGTGCATGAGCTTGGATTGTTGACCAGCGTGGTGGAAAAGATTGCCGAGGTCTGCCCGGGGCGCACCGTGACAAAGGTGTCGATGCGTGTGGGCGACCGCTCCGGGGTCGTCTACGATTCCCTCATCGCCGCATGGCCCGTGGCCAGTGCCGCGACGCAATGTGAGGGCGCCGAGTTAGACGCTGAGCTCATTGTCTCGACGGTCTACTGCCCCACCTGCGAGGCCGAGCATGAAATTGATGAATTCTATGCTCTAACCTGCCCTGTCTGTGGAACACCAACTGCGGATTTACGGCACGGCCGCGAGTTTGAAATCTCCAGTATTGAGGTCAGCGCTGAGGGCGAGGGTTAGGCGTCGCTGTCGCGCTCGTCGGCAAGCCAGCTGTCGATGAGCTCGCGCGCAACCTCAGTCGCCTCCTCAATGCCGCCAAGTGCCGTGTTGCTCAGCCCCACCACCATGTCGGCAGACTCGTAGACCACTCCCACCACACCGACGCGCTCAGGCTCCTGCCCCAGCAGTCGCGCCGCGGTGAGCAAATCCAGCAAGCCGACCTGATGCGCGGACAGCTTTGCCGCCAATAGTCGCGGGATCTGGTCACCAACGAGCTTGACGACGGTACCGGGATCCCCCGGACCAGCGAGAGCGTCGAGCAACAATAGGTTCTTGGCCTCCTGCACGATGGGCAGCAACTCCATACCGCAGGTGCCACCATCGATGTAGGCAACCGCACCCGTCCATTCGTCCCCTCGCCCGGCGAGGTTCGCAGGATCATCGAGGTTGGAGGGCGACCAGACCAGATGCGCAGAATCCCCAGCCTGCGTTGTCTGCCCCATGCCTGCAGATTCCAGTTCTGGGGCAAGACGCCTCAGCAGCTCGAGACCAATGCCGTCGTCGCCCATGACGGGGTTGCCGATGCCAAGAACCGTCACCAACGGGGTGCCAGCATCAGCACCGGTGACTGCGTCGGACACCTTATCGTTACCCAATGATCTCCTATCCAATGCGTGGAGAGTCAACCGGTTGCGTGCCGCGCGGTAGCCAGACAGAGCCACCAATCATCGAGGACAGACCACCGTGGTTGTGCACCGCATCGGAGCGGATGACCAGGTAGACGTGAATGATGGCGAAGAGCCAAATCAGGTACATGATGATTGTGTGAATCAGGCGGAAGTAGCCGATGCCAATCCAGTGCGTCGGCATAGCCAGCAGCTGGAAGAACCAGTTGGACTGATCCATCATCGCGTATAGCGACAAGCCTGTGAGCATCTGAATGAAACACATCGCATAAATGCCGGTGTACGCCAGCTGCTGCAGCGGATTGTGAGCGAAGTAGAACGGCCCTTCCTTGCGCAGGAAGAGGTAGTATTGCATCGTGTGCCAGAGGTCTTTAACATCCTGCTTGTTATAAATCGGCCATAGCGCACGCCATCGTGTTTGTCGGTCGTGGGTAACAAACAGCAGAATGACACGCCATAGCCCCACCGCGATCCATAGGAATCCGGCTAAGAAGTGCGCGAAACGGACATATCCCATCGCGAATCCCGCGGCCGAGCCGTCATAGGTGCGCTCAGTCAAATAGGGCTGCATGATGTACCAGCCAGTAAAGGTCATCACCAACATCAGCGCCAGGTTCAACCAATGTTGAACGCGCAGCGCCCATCCCCACAGGTGAACCTCGACCCACGAACCGGAGCCCTTCTTGTTCTCCGCAATGGCCTCGTCGAGTTTCCGCAGCCCCATTGCCACGAATCCTTCGAAGATGAACTCTCCGATGATATTTCCGTCTTTGTCAATGGGCGCAAGCGCGACGCCCATACTGCGGTGCCCGCGACCATGGTGCATGTTCGCGTTACGACGAAGTAGAACGCCTTCCTCACGGGACATCGTGGATGCCTCAACGACCGCATTCAATTCACCGCGCATGATGGCGACATCGACCGTTTGATCCGCAATGTTGAGGCCGTGCACCTTGGCGATGGAGTAACGGCGGTCAGGTGTTGCCGGGTCGTAGGAATCCGGGGTCAGTTTCATCAGTGGCGTGCCGTCGAGATGGAAAAGATCGTCACGACGACGACGCAAGCTGACCTTCAGCGCAAGATCGACAGGATCGCGGGAGTCGTCCGGGACAATTGCTGCGGCCTGAATGACCTCGGATGGCGACAACCAGTGGCTGGTGTGTGCGTCAATAACCGCAATAACCAGGGGGTTGCCCTTGGAATCTTTTAGTCGCAGTTCCGGATTTTCACTCACTGAGGGTGTCATGCCGTCGTCACCTTAAACATTTCCTGACCAGCCGGATCCAAAATGTGGACTGCGCAGGCCATACATGGATCGAAGGAATGAATCGTGCGAAGTGGTTCAAGCGGCTGCTCGGGATCAACCAGCGGATGCGTGCCATCGCCAGCCAGCGCGTGCTCGTATGGGCCAAGCTGCCCCTTCGGGTCACGGCCACCGGCCAGCCAGGTGGTCGGAACCACGGCTTGGTAGTTGGTCACCTTGCCATTTTCAATTTTGACCCAGTGGCTGAGCATGCCACGAGCGACCTCGAGGAAACCCACGCCCTGGCACTTTTCCGGCCACGTGGTCGGCTCCCAACGGCTATTGTCGAAGACATCGATGTCGCCGTTCTTCAGGGCCTCAACGAACTCCGGGAAAATGTGATCTGCCAAGTAATTGGCGGTGGTCACAGACTCCACAGCACGTGCGTAGGTGCGTCCCGCAGTGGAGTTCATCTGCTCAATACGCAGGTCGAGCTTATCCATGACCTCGTCGACCAGGCGCATTGTCTCCGGCTCCTTCTGCAGGTATGCCAACAGCACACGAGCAACCGGGCCAACTTGAACAGCGCGACCATCGTAACGCGGCGCCTTCGACCAGGTGTACTTTTCATTGTCCGACAACCACTCGTACGGCGGCTTCGGGCCGGTGTAGTTCACAGTTGTTTCGCCGTCGTACGGCTTCAGGCCGACATCATCGCCGGCTTCCTGCGTGTACCAGGCGGAGTTGATGAATTCCTCGATCTTTTCCGGCTGGAATGGGTGGAGCTTGGTGTAGTCACCGTCGAGAATGACACCGGGCTTGATGTTTGGATGCACGGTCTGGACACGGGACTTAGCCGGGTCGCCGGAGTAAGTGGCGCCGGCCATGCCTACCGCCAGGAAGCTGTCGGAGGAGCGACCGATGTCGAAGTAGTCCTTGTAAACGCTCATGATGGCGACTGCATCTGGGTAGAAGCAGTCATTGACGAACTCCACGATCTCGTCGATCCAGGACTTGATCTGATCAATGCCGACTTGGTTGACAGTCTCCGAGCGTTCCGGGTCGATGGAGCACGCCATGCCTCCGACCAGGAAGTTCGGGTGTGGGTTCTTACCGCCGAAGACGGTGTTAATGCGGATGATAGAGCGCTGGAAAGCCAAGGCGTCGAGGTAGTGCGACACTGCCATCAGGTTGGCCTCGGGCGGCAAGCGGTAGTCCTCATGTCCCCAGTAGCCGCCGGTGAAGATGGACAGCTGGCCGGAATCCACAATGCCCTGCACGGTCTCCTTGACCCGGGCGAAGGTTTCTTCGTTATTGCCCTTCCACGTCGAACCGATCGACTGCGCGAACTCAACGGTCTTCTTCGGATCGGCCTCGAGAGCCTTCGTGACATCAATCCAGTCCAGACCGTGAAGATGGTAGAAGTGCACGACGTGGTCGTGAATCTCCTGCGAGCCAATCACCAGGTCGCGAATACGACGTGCCTGCGGGGGCGGTGTCGAGCCAATGGCATCTTCGACAGCGGCAATGGACGCCACCGAGTGAGTACCCGTGCACACACCACAGATACGACCAACGAATGCCCAGACATCGCGAGGATCGCGGTTTTTCACAATGGTTTCGATACCGCGGAACTGAGTAGTCTCACTCCACGCGGTTTTGATCTGGTCTCCCTCGCGTTCCAGCTCAATGCGAAGGTGTCCCTCGATTCGGGTAATCGGGTCGATTACAACTTTTTCCGTAGCCATGTCCTATGCCCCCTTAGTTGTCCTTCGAATCGGATGTTGTCTCGCTCTGCGTGCCTGGTGCGTTTGAAGGAAGGTCGACCATCGGTGGCTTCCGGCCTTCCACACCACCAAACGCAGCCAACACCTTTTCTTCGCCGTTGGAGCGCCTTATCTTCAGTTCCTTCACCAGTGTGAGTCCGCCATGGACCGCGGCACCCGCGGCAGTGGCAGCCAGCAGTCCAACGCCGACCGTGTTCACGCTGGACTCCACTCCAATACCCGGGATTCCCGGCAGCTTGTCGTAGAACGGAGTGAACTGGTCGAAGAAGTCCTTCTCAGTACAGCCAATACATGGGTGACCAGCACCAATTGGCCAACCGGACTTAAGGTTCCACTGCACGATTGGGCATGGGCTAAACGTGGATGGCCCCTTACAGCCGACCTCGTAAAGGCACCAGCCGTTTCGTGCGCCCTCGTCGTCGAAGGTTTTCACGAACTGACCGGCATCGTAATGCGCGCGACGCGGACAGGAGTCGTGAATACGCTGGTCGTAGGCAAACTTTGGCCTTCCCTCAGCGTCGACCTCCGGAGTCTTGCCATAAGTGAGTACGTACGTCAGGGTGGCCGTAATCACCTCACCAATCGGCGGACAACCAGAGACGTTAATCACCGGCTTATCCTTGATAATCTCATCGACGCCCTTAGCGCCGGTCGGATTCGGCTTAGCAGCCTGGACAGACCCCCAGACTGCGCAGGCACCAACGGCCAGGATTGCCGTGGCCTTCTCAGCAGCCTCGAGCAGCACCTGCTCGGCCGACTTGCCACCAATGGTGCAGTACGCACCGTTCTCGCCGGTCGGAATCGAGCCATTGACCACCAGAATGTGGTCCTCCGCATTCATGTCATCCAAAGCTTTTTCGGCCGCGTGCCCGGACGGTGCCATGAGCAGCTCGTTGTAGTCCATTGAAACCAGGTTCAGCACCACGTCTTCAGCAGTCGTGCCTCCGGAACGCAATACGGATTCCATACATCCGGTACATTCCTGCAACTGCAGCCAAGCCACCTTCGGCTTCTTTACAGCCGAGAGCTTATCTGCGATTTCCTCCGCCGAGGGAGTCAGTGACTGCGCCGCAGCCTCACCGACATTCGGAGTTCCGGCGGCAAAAATTGCCGCCATAGTGCCACAAAACTTCATGAAACTGCGCCGTGAGACACCAGCTCTAGCGAGGTTTTCGCCGAGGGTCCCTTCCTGCCAATTCGCGCCACTAATCATTTTTTTCGCTGCGCCTTCTGCTTAGTTATTAGGAATATTGGTTTCGAGGTTTTACAACTACCAAGGCCCATTGCCTATACATGGCCAAGTATAGCGACCTAAGAACAACCTGAATAATGGTGATGCGCTGCGGTTATAACAAAATAATATGCAAGATAAATGTTGCGTAAATATAGCTCCAGGTACAGGTAGTGAACGTGAAAAACCGCCGCAGATTACAGCGGGATATCACCCATCCCCCCACTAAGGTGGAGCGAAGCGAGGGGGGTAACGGGGCCGTCGTCAAGCATGCCGTGACGCCCCCATTGCTTCACGACGGCCCCCGGCGCGCGCTTAATCAACCAGCGCAGGGTTGACCCAACGGAGCCATTCGTCGATGCCCTCCCCGGTCTTAGCGGAGACCTCAATCACCTTCACGCCTGGATTGACCTTTTCCAGGTTGGCGCGGAAGAGCTCCATGTCGAAGTCAAGGTACGGGGCAAGGTCCATCTTGTTGATAACCACTACCTGCACAGAGCGGAACATCACCGGGTACTTGACCGGCTTATCCTCCCCCTCGGTGATGGAGTAGACCATTGCCTTGCGAGTCTCGCCGACCTCAAACTCAGCCGGACAGACGAGGTTTCCCACATTTTCAATCATGACCAGGTCGAGCGTGGCCAAATCCAGCCCCTCGAGCGCGCGGGAGACCATCGGGGCGTCCAAGTGGCATTCACCACCGAATCCGTTGCCCGTGTTCAGCAGCGAAATCTGTGCCCCGTAACCCTCCAAGCGGTCGGCATCGAGAGCCGTCTCAATATCGCCCTCGATAATGCCGACGCGCAGCTTTCCCTGCGCAGCCGCCAGTGTCTTCTCCAACAGCGCAGTCTTGCCTGAGCCCGGGGAACTCATCAGGTTGATGGCTTCCACGCCATGTTCAGCAAGCAGCTCGCGATTATGCTCCGCGCGGTGGTCGTTTTCGCTGAAGATGTCCTCGAGGATGGTCACGCGTTCCACGCCGGTTTCATAACCCGAGTGGTCGCCGTGGCTAGCGTCATTGGGGTCCGCGAGATGAACGTGGTCATGGCCGTGGTGGTGGTCATAGTCGTGGTCATGATGATGGTGGTGATGGTGGTGTGCGTCATCGCCGTCATGCCGGTGGAAACGTCCCATGATAAAACCGTCTTTCCTACTTGTGCGTGTCGACGTCGATGTCGACGATTGTGAACTCTTCCCCCGAGATTACGCGTCCTGGCTTTCCACACGTGGGGCACAGCAGGCCGTCGAGTGGCCCCACCTGTTCGCGATGCCCGTGCGCGCATTCGACAACCGCAGGTACCCAGTCAATATCCAATTTCGCGTCCCCCAAACCGGTATCGCGACTGACGAAATCCCACGCGTATGAAAGGGTTTCTGGCACAACCTGCCGTAGAGCGCCTATCCGCAGGTGCACAGTGCGTACAGTTCGACCTTCGGCTGCTCTCGTGACAACCTTCGCTAACTGCATGCTCAACGCTACTTCGTGCACAATCTCCAAACTAGCAGTGCGAACGGACCCGAGCCGCTTACGTAAAGTTGAATGCATGGAAAAGGCAGGCGCGACCGGGGCGGGGATGGGTACGAGCATTCAACGCATTCGCTGGCGTATCGAAGGTATCGTCCAGGGGGTCGGATTCCGCCCTTTTGTCGCCACCATCGCCCGACGCGCGGGTCTCGTCGGCTTCTGTGGCAACGATGAGCAGGGCGTATTCATCGAGGTAGAAGGCCCACCGGACGCCCTCGCTGCCTTCCACAGCCAGCTTTTCACCGAACTGCCGGCGCTTGCCCGCATCATCAATCACTCCGCCGAGCACATCGCGACACTGGGCCATGAGCGCGAGTTCACCATCGTGCCCTCTCGCCACAGCTACTCCGGCCGCGCGCTGCTTCCGCCCGACACTGCACTGTGCCCGGACTGCCGCCGTGAGTTTTTCGACCCTACCAACCCGCGCTACCTCTACCCTTTCATCTCCTGCACCAACTGCGGGCCGCGTCTGTCCATCATCACCGAACTGCCCTACGACCGCCCGCGCACCACTATGGCGGCTTTTCCGATGTGCGCCCCGTGCGAGCGCGAATACACAGACCCCACCGACCGCCGCTATCACGCTCAGCCAATCAGCTGCTTCGACTGTGGCCCGCGTCTGAGCTGGCACGATGCAGGCGGCACCACCACCGCCCCCTCCCGCGAGGAGGTTCTCGCGCTCTTTCGTCGCGCACACGCACTGCTTGACGACGGCGCCCTGCTCGCCGTCAAAGGTATTGGTGGTTTTCACCTGGTCTGCGATGCCACCAATGGCGCTGCCTGCGAGAAACTGCGGATGCGCAAGCGTCGACCCGACAAACCGTTGGCGGTAATGGCTCCCACTGTTGACACCGCTGCCCAACTGGTTGAGTTAACTGAACAGGAGAAGCGTTTCCTCGACTCCCCTGAGGCACCGATTGTGATTGCACCGAAGCAACGGTCGGGGCCGCTTTCGGATCTCATCGCCCCGGGCCTCGACAGTTTCGGCATAATGCTTCCGTACTCAGGCATTCACCTGCTGCTTTGCGATCGCCCGCTCGTGGTCACCAGCGGCAACCTCAGTGGCGAGCCCGTGTGTACCGACAATGCCGACGCGCTGAAGAAGCTCGGTCACATCGCCGACGCTTTCATCCTCCACGACCGCGAAATCCACGTACCCGTTGAAGATTCGGTCTTCATCGGCACCGCCCCATCGCGCCGGTCTCGCGGCTTCGCTCCCATCCCCGCTTCAATCACGCCCACCGGTTCTCGTAACCACACTGGCACTGGCCCCAGAACTGGCCCCAGAACTGGCCCTGGCACCAGCCCCCGTAGCACGTCCCAACCCACCGTCTTCGCGGCTGGCGGGGAGCTGAAGAACACTTTCGCAATCGCGCATGGGGACCTCGTTCACGTCTCCGCACACATTGGTGACATGGGTTCGTGGGCCAGCCAGAAGGCCTATCAGAGGGCAGTTGACCAGCTCCTTTCCATGCGCGACGCGACCCCGGACCTCGTCGTCTGCGACCTTCACCCGGGCTACGCCACTACCGCCTTCGCCGAACGTTTCGCCGCCGAGCACGACATCGAGCTGCTCTCGGTTCAACACCACTTCGCGCACGCGCTCTCCTTGCTTTCCGAGCACCGTCTCCTCTCCCCCGGTGCCGGTCGCGCAGTCGTCGCTACCCTCGACGGCACTGGCTATGGCACTGATGGGTCCATCTGGGGCGGTGAAATCCTCACACTCAGTCGCGATTCCGCAGGCTGGGAGCGCACTTGGCACTGCCCCTCTTTCCCATTGGTAGGCGGCGATCGTGCCGTCACACATCCGTGGCGGCTCGCCCTCGGTCTCACTCACGCGTGGGAGCTTGACGACGACCGTCTCCTGCGCAACCTCTCCAACGAACGTGAAGTATCCCTGGTTAAAAGCCAATTGGCTACGGGAGTCGGCACGGTGCAAACTTCATCTCTCGGCCGCATTTTCGATGCCGCCGCAGCTCTGCTGCTTCCTCGCTGGCGCGGTAGCGCGGCCATCAGCTATGAAGCGCAAGCGGCCATGGAGTTGGAGGCAGCGGCAACTCGCTACGTGAGGTCACATGCGGAAGCGCTCGGAGCGGTCAGTTCAAAAACCAAGCCGGTGCACCTCCAGGAGGTCATCCGGGAGACGGTAGCATCGCCTGACACCGAGCAGGCCGCATTTATGTTTCACGGTGGAATCGCGGGCGTCGTCGGCAAGCGATTGGTGCAGGCGGCGGAGGAAGCCGGCACCGATGTTGTCGGCGTCAGCGGAGGCTGTGCGAATAATGCGCTGTTGATGGAGCTGCTGCAGCGCGAAGTTGCAGCTGAAGGCATTACTCTGTTGCAGCATCAAATTGTGCCGCCGGGCGATGGCGGCTTGAGTCTTGGCCAGGCGGTGGCCGGTCGCCTGCTGGCGGCAACCGGCATGGATGTCTAGCAGATGCGCGGCAGCGGGTCGCCGACCAACATGTCCACCATGCGGGTGCCACCGAATCCGGTGACCAGTACAACGGAAGCGGCGGGCTCGTCCTCGATGGAGCCGATATCATGAGCCTCGGCAGCCCCGGCTGCGTGGAGCGCACTGAGCGCTGCCTCGGATTGCTCGGCGGGGACAACGGCAACGAAGGTGCCTTCATTGGCGACGTAGAGCGGATCGATGCCGAGCATGTCACAGGCACCACGGGTCATTTCACGGACTGCGATGGATTCGTCGTCAAGCACGACACCAAGACCGGTGCCGCGGGCGAGCTCGTTGGCGACCGTGCCGAGGCCGCCGCGGGTGGCATCGCGCATCCAGCGAGTGCCGGGCGCAGCATCAAGTAGCGCTTCGACTAGACCGTTGACTGCGCGGGTATCGGACTCGATAGGCGCGGCCAGAGCCAAGTCGCCGCGGGCGAGCATGACGGCCATGCCGTGATCAGCGATTGGACCGGAGACGAGGATGCGGTCTCCGGCCTCGATGTTTGCGTAGACAGATCCTTCCGTAGCGGCACCAGCGTAGTCGCCGCGGACCACGCCGACCCCGGCCGTGGTGATGTAGACCTGGTCACCTGCACCCTTCGGCACAACCTTGGTATCGCCGGCGACGATACTCACCCCTGCGGCATCGGCAGCGGTGCGCATACTCGCCACGATGCGGCGCAACGTCGCAATCTCCAGCCCCTCTTCCAGGATGAACGATGCGGTCAGCGCCAGCGGCCTGGCTCCGGCTACCGCCAGATCGTTAATCGTGCCGTTGACGGCCAAATCGCCGATGTTGCCGCCCGGGAACTCGATGGGATTGACCACATAGGAGTCGGTGGACATTGCCAGCCGCGCCCCGCCATGTGCAGAAGCTGCCGCAGCCTCGACGACGGCATCGGCAGCGAAGAGCCCGGAGTCGCCACCCTGCCCTAAAATTTCATTGCCGTAGGCGTCGAAAAAGACCTGTTCAACCAGAGCTGCGGATGCCTTTCCACCGGAGCCGTGTTGCAGGGTGACGTAATCGTCGAGAAGCCTGAACGGACGTGCCCGAACGCGACCAATATTGGTGTTTACCTTGGCTTCGTTGGTATTCAGACGATTCTTCGGCTGCATGCTCACTATCCCTAACTTCACAGCTGCTGGCGGACAAAACTGCTTGCGTCACTCGTCCTTCGAAAACGAGGCTCGCTGCCCCCGATGGTAGTCTCGATAAGTATTGCAAACGAGGAGAAGCGTATGTGTCTTGGTGTCCCTGCCGTCATCACAAAAGTCCACGATGCTGCCCGTGCAACAGTGGAGATTGGTGGCGTCGCACGCATGATTTCCACCGATTTACTTGTTGACGAGAGCCTCACCGCCGGTGACTGGGTGCTCGTACATGTTGGTTTCGCCATGAGCAAGATCGACGAGGAAGAGGCCAGACTCTCGCTCCAGCAAATCAAACAACTAGGCGGCGACGCTTACGAGGATGAGCTGGAATCCTTCTCATCGTCACAGATCGACTGAGGGGCTGGACGGCACCATGAAATACGTTGACGAATTCCGAGATCCCGCCGCTGCGAAAAAGCTGCTCGCACGCATTGAACGCGAGGCCACCAAGCTGGAAAAGCCCATCGCACTGATGGAGGTCTGTGGCGGGCACACGCACACCATTTACCGTTACGGCTTGGAAAACCTCCTACCCGAAAACATCGAGCTGATTCACGGGCCCGGCTGCCCCGTCTGTGTCATCCCCATGGGCCGCGTCGACGATGCCATTTGGCTGGCACAGCAGCAAGATGTCATTTTCACGACCTTCGGCGACATGATGCGCGTGCCGGGGTCCGAAACGTCGCTGATGCAGGCACGTGCGCGCGGCGCCGATGTGCGCTTTGTCTACTCGCCTCTCGACGCGCTGAAGATTGCCACCGATAACCCCGATAAACAGGTTGTTTTCTTCGCCGTCGGATTCGAGACCACCGCTCCGTCGACTGCCGTGACCATTGAGGCCGCCCGCCGTCAGGGAGTGGAAAACTTCTCCGTGTTTTCCAACCACGTACTCATCGAGCCGCCACTGCGCGCTATCGTCAACGGCGGCGAAACCAAGGTCGACGGTTTCATCGGACCAGGTCACGTGGCTACAACCACCGGCACGGACGCCTTTGAGTTCCTGCCGCGCGAGTTCAATCTGCCAGTGGCGGTCACCGGTTTTGAGCCATTGGACGTACTCCAGGCCGTCGTTATGCTGCTGGATCAATTCGTCAGCGGCGACGTTGCTGCCGGTAAGTCGCGGGTGGACAACCAGTACGCGCGCGTCGTTCGCTCCTCCGGCAACACCACCGCGCAGAAACTCATGGACCGTGTCTTTGCCCTCCGCGACACCTTCGAGTGGCGTGGTCTCGGATGGATTGAAAACTCCGGCCTCGGCATCTCTGAGGAATACGCGGCATTCGACGCCGAGCGCCGTTTCCAGGTGCCGGGGCGCCGTATCCCAGACCCCGTGACCTGCGAATGCGGATCTGTGCTCACCGGCCACATCAAGCCCTGGCAATGCGCGGTCTTCGGCACCGCCTGCACCCCGGCGACCCCCATCGGCACCTGCATGGTCTCCCCCGAAGGCGCTTGTGCGGCGTACTACAACTTCGGCCGCATCGATCGGAAGGTCACCGAGAACCTGGCGAAATCCCGCCGCTAGTTACTCCGTAATTCCCGCACGCGCGAGCGCTGCCACCGCCTGCTTTACGACGGGCGCGTCAATCATCTCGCCATCGAGCTGGAAGGCGCCAGTGTGCGTACCTGCGTGATCGACAATCTTCCGGGCGCGGGCGAGCGTTGCTTCCGACGGCTTGTATGCCTTGCGCACCGGCGGCACCATCGCCGGATGGATGCAGGCCGTAGCCAAGAAACCACAGCCCACGGCATCGAGAGCCTCTAGGTACTGGCCGCGCTCATCGCGAAAGTCAGTATGAACGGCATCAATAGCGGCAATACCCGCCGCAGCTGCATGCACCTGAACGAGTGCACGAGCCAATCGCTGCGGATCGCGGTAGTGGCGACGAGGGTTTTCATCCACACTCTGGCGCGAGGACACGCCACCAAGTTCGGCGGTCAGGTCTTCGGCGCCCCAGAACAGACCCACAACGTCCGGGTGCGTGGCAATCTGCTGGATATTAATCATGGCCTGCGGGGTTTCAATCATCGCGATAATCTTCAACCCCTCGAGCTCTGCGGGAATGGAGTCTCGAATCTTGGGCACCATGACGATGTCGTAGTCACATGCACGGGCAAAAGCGACATCCTCTGCGAAGGTCGGAGTCCCGGGACCGGTGATTCGAAGAATAGTCGTCTCCGGGTCGAGCGGATTGTTGATGATGTTCGCACGTGCCTGCTCGTGATTGTCAACGGCAGCGCCATCTTCCAGGTCAATAATGACCATGTCCGATCGTTCAGCAGCTTTCTGGAAACGTTCCGGACGGTCAGCCGGGGCGAAGAGTAGCGCCGGGCCAGAGGGAAGCCAAGGGAAGGTCTGTTCACCATCGAGGGAGCTAAAGCCTGTCATAGCTCCTAACCTAATTGAAAACTCGAATCACCTTCGCGCAGGGGCTCCCCCAGGAGACAACAAAACCCGCGTTGTGGCATCCATAGAGTGGAAACCACAACGCGGGCTCGCTGAGTTTTTCAGCCTTTTGCGGCTAGTCGCGGTACAGCAGCAGCGCGTCACCCTGACCGCCGCCACCACACAGGGACACACCAGCGCGACCCGAACCGCGACGGTTCAGCTCCATCGCAGCGGTCAGAGTCAGGCGGGCACCGGAGCAGCCAATCGGATGGCCGAGGGCAATCGCACCACCGTGGATGTTGGTCTTCTCCAGCGGGTAGTCCAGCTCACGCAGGGACTTGACGGCCAC
The DNA here is from genome assembly GCF_024580435.1 of Corynebacterium sp. 5QC2CO. Classification (NCBI taxonomy): domain Bacteria; kingdom Bacillati; phylum Actinomycetota; class Actinomycetes; order Mycobacteriales; family Corynebacteriaceae; genus Corynebacterium; species Corynebacterium sp. 5QC2CO. Next base: position 106,829 of record NZ_JANIKI010000006.1, on the reverse strand, counting down.
CGCACCAAATGCCTCGTTGATCTCGATGAAGTCGAGCTCCTGCGTATCCCACTCAGCGCGACGCAGGGCCTGCTTCAAAGAGTCCGCAGGCTGAGCGTGCAGGGAGTTATCCGGACCTGCGGTCTGGCCAGCCTTGCCCACAACTGCGAGGTAGTCCAGGCCGTGCTTTTCTGCGTAGGCACGCGATGCCAGCACAACTGCTGCGGCACCGTCGGAAATCGGCGAGGAGTTACCGGCAGTGATGGTGCCGTTTTCCTTCAGGAAGACCGGGCGCAGCTTAGCCAGAGTCTCCACCGTGGTCTCCGGGCGAATGCCCTGGTCGGTGTCGACAACTACCGGGTCACCCTTGCGCTGCGGAATCTCGATTGGAGCGATTTCCTGCGCGAAAATGCCGTCTTCCTGCGCCTTAGCCGCACGCTGGTGAGAAGCGGCCGCAACCTCGTCCTGCTGCTCGCGGCTAATGCCGAGGTCGCTGTTCGGACCGTCGGTAAGCGTACCCATGGACACACCATCAAAGGAGTCGACCAGACCGTCGCGCTCCAAGGTGTCCTCCAGCTTCAGCGCACCGAAGGACTTGCCCTGACGAACCCCGCGTGCAACATGCGGAGCGTGCGTCATGGACTCCTGACCACCTGCAACAACGACGTCTGCATCACCGAGACGAATCAAGCGAGCGGCGTGAATGACAGCGTTTAGGCCCGAGAGGCAGACCTTGTTAACGATCTCAGCGGTCGTATTCCATGGCAGACCTGCCTTGATGGCGACCTGTCGAGCCGGGTTCTGGCCAGCACCTGCGAGAATCACCTGGCCCATTACGACGTGCTGAACCTCTTCCGGAGCAACGCCGGAACGCTGGACAGCGTGCTTGACAGCATGTGCGCCGAGTTCGACAGAAGTAAGCGGTGCCAGCTGACCGAGCAGCTTGCCCTGCGGGGTGCGGGCACCAGCGAGGATAACGACGTCGTTCGGGCTGGGAGCTGGAAGGTTACTCATGGATGGATTCTCCTAAGTCAAAACTGATGAGTGTGGACTGACCATAATTGCTGCGTATTTAATTCTCGAGGTCAACCACGTATGCGGCTTCGGTGTTGGCCTCGATATCGGCCAGCGTCACCCCAGGTGCCAGCCTGCGTAGCACCAGGTGATCATCAGCGACATCGAAGCTTCCCAGGTTGCTAATAATCCTTTTCACTACTTTTGCACCTGTGAGGGGCAGTTCGCAGGCTTTTACCAATTTTGGTTTGCCATCTTTGGAAACGTGATCGGTCAAAACCACCACTCGAGGGGTGCCGGCGACTAAGTCCATCGCGCCACCCATGCCCTTGACCATCTTTCCTGGGATCATCCAGTTGGCCAGGTCACCGCACTGACTAACCTCCATCGCGCCCAACACAGCCATTTTCACGGCACCGCCGCGAATCATGCCGAAGCTGGTGGCGGAGTCGAAGATCGCCGCGCCCGGCACCAGCGTCACGGTCTGCTTACCCGCATTGATAAGGTCGGCATCCTCTTCGCCTTCATATGGGAAAGCGCCCATTCCCAGAATTCCGTTTTCACTCTGCAGCAGAACGCGCACACCTTCGGGAATATGGTTTGCCACCAGTGTCGGAATGCCGATACCCAGATTCACATAGTCGCCATCGCGCAGCTCTTCGGCGGCCTGCTGTGCCATCTCGTCACGGCTCCAGCCCTTGTCCATAATTGTCTTCGCAGGTGCCAATTAAATCTCCTCCCCTGCTGCCGCGTCACCGGCATCGTGGCTGGAATCGGTATTGCGGGGCCGAATTGTGCGCTTTTCAATGAGTTTCTCGCGACCGTCACCGCGGGCGATGTGCTGGATATACACCCCCGGAGTCATCACCAGATCCGGGTCAATCTCACCGCGGCCAAGCAAGTGCTCTACCTCCGCAACGGTCACCCTGCCCGAGGCCGCGCACAGTGGGTTGAAGTTCTGTGCGGTCCGGCGATAGACAAGGTTGCCGTCAATATCGCCCTGGTAGGCGTGGACCAGGCCGATGTCGGCAACGATGCCCCGCTCCTGCACGTAGGTCTGTCCGTCGAAGTCGGCATGGGGCTTGCCCTCTGCAACGAGCGTGCCGACGCCGGTTGCGGTGTAGAACGCGGGAATACCTGCGCCCCCTGCGCGAAGCCGCTCCGCCAGAGTTCCCTGCGGGGTGAACTCCACCTCAATTTCGCCTTCGAGGTACTGGCGGGCAAACTCCTTATTCTCGCCGACGTAGGACGCCACTACCTTTGCCACCTGCTTGTTCTCCAGCAGAATGCCGAGCCCAGTACCGTCAATGCCCATGTTGTTGGACACGATGGTGAGGTTTTTTGCACCGGAGTCGCGCACGCCCTCGATGAGGGTGTATGGCACACCACATAGACCGAATCCACCGACTGCCAGGGTCATTCCATCAGTGACGAGGCCTGCGACAAGCTCGCGGCCGGTCTGATCAGTTGTTTTTGACATTGTTCTACACCCAGCCCAGGATTCGCGGAGCCATCTCACGCATCTCGACCTTGCGGACCTTGCCCGACGCGGTCATCGGGAACTCCTCGACGACGTGGACGTAGCGCGGAATCTTGTGACGCGACAGCTTGCCGTGGGCAAAGGCCGCCACATCCTCAGCGGTGAGATCTTCCACATCGTCGTGCAGAATTACCCATGCCATGATCTCTTCGCCGTACTTGTCATCCGGCACACCGATGACCTGCGCATCGACGACAGCCGGGTGGGTGAACAGGAACTCTTCAATTTCGCGCGGGTAGATGTTCTCACCACCGCGAATGAGCATGTCCTTAATACGTCCGGTGATGGACAGGTAGCCCTCGTCGTCAAGCACACCCAAGTCGCCGGTGTGCATCCAACCGTCGGCGTCGATGGCCTCGGCGGTCTTTTCCGGGTGCTCCCAGTACTCTTTCATAACGGAGTAACCGCGAATGACGACCTCGCCCTGTTCACCTCGTGGCAGCGTCTCGCCCGTTTCTTCACAAATGATGCGGGCTTCCAAGTGCGGCATGATCTGACCGACAGTGTTGACGCGCTTTTCCAGCGGGGAGTCTGCGCGGGTCTGGAAGGACACCGGCGAAGTCTCGGTCATGCCGTAACAGATGGCAATCTCACGCATATTGAGCTTGTCCATCACATCACGCATGGTCTTCGACGGGCACGAGGTACCTGCCATCACACCTGTGCGCAGCAGCGACAGGTCGTAAGGGGAGCCGTATTCCTCCTGGTCGTGGGCTTCTTCAAGCTCATTGATGAACATCGTCGGCACGCCGTAGAGGCTGGTGGCCTTAGCCGAATGCACAGCCTTGAGCGTTTCACGCGCCTTAAACGACGGAGCCGGGATGACAATAGCGGCACCATGAGTGAAGGCAGCGAAGGTGCCAATCACCATGCCGAAGGTGTGGAAGAACGGCACCGGTACACAAATGCGATCGGTCTCGGTGTAGCCCAACAGCTCACCGATGAAGTATCCATTGTTCAGCAGGTTGCGGTGCGTTAGCGTAGCGCCCTTGGGAAAGCCTGTCGTGCCCGAGGTGAACTGGATGTTGATTGGATCGTCCGGCTTCAGCTGGGAAGTGTATTCGCTCAGATCGTCGATTTCGCTGTGCATGTGCTCGTACCACTCGGAGGAGCCGAAGTAGATGACCTTGTCCAGGCGCACACCGCGCTGCTTGGATGCCTCAATCAGCATGGTTCGGTAATCGGAGTCCTTGTAGCGGCGGGCGGCAAACACCATACGCACACCTGCCTTTTCCAACACGTAGTTCAGCTCGTGCTGGCGGTAAGCCGGGTTGATGTTGACCAGCACCAGGCCGATATGGTGGCAGGCGTACTGCACCACGGTCCACTCCCAGCGGTTGGTGGACCAAATGCCGATACGGTCTCCCGGTCGGTAGCCCTCGCGGATGAAAGCGCTGGCCAAACGCAGAACTCGGTTGTAGAAACGCTCAAAGGTAAAGGAGACATCCGCGTAGACGTCAACGACGGCGTCGCGGGACGGGAATTTCTCCACAATCGCACGCAGGTTCTCACCGAGAGTCTCATCGCGCAGTGGAGCGGCTCCTTGCTCGACACCGGCGCCGAACACGTGGCTCATCTTGTTGCCATCAGCATCGACAACATCCTTGCCGTATGGTGCCGGCACAGTGGTGAAGCCCTCCGGCAGCTTCGAAGGATCAGCAGTGCGCTGTTCTGCGTGGTTCTTCAATGTCGCGGTCATGGGGAGATCTCCTTGTTTTATGTGACTCCGCATAGTGCGGAGTGTGAGAGGGAATTGTGTTGTTTAGGGGGATAAATCAGTGGTCGTTACCGGCCGTGGGACTAACCGGTTACAGCGGCTCGCCGAGCAATGGCTTCTGCTTGGCGGAAGAGCGGCGCATCCACCATCTGGCCGTCAAAGCTGAAGGCACCCGTGTTCTTTTCCGCTTCTGCCAAGAGCCGACGCGCCCAGTCAATCTCCTCGTCGCTAGGGCGATAAGCCAGGCGGATTGTCGGGACCTGACCTGGGTGAATACAGACGGTGGCAGCGAACCCCAACGCAGCGGCATCGGCTGCCTCCGCAGCTAGCCCATCCGCGTCGGAGATATTGACGTAGATGGAATCCAGACTGGCCTTACCGTGCGCCGCTGCCGCCAGGTGAACGTGGCTGCGGGTATGTACCGGCACACTGCGGTAGCTGCCCGCATGGATACGGCCCGGCGCGAGTGCAGCCTCTGCTTCGCTAAAGCGTGATGACGTTCCCGCCAATCCCGCCACCAGGTCCTCTGCGCCCCAGAACAGTGCAACGACACCATCGGCCTGCGCTAGCTCTTCGGCGCGCATGACCCCAAGCGGAGTTTCGATGAGGGCAATGACCTGGGTCTTCTCCCCCAGTGCCGTTACCAACTCATCCACTTGCTGCGCCGAGGAGGCCTTGGGCAGCATCACCTGGCGGAAAGCGGTGCCACGCAACATGTCAATATCCGCTGCGTAGTCCTCAACCTCCGGTGGATTGACACGCACAATGGTGCGGGCTGGATCGAGGTCACAGGAGGCGATAGCCTCGCGGGCAGCCTCACGGTTTTCTGCGCGACAGCCGTCCTCCAGGTCCAGAATCACCATGTCGGCACGGTCAGCAGCTTTAGCGAACCGTTCCGGCCTGTCTGCCGGCGCAAACAGAATTGCAGGGCCCAGCGGCTGCCAGGAGTTATGCGTAGACATGAGCCACTCACTTCCCCGCTGAAGCGGCGTTCTCGGAGCCGTCGTCAAGCGAAGTCGGTGCGCATTGGACGAGCGTGGAACGGACTGCGCGGCAGACGATGGTGCCGTCCTGATTGCGTCCGATGTGCTCAAGCTCGACGATGCCCTGGTTGGGGCGGGACTTGGACAGGCGCTTGTTACGGCAGACGGTCTCTGCGTACAGGGTGTCGCCGTGGAACATCGGTGCGGGAAACGCCACTTCGGTAAAGCCGAGGTTGGCGACGATGGTGCCGAGCGTCAGCTGCCCGACAGATAGCCCGACAACCGTCGACAGCGTCCACATTGAATTGACCAGGCGCTCGCCTCCGAATCCCGGCTGCTGGCTCGACCAGTGTGCATCCAGATGCAGTGGCTGGGTGTTCATGGTCAGCGTCGTGAAGAGGACGTCATCGGTTTCGGTGACGGTTCGCCCCGGACGGTGCAGGTAGCGCGCGCCGACCTCGTACTCTTCGAACCACAGTCCGCGCTGGACGACGTCGTGGGTGACTTCGGTTGCGTTGTTGTCAGCCATTTTTACAGCCCCAATCCGCGCGCGATCAGCATGAGCTGCACTTCGGTGGTGCCCTCGCCGATCTCCAGGATCTTGGAGTCGCGGTAGTGGCGTGCCACGCGGTACTCGTTCATGAACCCGTAGCCGCCGAAAATCTGCGTCGCGTCGCGCGCGTTGTCCATCGCAGCCTCCGAGGCGATCATCTTGGCGATGTACGCTTCACGACGGAAATCTGCGCCCGCGGCCATCTTTGCGGCTGCGTCGTACCACGCCATGCGTGCGGCATGCGCACGCGCTTCCATTCGTGCGATCTTGAAGGAAACGGCCTGGTACTCACCGATCGCACGGCCCATGGAGTGGCGCTCCTTGGCGTAGCGAACCGACTCATCAACACAACCCTGCGCAGCACCGGTGGCAAGCGCTGCGATTGCGACACGCCCCTCCGCCAGGATGGACAGGAAGTTAGCGAAGCCGCGACCACGGGTGCCCAGCAGGTTCTCCTGCGGAACGCGAACATCGGTGAAGGTCAGTGGGTGGGTGTCGGAGGCATTCCAACCGACCTTGTCGTAAGCCGGTTCCGCGACAAAGCCCTCCGTGCCGCTCGGCACGATAATGGTAGAAATCTCCTTCTTCCCATCTTCCTTCTGACCGGTGACTGCGGTGACAGTAACCAGCGAAGTAATATCCGTGCCGGAGTTGGTGATGAATTGCTTGCCACCGTTGATGACGAAATCATCGCCGTCTTCACGGGCTGTGGTGCGGGTGGCACCGGCATCGGACCCTGCGTCTGGCTCGGTGAGACCAAAGCCGGCGAGCTTCTTACCAGCAGTCAGCTCGGGCAGGTAGGTCTCCTTCTGCTTGTCATTGCCGAAGTGGAAGATTGGCATGGCACCCAAACCAACGCCGGCTTCCAGGGTGATAGCGACCGACTGATCGACCTTAGCTAGCTCCTCCAGGGCAATACCGAAGGACAGGTAGTCACCGCCCATGCCACCGACTTCCTCGGGGAATGGCAGACCGAACAGGCCCATTTCGCCCATCTGCGAGACAATCTCGTACGGGAAAGTGTGGTTGCGATCGTGCTCGGCGGAAACCGGATCGACAACTTCGTTGGCAAATTCGCGAACTACTTTCTGCAGTTCCACGTATTCGTCGTCGAGGATAGCGGTTGCAATCTTGGTGCTTTCAGACATGATGAGTGCTCCTTAAAAGATTTTGTAGGTGTGGGACCTGGTTGGTGTGAGACCTGGTTGGTGCGTTTCGTGTGGGCTTTTATTCCTCGGCTTCGGCCACAGTGATGACCGCCAGCTGCTGGTCACCGGTGACCTGATCGCCCGGCGCGACGGTGAAGCTGACCTCACCCGCAATTTCAGCGGTGAGAGTGTGCTCCATCTTCATGGCCTCCATGACCAACAGAGCATCACCAACTTCGACGCGGGCTCCCTCCTCCACCGCCAACGCGATAATCGCGCCGGGCATCGGAGCTTGGATAACTCCCGAGCCTCCGGCATCGGCTTCGGCTCCGGTGGTGACTACCTCGGTGCGAGGGAGCACCCACGTGCCGTGTGCACCGGTGACGACGTACTCCTCATGATTTGCCGACCCCGCATTGTCGATGGTCTCGACTAGGAAATGCTGTGCGACACCATCGCGGACGATGCGCAAGCGCTCCCCGTCGCGGTAGACGGAAACCTTGTAGTTCCGCGGTTCTGGAACGTCGATCTCTTCGTTCTCCGCTTCGGCGGACAGGCCCGCGACCACATCACCGACGATGACGTCGGCGCTCGACGGCGTGCCCACAATCGAGATCAGGCGCGAGTCCTCCCCCGTTCCGAAGCGGATGCGCTGCGCGGCAGGGGTACTGGCGCGCCAGCCATCCGGGGTCAGCCACGGCGAGTCGGTGGCCTCTTCAAAGCGAGCAGTCAGCCAGTCCATCGCAGCGGCGAGGTAGACATCGTCTGGTGTTTCGGAGGTGGCGAAGCCTTCCGCTACGCGGTCGAGCAGACCGGTATCAAGATCGCCGGCACGAACCTCGGGGACGTTCAGCAGGTAGCGACAAAAGTCGATATTGACTCCGACACCTGCGACAACGGTGTCTCCGAGCGCCCGATCCAACCGCTCGAGCGCCTGCTCACGGTTTTCCCCATGGGAGATGATCTTCATCAACATCGGGTCATAGAGGGATGAGACCTCGGAACCGTCGACAATGCCGGAATCCACCCGGATCCCCGCCCCGCTCGGCTCGACGACACGTGTGACCGTGCCACCGGTGGGCAGGAATCCCGCTGCCGGGTCTTCGGCATACACGCGAGCTTCAATCGAGTGACCGGTGAGAGTTACATCTTCCTGAGCAACCGGCAGTGGGCGTCCCGAGGCAATGTCAACCTGCAGTGCCACCAGATCCAGGCCCGTGACCTGCTCAGTTACCGGGTGTTCAACCTGCAGACGCGTATTCATCTCCATGAAGAAGAACGACGACGGGTCCTTCGCCGGCACAATGAACTCCACCGTACCCGCCCCGACGTAGCCGACCGAGCGGGCCGCGTCACAGGCCGCTTCACCAATTGCGCTGCGCGTTTCCTCATCCAGCAGGGGGCTCGGCGCTTCCTCGATGACCTTCTGATGGCGTCGCTGCAGCGAACACTCACGCTCGCCCAGGTGGATCACATTGCCGTGCTTATCTGCGAGGATCTGCACCTCGATGTGTCGTGGGGTGTCGACGAAGTGCTCGATGAACAGGGAATCATCGCCGAAGGCACCCGCCGCTTCACGACGAGCCGTTGCGAGCGCAGCCGGCAGGTCAGCAGCGTTTTCCACGCGGTGCATACCCTTGCCGCCACCGCCTGCCGACGGCTTAATCAGTACTGGGAAGCCAATCGATGGGGCTGCCTCTATGAGGTCCTCGTCGCTAAGCCCGGGACGAGATAGACCCGGCACGGTGGGAACATCGCGGGCTTCGACGGCGGCGCGGGCGGAGATTTTGTCACCCATGGTGTTGATGGCGCTGGCCGGTGGGCCGATGAACTCAATACCTGCTTCCTCACAGGCGGTCGCGAAGTCTGCGTTTTCAGACAGAAAGCCGTAACCGGGGTGGATTCCGTCTGCGTCGCAGCGGCGAGCGGCATCGATGATCTTGTCGATGACCAGGTAGGACTCGCGTGCCGGAGATGGGCCAATGTGGATGGCCATATCCGCCATGCGTACGTGAGGTGCGTCGGCATCGGCATCCGAGTAGACCGCGACGGAGCGAATTCCGTTGTCACGAAGGGTTCGGATAATGCGGCAGGCAATCTCCCCGCGGTTTGCGACCAATACGGTACTCAGGCTGCCGCCAGCTGCGTGGGGCTGCGTGTTATGCGCTGTCATGTGCCCTGTGTTTCCTTTCCAGAAAATGCGGTGTCGAGAGTTTTTAGCTGGTTACTACATGCGGAAGACGCCGAAGCCCTGTTCATCCAGGGGTGCGCCGCTTGCCACATCGAGGGCCATGCCAAGAATTCGGCGGGTATCTGCGGGGTCGATGACACCGTCATCCCACAGGCGAGCCGATGAGTAATAGCAGTGCGACTGGCGCTCAAACTGCTCGCGGATCGGAGCTTCAAACTCCTCCTGCTCTTCCTGAGACCAGCTCTCACCTGAGCGTTCAATCTGGTTACGACGAACCGTCGACAACGTCATCGCCGCCTGTGGACCGCCCATGACGGAAATGCGAGCATTCGGCCACATCCAGAGGAAGCGCGGCGAATATGCGCGACCACACATGGAGTAGTTGCCGGCGCCGAAGGCACCACCGATGACTACGGTGAACTTGGGCACGCGGGTGGTAGCCACGGCGTTGACCATCTTGGCTCCGTGCTTTGCGATACCGCCGGCCTCGTATTCGCGACCAACCATGAAGCCCGTGGTGTTCTGCAGGAATACCAGTGGGATGCCGCGCTGGTCACACAGCTCGATGAAGTGCGCGCCCTTCTGCGCTGATTCCGCAAAGAGAATACCGTTGTTAGCGATAATGCCGACGCGGTGACCATGGATACGGGCGAAAGCAGTGACCAGGGTCGTACCGAATTCGGCCTTGAACTCCTGGTACTGACCGCCATCCACGATGATTTCGATGACCTCGTGGACGTCGTAAGGCACTTTGGCATCGACGGGGACGACATCGTAAAGATCGGTCTGGTTGCGAGTCGGCGCGACGGTGGGTTCTGTGTCCCACGGAACTTCCGGGTCCTTGGGGAGCGTTGCGACGATATCGCGGACACGACGCAGTGCGTCGGCATCGTTAACCGCAAGGTGGTCAGTAACTCCGGAGGTCTTGGAGTGCAGTTCGCCACCACCGAGTTCCTCTGGCGTGACATCTTCACCAGTTGCAGCCTTAACCAGTGGTGGGCCTGCCAGGAAGATGGTGCCCTGGTTTTTCACAATGACCGCTTCATCGCTCATTGCCGGCACGTAGGCGCCCCCGGCGGTACAGGATCCCATCACGGCGGCAATCTGCGGAATGCCGCGAGCGGAGAGGTTGGCCTGGTTGTAGAAAATACGACCGAAATGATCGCGATCAGGGAAAACTTCATCCTGGTTGAGAAGCATGGCCCCGCCGGAGTCGACCAAGTAAATGCACGGCAGGTGGTTAAGGCTGGCGATCTCCTGTGCGCGCAGGTGCTTCTTGACAGTCAACGGGTAGTACGTACCGCCGGAAACGGTTGCGTCATTGGCGACAACCAGGCAGCGACGACCTTCGATGATGCCAATGCCGGCGATGACGCCAGCAGCCGGAACCTTGCCGCTATACATTTCGTGAGCCGCTAGAGGTGCGACCTCAAGGAAAGGGCTGCCGGGGTCAAGCAGTTGGTTGATGCGCTGACGTGGCAGCAGCTTACCGCGGGAAATATGGCGAGCACGGGCACGTTCGGAACCACCGCGTGCTGTTGTGCTAAGCAGCTCTTTGAGCTCTGCAACGAGTTCTTCGTGGCGCTGTCGGTTGGTCAATGCTGGGGCGTGAGTCATGGGCGAAATACTTTCCGTTAATGACTATTAACTTTCTTGACGGAAAGATTAATGTGACCCCAGTCACCTCACAACAAATTTTGTTTCCTAGACCACAGTTCCACCCCCGAGAGCCTTTAAGGCGGCTCGAAGTACGCACCCCTCCCCGAGGTCACGACATGTTTCCGACAGAGATGTAAGTTTCTCCTAGAAATCTGTTTCGGGGGTAAATTCACTCGGATAAGACCGACCGCGCCACACAATAAAACCGCCTGACCCCAACACTGCTGAGCGCAGTGAGGCCAGACGGCAGAAAAATGAATGCGGATTATTGGTTGTTAATGCCCAGCGCAGCGAGGGCCATCTCAAAGGCATTTTCCCTTGTCGCCTCGGGCCCCGCCCATTTGAGCACGTGCCTGGAAGAGTTAATCAACCCAGCGGTGAGCTGGACTTTAAGCTGCGCCTCATCGGAGGTGAGTTCGGGCTGCAGTTCACGCAGAGCATCCACCCATAAGACCATGTAAAGACGCTGCAAGGAACGCACTTTTGCGCTCTGCTCTGGCGCCAGATTTCCCCCTTCGCGCTCTTGGACGCGAATGCGATCGGGCTCCGTGACGGCAAAATGCACGTGATGCGAAAGGAGTCCCCGAAGCGTCTCCTCTGGACCCCAATTATTACTCTTTGCCCGATCGAGAACTGCTCGCGCACCATCGACAAGCCTGATAGAAATATCGATGAGGATCTGCGCCAACAACTCTTCCTTGCCGTTGAAGTAGCGGTAAAGAGCTGGGCCAGAAATGCCGACAGCGGAGCCGACATCCTCCAACCGAGTCTGATGAAATCCTCGGTCGGCCAGGATCGCAGCAGCAGCGGAGAGAATCTCTGCTTCTCGACGCCGTCGCGCTTCGGTTCTACGTGACATAAGCCCTTATGTTAAACGCATTGGAGCCATTTCGTCTGCATAATTCTCACCGGCGCCGGCCTTCAGCGAGTGTTCACATAGACCACGGCTCGACAACAGACACGCATCCTCGGCTCCATCTCCGCTCACTTCCGATTAGAGAAAAACCGCCGAGGTGACAGTTAGCACCTCGGCGGTTAGCCCTTAACCCAATAAGGAATTAGTGGAAGAAGTGGCGAGTACCAGTCATGTACATGGTGACGCCAGCTTCCTTGGCAGCAGCGATGACCTCTTCATCACGGATGGAGCCACCTGGCTGGACCACTGCCTTCACACCGGCATCGATGAGGACCTGCAGGCCGTCAGCGAACGGGAAGAAGGCATCGGACGCGGCGTAGGCCCCCTGCGTACGGTTTTCTCCGTCGGCAAGCGTATTTGCGCGCTCAACGGCGAGCTTTGCGGAGTCCACGCGGTTGACCTGGCCCATGCCGACGCCGACGGTGGCGTTGTTCTTGGACAGCAGGATGGCGTTGGACTTCACAGCGCGGACGGAGCGCCATGCGAATTCGAGCTCAGCCAGCTCTTCGGCATTCAAAGCCTCGCCGGTGGCCAGCTCCCAGTTTTCTGGCTTATCGCCCTCTGCCTGGTACGTATCCGGCTCCTGGGTGAGCAGGCCGCCCGAGATGAACTTGTTCTCGGCGGTCGGTGCTTCGTACTCGGCGACGAGAATGCGCAGGTTCTTCTTGGCCTTCAGTATTTCAACGGCACCGTCTTCGTAGGACGGAGCGACAATGACCTCGGTGAAGATATCCTTCACCTGCTCGGCCATCTCAACGGAGACCTCGCGGTTGACGGCGATGACACCACCGAATGCGGACATCGGGTCACATGCGTGAGCTGCGCGGTGAGCTGCGGCGATGGACTCATCCGAAACTGCGATACCGCACGGGTTAGCGTGCTTGATGATTGCCACACACGGACGCTCGTGATCCCAGGCGGCACGCCATGCGGCGTCGGCATCCTGGTAGTTGTTGTACGACATCTCCTTGCCGTTCAGCTGCTTGGCGTTTGCCAGCCCCTTGGTACCAATGCGGGTCAGGGTTGCCGACTGGTGAGAGTTCTCGCCGTAGCGCAGCGGAGTCGGGGTGGACCCCTCAGCGCCACCGAGCTGCTCAACAAACCAGTTGGACACAGCTGCGTCGTAATCGGCGGTGTGCAGGAATGCGTCACGAGCGAACTCACGGCGCTGTTCGAGGGTGAAGCCACCTTCCTTCACGGCGGTAGCGACATCGCCGTAACGAGCCGGGTCGACCACGATAGCGACCGAGGGGTGGTTCTTCGCCGCAGCGCGAACCATCGACGGGCCTCCGATGTCAATCTGCTCCACGCACTCGTCGTAGGAAGCGCCCGAGGCAACGGTCTCACGGAACGGGTACAGGTTAACGACAACGAGCTGGAAAGCCTCCACACCGAGCTCCTTCAGCTGAGCCAGGTGGTCTTCCTTGCGGGTATCAGCCAGAATGCCGGCGTGAACACGCGGGTGCAGAGTCTTCACACGACCCTCGAGGCACTCCGGGAAACCAGTGAGATCCTCAACCGGGGTCACAGGCACGCCAGCTGCAGCAATCTTGCCAGCCGTGGAACCGGTGGAAACGATTTCCACGCCAGCCTCGTGCAGGTCACGAGCCAGCTCCTCGAGCCCAGTCTTGTCGTAGACGCTAATCAGAGCGCGCTTGATTGGTTTACGCTGCGTGTTGTCGTTGGTCATTTCAGATAAGCCTTTCGTCCGTCACGCTCAATTCCGTGATCGGCAATCGAGTGCAATACATCAACCAGGAGTCGGCGTTCGACAACCTTGATTCGTTCGTGCAGGGTCTCCACCGTGTCGTCGTCCTCGACGGCCACTGGCTGCTGCGCCAGAATCGGCCCGGTGTCCACTCCATTATCAACGATATGCACGGTCGTGCCGGTGACCTTCACCCCATAGTCAAGTGCATCCGGTACCGCACGCGCCCCTGGGAAGGACGGCAGCAGCGCTGGGTGCGTATTAATGATGCGATTGCTGTAGGCCTCCACAAATGATGGCCCCAGAATGCGCATGAAACCCGCCGAGACAACGATATCCGGCGAAAAACTGTTCACGGCCTCTAAAACACGAATATCCCAACCTTCTCGGTCCTTCTTTGCCTCAGCATCGAAAGGCACCCGAAAAGTTGGGATATTGAGGTTTTGAGCCCTCTCCAGCGCCGGACAATCCTTGTCCGAACCAACCGCGACAATCTGAACCTTTTCAGCGTCCAGCAGTTCCAGCATCGACTGCAAAAGGGAGCCCAGGCCAGAGGCCAGGACTACGATGCGGAGCTGCTTGCTGGAGGAATTATTGTGCGAAATTTCTGCGACGGGCTGTGCTTCAGTCACGGCGTTTAGCTTACCCAGCCCGACAGAGACCCCAAATTCCGCTCCCCCTAAGTTGGCTTAGCTCTTTTGGCTTGACGACGGTTCCCCGTCGCCACCCTCCTCCGAGTCTTCGGTGTCATCATCGGATTCGTCCTCGTCGGTCGCATCTACTTCGCTCGGCTCTTCTCCGCCTGCGGCGCTTTCCGAATCCTCTTCAGAGTCGTCCGATTCCTCAGCGTCTTCTGAAGCATCTTCAGACTCTGAGCCATCCTCTGTGTCGGACTCGGCTTCGTCTTCGGAGGTCGCCACGACTTCCCCGTCGACAATCTCCTCCGACTCCTCTGACTCCTCCGAGCTGTCCCCGTCATTGTCGGACTTATCGGCGTCGCCGGCATCCTCAGCCTCAGCGTGACCGTCCCCATCTTCTGCAGGCTTCGGCGGGAACTTCTCAGCGGCCACTTCCGAGACACCCTTGTCCCTACCAAGTGACGGCACACCGGTCATCGCAACCACCACGATGGCCCCCGGAACAACCAGCCACATCGAGCCGAGCAGGCCAGTCAGCCACCAGGAGGCACCGGCCCACCCAAAGATGCCAACCTCACCGCCGAGCAACCAAGCCAGCCCCATTAGGAACATGATCGACCACACGGCAGCGAGAACGACGACCAGGTAGGGCTGCTTCGGTGCAGATTTCTTCAGGAATGCCACGACACGCCAAGCTGCAACGGCTGGCGGTAGCACAATCAGCACTCCGAAAGCCCAGTGCGCCAGCGACTGAGGCATGGCAGCCAGAATCGGCAGGGGTGGTAGCTGAGCCGGGTGCACTGCGAACAGCCCAGCCTCCGCAGGCCCAAAGGTCGATTTTCCGCCTACCAGCACACCGACAGCACCGAAGGCCACATTTGGCAGGTACAGCAACGAGAGACCGCTGACCGCAACACTTTCACCAGCCGTATCCGTAATTGCAAATGTCTCGGCCAGCAATCCTCGATGCCAAATCAGCGAAACGAGTGTCACCACAACACCGACCAGCCACAGCCATGCCACGTAGCTGCCCGCCAGTCGCGCCGACCCGAGCAACCACTCCGGCAGCTTCCGGCGCAACAGTAGTGCACGCAGCAACCGCTGCCCCATCCCCAGCACCAAGGCCACGAGATTTACGAGCAGCGCGGCTGCAATCGCAAGGCCGAAACTGGGAGTTTGAATGCGGGGAAACACCTTCGACGCGTCGTAAAGCATGAGCCACGCGATGATGGTGAGCACTATCGGCGTACCCAGATACGCGCCGACCAGCGCGCGCACGTCCTTGATGCTGATGCGGTCGGCGACTTCGCGGCGTACACGCCAGGCGATGAACAGCACCATCAGCACCGCGGGCAGTGCTGGCGTGAGCCCCAGCGTCGTGCCGTTAAAGCGGAACGGTGCGAGGTTAAAGATCATCCACATCGACGCGATACTCGCTGGAAGCGGAGACATTCCAGCGCCCCTCACGATGACGCCAATCAGCGCTACCGAGATGATGAACAGCAATACGACGCCGTACGAACCGGCAACAGACAGCCCAAACCGGCGTGCACGAGGCGAGTTTATGAGGCGACGGAAACCCGAGAACCGCCCGATGCGTGACGACGTCCCGGAGACCCCCGCCTTCATCTTCGTAGCGGTACCTCGATTTGAGCCAGCCCCTTCGCTGCGCGCGCCCCCTGTTTGACCCGCTTGCGTATTCTGCCATGCGCGGGTGGTGCGTTCGCTGTGCTCGCTGCGGACGCCGCGGGAGCTGCCGCTGCTACCACCGGCACCGGTGCGGCTTCGCCGATTTCGATCGCTACCGGAGGATCCTCTCCGCGAATCCGCGCCTTTCACAGTGGCATCGTCCTTCCTGCGTCTCATCGTTGACGGCTGACTCCCTACCTACATGGATAAGGTGGCGCGCACGTGTGCGTCACAGCCATGGCCATATAGTGCCATATATACAACGCCTCTTTGCTCAGGCATTGCAGAGTCTCGTTTGAAAGTGTGAATCCCAGGGACGGACGATATCCATCGAATCCGACCTCCTTTGCCATCCCCCCCCAAAGTGGCTTCACCTTTGGTTTCCATTTGTCAACAGCGGCGTGTTACCTTTTGTCACCCCCACTGCCACACCCTTGGTTCGTCCCAAAACTACTTGCCAATCCCCCTACCCACCCCTCGATTAAGGGGCATCTGCCATAAACCCCCTGGAAACACACCAGTTGCGCTTTGCCGGACCTGTGATAAAAGGCCACAACACCATGGCCACAGCACGGCTCTATTGAACTGAAACTGACAAATTAGTGAACAAGTTCTCTAAATATGAGTTGCTTGCCCTATATCGAACCGTTATTATCACAGGGGTTAAATAACAGTTGGGTTACAAAGAGTTTTGTTGGCAGGGAGATTGAAGTGACGTTTTTCAATGCTCGTCGCGGAGGCGGAAAGCACCGCAAGGTAGAGGTTTCCGCAACTTCTCGTGCAGCACTGGTCGCACTATCCGCATCGACAATCGCGTCCTCCAACGCGGTCGCCCACGCAGCTGAGACCGAGAATAAGGCTCCAGAAAACTCAGCCTCTACTCAGACCCGCGCTGCCCAGCCGAAGAACAATGCTCCGATGGTGCTGGCGTCCAGCTCCTTCAGCCCGAGCACTAACCTCAGCGACCACCTCGCTACTGCCTTGCAGTACAACCAAGAGCGCGTTGCCCGCGATGAGGCTGCCCGCGCTCCGAAGCTTTCCATCCCGACCGTGGGGCTGCTGACCTCACCGTTCGGTCCACGCTGGGGCACTTTCCACTATGGTGTCGACCTGGCTAACGTCACCAACACCCCAATCATGTCCGTCATGGACGGCACAGTTATCGATGCCGGCCCGGCTCAGGGCTACGGCCAGTGGATTCGTGTTCGCCATGACGACGGCTCTGTTTCCGTCTACGGCCACATCGAGTCCATCTACGTTGCTGTTGGCGAAGCTGTCCGAGCTGGTCAGGTCATTGCTGGTATGGGCAACCGCGGCTTCTCCACCGGTACGCACCTCCACTTCGAGATCCACCCGGATGGCACCACCCCGGTCGACCCGGTGACCTGGTTCATCCAGCGTGGTCTGAACCTGAACTAATCAGGTATCGGCACAGGTACGAGCAGGCCTGGTCGCTCTGCGAAGGCCCTACCTGTGCACCGGCCCCTGTTTGACCGCGGCGGCAAGCCTCCCCTGATTAATTTTTCAGAAACCGGCATCGCCGCCGGTACTGGGGCTTTACTCTTGACACATGGCAGAGACTCAAACATTCCGCATGTGGAAGAAGTTGGCTGCGACTCCAGTCGTCGGCAAGCGTCTATTTTCCTTAACCGCCGCATTGACGGCGCCATATTTTCGCACGATCTGCCCCAAGCTAGAGACGATGCAGCCTGGACTGGCGGTAGCGCGCATGCCCGCTTGGTGGGGCGTGCGTAATCACATTAAGTCCGTGCATGCGATTGCTGCGTGTAACCTCGCTGAATTCGCGATGGGCATGCTCTGTGAGGCCAGCGTGCCAACAACGCATCGCTGGGTGCCAAAGGGCATGACGACGAACTACAAACGCATCTCCGTCGGTGGGCTGACGGCTGTGGCCAAGGCTGAGTTGCCGGACTTCTCCACCATCACACCGGAAACTGGTGGGGTAGATTTTCCCGTCCACATCGTGCTGACCGACGCAGGCGGCACCGAAGTGCAAGATGCCACCATCAACTGCTGGGTGACGGCGAAGAAGCCTAAGTAGCCTCCAGGCGGTGGTGGATTTTTACAGCTTCTCCATTGGCACACCGCCGATAAGCATCATGCGGACCTTACCTGCGGATCCAAAGTCAATCATCGCAGTTGCCCGGGGCGCGACCCCTTGGACTTCAAGCACAGTGCCTAAGCCGTACTTGTCGTGAACAACCTTGTCACCGGGCTCTAGGTGCAAGACCTGATTCTTCTTTCGGGATGACGCACCAGAGCTGGCGGACCCACCCGAGCCCGAGCCGAAGCCCGAACTGGAGCCGAAGCCCGACAAGGCACCATGGCCACGACCAAACGCGCTGCCCGCGCCGTAGCCGCCAGAGCCAAAACCACCAGAACCGGCGCCCCAGCTGCGAGTCGGAGCCTCGCGCAGCCAATCGATCAGGTCGCTTGGGACTTCCCCCAGGAAACGTGAGGGCGGATTATTCTGCGGCGAACCCCACGAGGACCGAGTCACAGCTCGCGTGAGATACAGCTGCTTGCGAGCTCGGGTAATACCCACATAGGCCAGACGCCGCTCTTCGGCCAGCTCCTTCGGATCGCCCAGGGCGCGCAGGTGCGGGAACAGTCCGTCTTCCCAGCCGATGAGAAATACCACCGGAAACTCCAGGCCCTTGGCCGTATGTAGCGTCATCAACGTCACTACACCGGTGTCATCATCCGGAATCTGGTCCGCATCCGCCACCAGAGAAACTCGCTCGAGGAATGCCTGCAGGCTTCCCGGCTCCGCTTCCCCATCGTTGTCGAAGTCGGCCGTGAAATCACGCGCGAGGTCATTCGCGATTCCAGATTCCACCTCGGACTCGCCACTGGAATCAGCACCGCCTTCAGCATCGGCTGCAGCGCCAGAGCCTTCATGTACATCAGCGCTAATATCCACCGACGACATCATCCGCGCCTCTGCAGAGAACTCCCGCGCAACGCTGACGAGCTCATTGAGGTTGTCCAGGCGCGTGGCATCCTGCGGATCATTGGAGCGCTCGAGCTCCGACTTGTACCCACTGCGATCAATAATCGCATTGACCAAGTCACCGATATCGGACAGTTCACCGGATGCCATATCCGCCGCCAAGCCATCAATCATCTCGACGAACGCCGCCATCGCGTTTCGACTCCGCGCCGCCACCGCCGGAACCTTGCCCTCAGCTACGGCGCGCAGTGCCGTGCCAAACGAGCACCTCTCGTCTTCGGCATAGAGCGACACATGCGCCACCGCACGGTCACCGATTCCACGCCGCGGCGTATTGATAATGCGACGCAGCGAAACATCATCGTCGAAGTTCTCAATAACGCGCAGGTAGGCGACAATATCGCGTACTTCCTTACGCTCATAGAACCTGGTGCCACCAACCACCGTGTACGGCACGCCCATACGAATGAAGACATCCTCTAGCGCACGGGAGGAATTATTGGTGCGGTAGAAAATCGCCACATCCGAATACGAGTACGGCCCGTAGTCGACCAATTGCTCAATCTCGTTAGCGATAAACCGAGCCTCATCGTGCTCATTGTCCGCCACGTAGCCCTTGATCTTGCCGCCCTCACCGAGATCGGTCCACAGCTTCTTCTCCCGGCGATTCTCATTGCGCGCAATCAACGCATTGGCCGCCGACAGAATCGTCTGCGTCGAGCGATAGTTTTGCTCCAGCAGAATCGACGTGGCCTCCGGATAGTCCTTCTCAAACTCCTCAATATTGCGAATAGTCGCACCACGGAAGGCATAAATGGACTGGTCCGAATCGCCCACCACACACAGCTCACTCGGAGGCACATCTCCACCGGGCTTGCCGACGAGCGTCGAGACCAAAACATACTGCGCATGGTTGGTGTCCTGGTACTCATCCACCAACACATGCCGGAAGCGGCAACGGTAATACTCTGCAACCTGCGGGTGATTGGTGAAGATCCGAACGACCTCACCGATTAGATCGTCAAAATCCACGGCATTAGCCGCCCGCAGCCTGGTCTGGTACTCCAGGTAAACCCGTGCAACGACGTCATCAAAAGGATTGCGTGTCGTCGAGGCATCCGCGATGGCCTTCTCCGGATCAATCAACTCATTCTTGAGATTGGAGATACGCGACGAGAGCACGCGGCCGGTGAACTTCTTGGCATCCAGGTCCATGTCCTTAGCGATCATGGACAGCAAACGCCGGGAGTCGTCCGAATCATAAATAGAGAAATTGGAATTAAGACCCGGTACTAACGCATGCTGCATGCGCAGGATGCGCACACACATGGAGTGGAACGTGGACACCCACATACGCTGCGCCTGGTCACCGACCAGACCGGCCACACGCTCGCGCATCTCGGCTGCGGCCTTATTGGTAAAGGTAATAGCCAAAATTTGGCTTGGCAGCACTCCACGCGCACCGATTAGGTATGCAATCCTGCGCGTCAGCACAGACGTCTTTCCCGAACCAGCTCCAGCCACAATCAACAGTGGTGAACCAATGTGCTCCACTGCTTGGCGCTGCTGCGGATTAAGCCCCTCTAGCAGCGACTCTGAATCAAAACTGGGCTCGAAGCCGCCGCCAAAACCGCCGCCAAAGCTGGCAGCGCCACTCGGCGCGCTATTGCTACCAGCGCCGGCGAAGTGGCCGAAACCACCGCGGCCAGGCGTAGCACCGCCCGACTCACCGTGGTTCGAACCAGCATGGCTATCGCCACTGCGGCCATCGTCAGCATTGAAGGACCCGAACAGCATTCCAGTTTCATTTCCCATGATGGCTACTACAGTAGCCGAGCCCCCGGATTGGCCTGTTCGAATCCTTTGGCACAATAAGAACTATGAGCGAAAACCCTGCGGACACTCCCGCCGCACACACCGATAACACCGACAGCGCTGAGCACAGCCAGCAAGCTGCGGCAGTATCCCCTTTTGAAGTCCGCACCCCCACCGGCACCGATGACCCGTTGAGCTCCGCGGAGATCGAACAGTACCGCAAGGAAATCAACCGCCTTGACGGGCTGATTATCGATGCCATTCAACGCCGCACCGCAATCAGTAAGGCCGTCGGCAAAACCCGCCTGGGATCTGGCGGCACGCGTCTCGTGCACGGCCGAGAGGTGCAGATCATCAACGAGTTCCGCGACGCACTTGGCCCAGAGGGCCCGGCGATCGCGTCGGCGCTGCTGCGCATGGGACGCGGTCGCCTGGGCTGACCCTCGCGAGCTACCTGTCCGGCTAGCCTTCCAGGGAAATCAGCTTTTCCTCTAGGAACTCATCGATACCGGAGAAGCCACCCTCGCGGCCAAGGCCGGACTGCTTGACACCACCGAACGGCGCCGACGGGTCCGACAGCGAGCCCTTATTGACCGCAACCATGCCGGACTCCAACGCCTCTGCCGCACCAAGCGCCTTGGTCAAGTTCTCACTGAACACATACGCAGCCAGACCAAAGATGGTGTCATTTGCCTGCTCAATCGCACGGCCATCGTCCGTGAAGGTCGTCACCGCAACCACCGGACCAAAAATCTCTTCGCAGACAATATCCGCATCCTCGGGCACATCTGTCAGAACTGTGGGTTCGAAGAAGTAGCCGTCGGAAAGCGCGCCGCCGAGATCTGGAATCTTGCCGCCGCACTCGACCTTCGCACCGCGCTTGATCGCATCATCAACCAGATCACGAACCTTTTCCTGCTGATCGCGCAGCGCGAGTGGCCCAAGGTCCGTCGCAGGGTCGGTGCCCTCGCCCAACTTCAGTTCCGCAAAACGCTTGACGACGCCCTCGACGAACGCATCCTTCTTGGCTTCATGAACAATAAAGCGATTCGGGGCGATGCACACCTGGCCGCCATTGCGGAGTTTGGCGTCACTGACTGCCTGTACAGCCTTATCGACATCGCCATCAGAGAGAATGACAAACGGAGCATTTCCGCCGAGTTCAAGGGAGACCTTCATCGAGGTTTCCGCGGCCTTCCCAGCGAGCATCTGGCCAACTTCGGTGGAACCGGTGAAGGTGAACTTGCGCAGGCGGTCATCGGAAAGCAGGGCCGAGACATTGGAGGAGTGCCCCGTCGGCAGCACGGAGATCACGCCTGCGGGGACACCGGCCTCGATAAGCAGTTTGCCCAGGTAGAGCATGGTCAGCGGAGTTTTGGACGCGGGCTTAATAATGACCGGGCAGCCGGCGGCGAGTCCCGGGGCGATCTTGCGGGCCCCCATAGCCAGCGGGAAATTCCACGGCGTAATAGCCAAAACCGGGCCGACCGGCTGCTTAATCACCGCGACGCGCGAGGTTCCGCTCGGAGAAATTCGGTAATCGCCGGAGATACGCACAGCCTCCTCAGCGAACCAACGGAAAAACTCGCCACCGTAGCCGACCTCGGCCTTGGAATCCGGCAGCGCACGGCCCATCTCCAGGGACTGCAGCTGGGCCAACTTGTCTGCATCCCGACGGATGAGTTCAAATGCGCGGTAAAGAATCTCGCTGCGGTTGCGGGGCGGGGTTGCCTTCCACTCCTTCTGGGCGGCGACGGCGTCGTCAAGCGCCCGCTTCGCGTCCTCTTCAGTGGCAGAAGCGACCTTGACCAGCGGATTATCTGTGGCGGGATTAATTACGTCGAAGGTCTCGCCATTCGACGCAGGACGGAACTCACCGCCGATGAGGAGGCCTGTGGGAACGTCTTTGAGAATGCTGTCGTAATCAGGAGTGAAGTCAGTCATATTTTCCAGGGTAGGTGCCTTTGCTGAAGCGGGCTAGGGGCTCGTAGGTGGCGGATGGGGCGACGCATAAGCACAGCGGACTCGAGTTGCTGGCAGATTGTGGTCACGCCTGGTCGAATCCAGCCGCCCGGCGAGAGCGCCAAAACGCAACTAGTCTGGGGATGTATAAAGTGCATTTCGTCAAAAATTACCTGGGAGCAGGAATGACTGTAGATATCACTGGAACCGAGCAGTGGGCTCAGCTGGCTAAGCGCGTGGACAACGTCCGCGGCACCTCGCTGCGTGAGCTCTTCGCAACTGAAGAAGGCCGCGCTGAGAAGCTGACTTTCGATGCTGGAACTCTCCACGTTGACCTCTCCAAGAACTTGATGTGCCTCGACGGTTTTGCCGAGCTGGTTGAGCTCGCTCGTGCAGCTGGAATCGAAGAAGCACGCGAGAAGATGTTCCGCGGTGACAAGATCAACACCACTGAAAACCGCTCCGTGCTGCACACAGCGCTGCGCCTGCCAGCAGAGGAAAATCTGACCGTCGGCGACCAGGATGTCGCTGCCGACGTGCATGAGGTGCTCGGCCGCATGCGCGATTTCGCTCGCAGCCTCCGCAGTGGAGACTGGCTGGGATACACGGGTCACACTATTAAGACTGTGGTGAACATCGGCATCGGTGGCTCCGACTTGGGCCCGGCAATGGTGACCAAGGCGCTGCGCACCTACGCCACTGCCGGCATTGATGCCCGCTTTGTCTCTAATGTTGACCCATCTGACCTGCAGGCGGTTCTGGATGAGGTCGATCCGGAGTCCACGCTGTTTATTGTCGCTTCCAAGACCTTCACCACGCAGGAGACGCTCTCCAACGCTCACGCAGCTCGCCGCTGGCTTATCCAGCAGCTGGGTAGCGAAGAAGCCGTCGCCAAGCACTTTGTTGCCGTTTCCACGAATGCCGAAAAGGTCGCCGAATTCGGCATCGACACTGAGAACATGTTTGGCTTCTGGGACTGGGTCGGCGGCCGCTACTCCGTCGACTCCGCCATCGGCCTGTCCATCATGGCAGTCGTTGGCCCGATGGACTTCATGCGCTTCCTGCAGGGCTTCCGAGCAATGGATGAGCACTTCCTCAACGCTCCGCTGGAGCAGAACGTGCCGGTACTGATGGGCATGCTGAATGTCTGGTACTCAAACTTCCTCGACGCCCAGTCGCATGCCGTACTGCCCTACTCCGAGGATCTCTCTCGCTTCCCGGCGTACCTTCAGCAGCTCACCATGGAATCGAACGGTAAGTCCGTGCGTACCGACGGCAAGAGGGTGGACTACAACACCGGAGAAATCTTCTGGGGTGAGCCGGGAACGAACGGCCAGCACGCTTTCTTCCAGCTTCTTCACCAGGGAACTCGCCTGGTTCCGGCTGACTTCATCGGCTTTGCCCGCCCACGCCAGGATCTGCCGACGGCATCTGGCGAAGGTTCCATGCACGACCTGCTGATGAGTAACTTCTTCGCACAGACCAAGGTGCTGGCCTTCGGTAAGACCGCAGAAGAAATTCGCGCAGAGGGCATTGCAGAGGAGCTCGTGGAGCACAAGGTCATGCCGGGTAACCGTCCGACTACGACCATCATGGCTGAGGAACTGACCCCGGACGCTGTCGGTGCGCTGATTGCACTTTACGAGCACATTACTTTTGTCGAGGGCATTGTCTGGGGCCTGAACTCCTTCGACCAGTGGGGCGTCGAGCTGGGCAAGCAGCAGGCTGGTTACCTGTTGCCTGCAGTTACCGGTGAAGTGGCGCCTGATTCTGGCGACGCTTCTACCGATGCGCTGCTGACGTGGTACCGCGACAAGCGCTAACGTCTTCTGGCCAATTGGCCTAGATAGCTAAGAGTCCGCCTTCGGCTTGAACTGATTCTCGCTGCGGGCGGACTTTTGTTATTTGTATCCCTCTAAATCTTCACCGCGTAACCGTCAGCGCGATAGCCCTTAACGATCTCCTTGCCAAATGGGAAGCAGGTCACCGGAATCATCTTGACATTGGCCACCGCCAGTGGAATTCCAACAATGGTGACTGCCTGCGCCGCCGCAGTCATGATGTGGCCGATGGCCAGCCACAGACCGGCGATGAGGAACCAGATGACATTCATCACACCGGCACTAACGGCACCGACCGCGCCCCGACCGGAACGCTCCACCACAGAGCGCCCGAACGGCCACAGTGCATAAGAAGCCATGCGGAACGAGGCCACGCCAGCAGGAATTGTCACAATCAAAATACAGGCAAGAACGCCGAAGAAAATGTAGCCCAAGGCTAGCCACAGGCCACCGAACAACAGCCAAATGATATTAAGCAAGGTCTTCATGCCACCGAGTGTAGTCAGGATGTGTAGTCGGCCTCTGGAGATAGCGCAGCTCACCTAACGCCTGCCCAAAGTCAGGCATTGAGCCCATGGGGCCACTCGGTTGCGGTGAGGATGGGGCGCGGCATCCCGTCGTAAAGCGGGGTCGGGAAAAAGCGAATAGTATCTAAGTCATGTCTGCCTACATTGAAGATGATGTTCTTGCCTATCGACTTGCCGTGGGCGCCAGTGAAATTCTCAAGGGTGTCCGCAACGTAGGCCTGCTGCGTGGCCGCATTCTGGGAGATGCCGGCGACGCACTGGCACAGGAGTGGATTGCCCGCGTACTAGAGCAGCACCGTCCGGACGACGGACTGCTGTCGGAGGAAGCCGCGGATAACCGTGAGCGCCTGGACTCAAAGCGGGTGTGGATTATTGACCCACTCGATGGCACGCGTGAGTTCGCTTCGGGGCGCCAGGACTGGGCAGTTCATGTCGCTCTAGTAGAGGACGGTCAGCCGACCCACGCTGCTGTTGGTCTGCCGGATCACGGCCAGGTTTTCCACACGGGTGAGGCCAAGGCTGTGCAGGGGCCGCGTGCGGGCAAGATTGTCGTATCGCGTACTCGCCCACCGGCTGTGGCGAAGTACGTCGCTGACAAGCTAGGCATGGAGCTGGTGGAGATGGGCTCCGCTGGTGCGAAGGCAATGCACGTGCTGCTCGGTGACTACGACGCCTACATCCACGACGGTGGTCAGTACGAGTGGGACTCGGCAGCGCCGGTTGGTGTCGCTAAATCCGCAGGACTTTTTGTCAGCCGCCTAGACGGCTCCGCGCCGACCTACAATAATGTCGATACTTTCCTGCCGGATATGCTGTTCTGCCGACCGGACCTGTCGGAGGAGATTCTGGCACTGGTGAAGGAATTCAAGGATCAAGAGCAGAAGTAGGTAAGCTAGGGCGGCTATGACCGACTCCACTGACATCACGACACAGGCTCATCAGGGCATTAAGACTCCGTACGAGGATTTGCTACGCGAAATTCTCGCTGACGGAGCAGCTAAATCAGACCGCACTGGCACGGGCACTCGCTCAGTGTTCGGCCGCCAGCTGCGCTTTGATCTGAGCGAGGGCTTCCCACTGATCACCACTAAGAAGGTGCACCTGAAGTCCATCGTGTACGAGCTGCTGTGGTTCCTCCGCGGCGATTCAAACGTCCGGTGGCTCCAGGATCATGGGGTGACTATTTGGGACGAGTGGGCAGACGACAACGGCGACCTCGGTCCGGTCTATGGCGTGCAGTGGCGCTCTTGGCCCACTCCAGATGGGCACCACATCGATCAGATCGGACAAGCGCTGGAGACTCTGAAGTCCAACCCTGATAGCCGCCGCAACATCGTCAGCGCCTGGAATGTCTCCGAGATTTCCAATATGGCGCTGCCGCCGTGCCATCTGCTGTTCCAGTTCTACGTCGCAGATGGCAAGCTCAGCTGCCAGCTCTACCAGCGCAGCGCGGACATGTTCCTAGGCGTGCCATTTAACATCGCTTCCTATGCACTGTTGACGCACATGATGGCGCAGCAGGCGGGCTTGGATGTTGGCGAGTTCATCTGGACCGGTGGTGATTGCCACATCTACGACAACCACATTGAACAGTGCGAACTGCAGGTCTCCCGTGAGCCACGCCCCTACCCCACGCTGAAGCTTCGGAAGGCCGACAGCATTTTCGACTACGCTTACGAGGACATTGAGGTCATCGGCTACGACCCGCATCCTCTGATTCGCGGTCAGGTGGCTGTCTAAGTCAGCGAAAGGTGAGTGTCGACATGAACGAGTCCACCGCTTCCACCAGCGCAAGGCCCCCATTTGTAGGGATGATTTGGGCGCAGTCTCGGGCCGGCATTATCGGCGACGGTGCGACTATGCCCTGGCATCTGCCTGAAGATCTTCAGCATTTCAAAACAACGACGATGGGCGCACCGGTCATCATGGGGCGTCGCACGTGGGACTCGCTGAATCCCAAGTTCCGCCCACTCCCCGGTCGTCGAAACATCGTCCTTTCACGCTCCGTGTCCGATTTCCCCGGCGCCGAGTCCGCAACCAGCCTCGAAGCCGCGCTCGCAGCCGTCGCCGACGCGCCCGCGGCTTGGATTCTCGGAGGCGGGCGTGTCTATCGCGATGCACTTTCGCTTGCCGACGAATGCGTGGTCACTGACATTGATACTGATGTCAGCGTCCCGGTACCAGTCATGGCTCCTGACCTCTACGACTGGGTTCGCGTCGAGGATGGCCCGTGGCAGACGTCAACGACCGGCCTACGCTACCGCTTCTGCACGTGGCGGCGTCTAGAGGATTAGTTTGGAAGCCTGTCCAGCAAAGCTCTGAGGCGGGACTACTGCCCGGCGAAAGTATTGCTCAATGGAATATCGGCCTTGGTCCGCGCGTTGACCTAAGTATGACTGATGTGAAGACTCCACAGACCACCGAACACGTGACCATTTACGCTGCGTCCTGGTGCCCTTTCTGCCAGAACCTTATTGCTGGCCTGAAGGAAAACGGCACTCCGTTTGAGGCTTGGGATGTCGAAAAGCACGACGACATTTCGAAGTGGGTTGAGTCCGTCAATGATGGCAACCGCGTTGTTCCGACTGTGCTGTACTCCGATGGCGTGCACGCCACGAATCCGTCGGTTGAGGAAGTCACCGCTAAGTACGCTGAGCTTTCCGGCAAGTAATTAACAAGCTAAGTACTTAAAAAGCCGAGCCCCACTTTCGGGGCTCGGCTTTTTAAGTATGAATACGACCGGTCATGCTGCCAGTCGCGATACCAGTATTAGTCCAGATCGTCGTGTGCCATCAGCTGACGAGCAGCCTCAGTAATCGAGCCAGACAGCGACGGGTAGACAGAGAAGGAACTTGCCAGGTCATCGACGGTGAGCTGGTTGGAAACACACACCGCAATTGGCAGAATCAGCTCCGAGGCGGTCGGAGCGACCACCACACCACCGATAATCATGCCGGAGTTCTTACGGCAGAACAGCTTGACGAAACCGTGGCGCAGCGAGCGCATCTTCGCACGCGGGTTACCTGCCAGTGGGAAAACCTCAACGCGAGCGGAGACCTCACCGGACTCAATCTGAGCCTGGGAGACACCGACAGTCGCAATCTCCGGGCGAGTGAACACTGCCGACGAAACGGTGCGCAGGCGAATCGGAGATACGCCTTCACCGAGGGCGTGGTACATCGCAATACGGCCCTGCATAGCTGCAACGGAAGCCAGCGGGAACAAGTCGGTGCAGTCACCGGCAGCGTAGATACCCGGCACGTTGGTACGGGAAACACGGTCAACGTGAATATGGCCAGACGGAGTCAGTTTTACGCCGCTGGCTTCCAGTCCCATATCCGCGGTGTTAGGAATCGAACCGACGGTCATCAACGCGTGGGAGCCGAAGACCTCACGGCCGTCGGAAGTGACGACGCGAACGCCGCCGTCCTCCGTGCGTTCGACAAGATCACAGCGGGCGTTCTTAACAACGTCCACACCGCGCTCCAGCAGGACCTCCTCCAGGGCATCTGCAGCGTCGGCATCCTCGTGCGGCAGGATGCGATCACGCGAGGCGACCATGGTGACCTTCACACCCAGCTCGGTGAACGAGGATACGAACTCAGCGCCAGTCACACCGGAACCGACCACAATGAGGTGCTCCGGCAGCTCCTCCAGTTCGTAAACCTGACGCCAGGTCAGAATACGGTCACCATCAGGAATCGCACCCGGCAGAATGCGCGGGGACGCACCGGTGCTGACCAGCACCAGGTCGGCTTCAAGAGTGACCTCGCCGCCCTCGAGCAAGTCAACAGTGACGTAGTGAGTTACACGGCCCGGGTCGTGGTCATCGAGGCGACCGCGGCCCTGCAGCATCTTGATGCCCTCACGCTCCATCTGCGCGCGAACATCGTCGGACTGCTGCTGTGCCAGGCGCTTAACGCGCTCGTTGACCGCAGTGAAGTCGATTTTGCGCTGGGAAAAGTCCGGACGCAGACCCATCTCGTCCGCACGGCGCATATCGGTACGAACGCCCGTCGCCGCGATGAAGGCCTTAGAGGGAACGCAATCCCACAGGACGGAAGAACCGCCCATCCCGGCATCCTCAACCACAGTGACTTCAGCACCGTACTTGGCGCCAACCAGCGCTGCTTCGTAGCCGGCTGGGCCGCCGCCAATGATTACGATCCTCTGTGCCACAAATCCTCCAAATTTGCCGTGGATATCACAATGTAATTACCGCGGGAGGCATTTTCCCCGCTTTGCCCCCATAGTCTAACGGACAGTCATGGTTGACTGCGCGCCGTCCTCGTAGCGAGCAACAATGCCAGCGAAGAGTTTCACACCAACGCCCAGGCAACGCTCGTCCACGATTAGGTCATCTCGGTGCAAATCGTGCTTGTCTCCGCGACCGGACCAGCAGCCCAATCGGGCCATCGCACCCGGGACGTGCTCGAGATACCAACCGAAGTCCTCGCCACCGGACGACTGTGGGGCCTGAATGACAGCATTCTCGTCTACTCGTCGCACTGCTTCCGCAATCAGGGCGGTGCAGTATTCGTCGTTAAGCACAGGCGGCACGCCACGCTCGTAATTGATGGTGCACGCTGCGCCGGTCGGGGCGAGGACTTGTTCAATGAGTTCGCGGACCAGTGGATCGATGTCGCGCCAGGTCTTGATGTCCGCGGTGCGCAGGGTGCCACTGACGCTGCCTTCCGACGGAATCGCGTTGTGCGCATACCCGGAGTGAACGGAGCCGAACGTGAGCACCGTGCCGGTGCGCGGGTCGACGCGTCGCGACAGCAAGCCGGGCAAATCGACAATCAATTTGCCCAGTGCATAGACAACATCGGCTGTCATCTGCGGACGGGAGGTATGCCCGCCCGGGCCATGCACCTGAATCTCCAACGTGTCGGCCGCAGAGGTGATGGCACCGGTTCGAACACCGACGTGACCGACGCGCAGCTTCGGCTCACAGTGGACGGCAAAAATACGCTCAACGCCATTGAGCGCACCGGCAGCGATAACCTCGGGTGCACCGCCAACCATGACCTCCTCGGCGGGTTGGAAAATGAAACGCAGCGGCGTCGGCAACGTGTGCTTTTCGTGGTACTCAGCCATAGCCAGTGCCGTCGCGAGCGTGATCGCGGTGTGGAAATCATGCCCGCAGGCATGCATGACACCGTCATTGGTGCTGGCAAACTCCAGCCCCGTGGTCTCTGTAATTGGAAGCGCGTCTATATCGCCGCGGAAAGCGAGACGCCCCGGCAATTCACCTCCGGCTTCGCTACCGGCGAGTTCATCTTCACCAATGTCGACCATCAAGCCGGTGTTGGGAAACAGCACTGGTTTCAGCCCTGCAGCACGCAGCTTCTCCTCCACAAAAGCCGTGGTGGCGTGCTCCATGTGAGATAGCTCTGGGTGCGCATGAAGATGACGCCGCCACTCGAGAATCTCGTTCGCGTGCTCGGCCCACCAGTGCTTAATAAACTCCTCAATCACAACTCTCCAGTGTAAGCACTCCACCGGCAGGCCGTAACAAGAGGCCTACCGACGACTGCGCCAGCGACAGCAGTGGCCGGCACGCGCTTGAATGTCAGCGCCAGACGTACACATGACCAGGAGTCACTTCTTTAACTTTGACCCCTTCAATTATCAGATGTTTCACATTTTGAGGAAGTCTGCGATGATAATAGGCATGTCCGGCAATGGCACACCTAAGTCTCTCAGCATCCCCATCATCATCGTGGCCACCGCACTCGTGGTCGTCATCGGCATCGCCATCGGCCTGTCGCTGAACAATAGTGATGAGCCCCAGCGTCCGGAGGTCCCCTCCTCCTCGCAGCCGACGCCGCCCAGTTCGACACCGCCGTCCTCGACGAGTTCGACTTCTACGAGCAAGACGACCACCACGACCACAACTACGTCGAAGTCCTCCGAGACGTCGTCAAGCACACCGATCACTTCGACATCGTCCTCGTCGTCGACGCCGAGCACCACGTCTTCGCCATCCACGACGACGAGCTCAGAGCCGACATCAGCTCCGGAGGGACAGGACTTCGGCACTGGCCGCTCCGACCTAGACGGCCTGGGCTTCGTGGGCAGCTCCGCACGCTGCGACAACGGTGACCGCGCCTTTGCTGTTATCGCCGCTGAACAGGGAATTAAGGCTGCTGCTTGTGAGACGCGCTCCGGCGAGAAGTACTACCGCTCGGATACACCACAGGGTTCCGGATCGATGGACATCATCGTCGATGAGGGCGACCGCGTTGTTGCACAAAACGGCTCGTACAAGTACCAGATGTCCCCCGACGGAGTTCTTGTGACCAAGGACAACGAGGTCGTCAAGAAGTACGCGGCAGAAGCCTGGGGAACTGCCTAAGAGATCAATTTAAAGATCAATGTTGCGGGGACCGTAGAGGCGGTCGCCCGCATCTCCCAACCCCGGCACAATGTAGGCATCCTCGTTAAGATCCGGGTCCACCACAGTGGTGACAAGACGCACCGGGAAACCGGATTCCGTCAAGGCGTCGACACCCTGCTGTGCAGAAATGATGCACACGGCCGTGATGTTGTCCGCGCCGCGATCCACCAACAGCTTCAGGGCATGCAGCAGTGAACCGCCGGTTGCCAGCATTGGGTCGACCAGGAAGACAGTGCGCCCGGACAGATCCTCCGGCAGCGCCTCGAGGTACGGCACCGGCTCATGGGTTTCCTCATTACGAGCCAAGCCAATAAAGCCCACCTGCGCATCCGGAATCATCGACAGTGACGGGTCGATCATGCCAAGCCCCGCACGAATGACGGGAACAATAATCGGCGGATCCTGCAGACGGTAACCCGGCGCGGTGGTGATTGGGGTCTGAACATCGAAGTTATCGACGGGCAGCTCTCGACTTGCCTCGTAAATCAGCATTGCGCCCAGATCGGCGAGTGCCGCACGGAAGCCCGCGTTATCAGTGCGCGCGTCGCGCAGAATGGTCAAACGTGATTGTGCCAAGGGATGGTTGACAACGGTAATCTCCATGCCTTCCAAAATACATTGCTTTGCTTTTGCCGCTCTGGTGCCGGCAAAAGCAAATTTCTGAAAACGCGTTGCCCAAAAAAAATATGGAACCGAATCGGCCTTTTTCGCGCCTAACAATACGAGGGCTTTTTACTGCGCCCCATTTGTGTAAGCCCGCTTACTACCAAACCACTTGCCGCTCAGTCGCCGTCCGAACCCCGCTAGCCGTTCTGCCACGGCACTGAGTGTTTAACCACACGCGAATTTCCTAGAGAGGCCGTAAACGTTGTCCCGTCCATCACCACACAGTCCCCACAGCCATTCGTTTCTCTCTCCGGCCACTAGCGGGAATGACTCAGTCTTTACGCTGGTGCCTGAGCTTATTTCTGCCAATGCCACGCGCCTTGACGCATTGTCGCAGCAGGTCAGCGACACTGACTTAGGCATCAGCGCACTGCTCTCGCTTGGCGACGTCCCGTTTGCCGGCCCCTTCTGTCACGCTGCAGCCACTGCTCTACAGCGCCAACATGAGCATGTGGCTGAGCTGAATGAGTACGGCACCAACGCTGCTCGTGCACTGAACGCTCTTGTCTCTGCGGTGTCCACTGCTGAAGATGCCGGCGCGCATGCGTTGCAGTCCATCTCACCGAAAATGGGCGCCGTTGAAACTCGCGGAATGGGCGGTGCGTGATGCTTCCCACCAATCTACTTACGGAGGTCCCCAGCGCGATTGCACAACAGCTAAATCCTGCCATCGCACCCGCACTGGCAGGACTTGCTGGGGCCGCAATCCCCGCCGCGAGTACTGCCTGGCGCTCAGTGGCAGATTCCGTTGACCGCAACTGGGGCGATGGTGCTGGCTCCGGAGCAGGCGCCGCAGGAACAAGTCTCAAACGGGCTGCAAATGCGGCAGCCGACTTGGAAACTCGCGCCGGAACCATTGACAGTGACATTGCCAAGGGCCTGGCCGCAGTAATGTCAGCGGCCACTGATTTGGCCCGGATTGCCATGGATTTTGTCACTTCCGCCATGGGCTCGTTGACTGCGACGGCTGCGGGGCCCGCTGGTCTCGTCGCGACCGGTGCCAGCCTCGTCTCAGCGGCCAGTTCCGCGATCTCGCAGGCCATTGCGCGGCTCATGAAACTAGAGCAAGAACTGCGACCTCTGGTGCAGTCGCTGGTACAGCAGGCAAGCACCGCGGTGGACACCCCTGCCCCACCTCGCCCGACACAGTTGGAGGGCCCAGGTACCACTCAAGCCGCCCTCGCTTCTACGTCTACGAACACCCCAGGATCGGCTAGCGCTGCCGACACTGCAGATGGTTCGGAGGCGTCGTCCGATTCGGGCGGCGCGCCGGTGCCTGCGGATGCGGGGGCTGGCGCGCCCACACCAGAAGCCCAAGCTGCGGTGAAGGCTGCACTCAGTGCCGTCGGAACGCCCTATGGTTGGGGCGGAAATACTCCGGGGCAGGCGCTCGATTGTTCAGGCTTAACGCACTGGGCCTACGGGCAAGCTGGTGTTGATATTCCCCGCACGGCAGAAGCACAGGCCGTCGGCAGACAGGTGAGCCAGGATGAACTGCTACCTGGCGATCTTGCAGTGTGGGACGGCCATGTCGCCATGGTTATCGGTGACGGAAAGATGGTCGAAGCGGGCGATCCGGTGCAGGTAAACCCCGTGCGTACGACCAACATCGGCATGCCGTTTAAGGGGTTCTACCGTCCGACCGGATAGTGCGGTGGGTATCTGCGTCGTAAAACTTCTAAGATAGGAATACGCAAACTTGCCACCCGGTGGGGGCGCTGCAGGTATGACAATTTTTGAGTTTTAATAATCACCGACAAGCAGAAGGGCTGCGACGAAAACTATGGCCAGGAAAGGCATCGTTCCTATCGAACTCGAGCTGACCTCGGGCACCTTTTACACGTTGTGGGCTCCAAGCTGGCGTGAGGGTGGCTCCGAGTGGCAGGCTCTGCTCGGCCGCGGTGATGACATCTATTTGTTCTCATCGGCGGCAAAGCTCCTGGCTTTCCTACAGTCGGATGCTCCTCACGACTTCACGCAGCACCCCAGCTGGCGCAACTTCAACCAGCAGCTACCGGGAGCTGCCATCGCGGCGCCACGCCACCGCTATGACCTGATTGGGCTGCCAGAGATTCTGGCCGGCCGGGCCGACTACGACCATGTTTCGCGCGCAGATCGCATTCTTGCCATCACTCGCTCGATTGGTGCAATCGCGGATCTCACTCCAATCAACCAGATGTTCGCCTCTCACTCTGTCCTGGCTGCCACACAAAATGGTGCTGATCACTTCCAGGGCAGTGGCGCCGCTCAGTGGTCGGCTATCGGCAATGTCATCTTGACCAACTGGGACAATTGCATTGACGCTATCGACGCCATCGGCGCAAATACTCCGAGCATCGATGAAGAGTCTGAAACCGCTGCTGCAGCCGCATTAAAGGAAGCGGAGGCCGCGGAGCGTGAGCGTCGTGAAGCAGCGGAGAAGAAGCGCGAAGAGGAAAAGAAGTCCGCAGAGGAGACCGCCGGCGATCCGTACGATCAGACGGTGTGGGCCAACGCTGGCATCGACCCGATCAAGATCTCCATCGCTGGCCGCACGCTCTACACCTTGCGTTGTTACATGGGGCGTCGCCCGCTATTCCTGGGCAGCGCCGGTGAGATTCACACGTTCTCACAGCCCCGCACGATGGTGCGTTGGCTGCTGGAGCACAAGCATCACGACATGTCGGCGCTGACGACGTGGGATGAGATCATCACCGCCGCCAACGCAGGTGAGCTAGAGGCCGTGGTGCACGAGGACAATGAGTACTCGTTTACCGGTCTGGCCGAGGACATTGAAAAGGGCCCGAACGCCGTGGACACCGCCCAGCTCGCCCGCGCGTACGAGCTACTCGCAGACACCGCTGACTGGGCTGGCGATGATGCCGTGAACGAAGTGCTGGCGGGCAACCAGCAGCTGCAGTGGCTGCTGAACTTCCTGCTGGACACCGGAGAAATGTCCGAGCCAGTTCCGCCTTACGACGATGAGGCCGAGGGCTGGAGGCAGCTGGAGAAGGACTTGGCCGCTCGGTTCACGACCAAGATCTAGCTCCTCCCAGCAAAGCTGGCCGGCGCTGGCTAGTCCAGCGTCAGGTTCAGCTCATCTTCGGCACCGAAACCCGCACCGTTGACATCAGTTTCGATGTCCTCGTCGCTGTTGTCGATAAGCTGCAGGTAAGCGGGGTAAATAATGGTGTCCATGATGTGCTCGCGGGTCGGCAGATCCACGAATGCATTGTTTAGCGCATTCGAGGTCAGTTCGAACAGCTCGCTGTAGCCGTAACCGAAGTTCTCCACCAACTCCATGCACTCCCGGGTCATGGAAGTCGCACCAATCAGACGGTTATCCGTGTTGACCGTGCAGGCGAAACTCATATCGTCGAGAAGCGAGAACGGGTGATCCGCAACGCTGTCACAAACACCAGTCTGAACATTGGAGGTCGGGCAGATTTCCAGCGGAATCTGGCGGTCACGAATAGCGGAGGCAACCTCCTGGCATTCGATGCCCTCGAGGGAAGCACCGAAGTCCTCGTAGATGCGCACGCCGTGACCCAGGCGGCGAGCACCTTGCACGACAGCATCCTGCAACGAATCGACACCGGCGTCTTCACCTGCGTGAATGGTGACCGGAATGAGGTTTTCCCGCAGCATGGTGAATGCTTCGGCATGGTTAGCCGGTGGGAAGCCGTTTTCCGGTCCAGCGATGTCAAAACCGACAACGTACCCGTCGGAGTTCTTCCCGTAGTTGTCGATGACCAGCTGTGCGACTTCCTTGGAATTGTCATTCTGGCGCATCGCACAGACCAGCAGACGTGCGGTGATGTGCTTTCCCTCAGCGGCGGCATGGGCTTCACCCTGCGCCAGGCCTTCGACCAGCGCGTCGATGACAGCCTGCATATCCAGGCCCTTTTCCAAATGGTTTTCCGGAGCCAGGCGCAGCTCAGCGTAGACGACGTTGTCGGCGGCCAGATCCTCGACGGCCTCACGCGCAACGCGCGTCAGCGACTCAGCGGTCTGCATGACGGCGCAGGTGTGCGCGAAGGCGGTCAGGTAGCTCGGCAACGAGCCAGAGTTGCCGGTGCCAATGAACCACTTCTCCAGTTCATCCACGTCGGTGGTGGGCAACTGATCGGTGTAACCGCAGTCCGCGGCCAGGTCGATAACGGTCTGCGGGCGCAGGCCGCCATCGAGGTGATCGTGAAGCAGTACCTTGGGCAGGCTGGCGACAACCTTGCGCATCTCATCGAGATTCGATGCCGAAGACTGTGTGTCCAGAGACTGAGCATCACTGTGCAAAGAATTAGTCATAATGGCCAGACTATCGGTACTGTGCCCTCCGCTTCTACTTCACTGCCGGTGAATCGTAATTCTGCTTTGTACAAAGGCTTCCGCTCCCCCGTTTTCCCCCATCCACACACGACGAATACGTCATTTCGGGTGACGTTTTACTACCCTTATTTCATCATGTTTCCCTCTCACCGCTTCTCGTCTGCCGTTACGCTGCTAGCTACCAGCGCAATGCTTCTGCCGAGCACCGCACCCGCAGCCATGGCACAGAGCACCTCGCTTACCGACGACGCCCCGATTGTCGGTCCCGCACCTGAGATCCGTGACACGGAGGGCTGCCCCTACAAGACCCTTCCACCAGCACCAGTGGATTCCTCGGAGGTTCCGGCTCCCGGCGAAACATCTCCCGCTCCACTTCCGGTTCCCCAAAAGCCGGCTGGAGGTAGCAAGATGTCCGCCTGCGGCATTGTCAGCGGTGAGGGTTTTGACGTTCCGAAGGACCTCTCCGCCTCTGCATGGACGGTGTTCGATTTGAAATCCGGCGATGTCCTTGCGGCGAAGGACCCTCACGGCCGCTACCGTCCGGCATCGATTATTAAGGTGCTGCTGGCGATGGAGGCAATCGAGGATTTGAAGCTCGACACCCCAGTCAAGGCGACCTTCGAGGACGCGAACATGGAGGGCTCTCGTGTCGGCATTGTCGAGGACGTGAACTACTCGGTAGAAACGCTCCTAACTGGCCTGTTGCTCAATTCCGGCAACGACGCCGGTCACGCCTTGGCCCGCGAACTTGGTGGCATGGATAAGACCACCGAGAAGGTCAATGCCCTGGCAAAGAAGTTGGGGGCGACGGATACGCGAGTGGTCAACCCGACTGGTCTCGATGCTCCGGGACAGATGACGTCGGCATACGACATGTCACTGTTCTTCCAGCACGCATTCAACAATGAGACCTATCGCAAGCTCTCGGCCACCCGCCTGGCCACTATCCCCGGTGACAAGGCTCTCAAGGTCGATGACTTCGAAATCGCCAACGACAATCAGCTGATTGCCCAGGACTACCCCGGCGCCCTTGGAGGCAAAACCGGTTTTACCGATGATGCCCGTCATACCTTCGCTGGGGTGGCTGAGCGCGACGGCCGTCGTCTCGGCGTCATCGTTCTCGACGCCACTATTGAGGATTCACCGCGCCCCTGGGAGCAGGCGGCATCGCTTCTCGACGCCGGCTTCGCGGCACCGCAGGACAGCTCTGTCGGTGTCCTCGAAGCGGAAGCGACTGAGGATAAGTTGGTAGAAAAATTGCCCGATATCCTGGACGACGAGTCAACAGGAACCGGGCTAAAAATTACTGTCAGCGCTGCCGTCGTAGGTGTCATCGCATTGATTGCGATGGTCACCTACCGCTTCGGCAAACGCGATCGCGGCTAATTATTTCGAACCGAGCAGGCGGTTCAATCCGGACGGGTTGGCCGCTTCCGCACGGACGTTAATGACAGCAGGAGCAGGTGCATCCAGCTCCTCGTCGGCAAGCGCTTCTTCGGTCGTCGCAGTCCAAGCGGTGGCGTACATAGTGATGCGCCAGATGAGGTAGAAGACGACCATCAGACCGATGACCGGACCGAAAACTGCACCGGCCGGGTTCGACAGGGCGTTGGAGAAGAAAACGCTACCGAGCTGCTTGACAACCTCAAGGCCAAACGCACCGATAATCGCACCCTTTGCCGCAGAGCGGAACGGGGCGCCCCCGCGCGGCAGGAAAGCGAGCATCCAGAAGAACAGCAGCCAGTTGGCGACGAGACCAATGGCGATGGCAATCAATCCCGCAATGATGGTGATTCCCGGGACATGGGCCAGACCAATCTTGTCCAGAAGGGACTGGGTCAGTCCGGAAGAGCCGGCTGCGGTGACAGCGAAGGTCAGCAGAATCATAACCAGCATGCCCAGCAGACGCAGCAGGTCGCGAACCTTTCCGATTACGAAGTTGCTAGCGCCCAGCGGGCGCTTCCACAGCTGTGTCACTGCGTTGGAGAGGTTGCCCATCCAACCAAGACCCGACCACAGGGTGGCAATGAAACCGACGGTGAAGACGCCACCGGCCTGATCGATCGCGCCTTCGATAATTGCGTTGATGGTGTCGCCCATCGACCCATCGATGGAGTCGGTGATAGCGGACTGGATTTGTTCAAGCAGCTGCTCATTTCCACGCAACACAAGCGCGAGGATGGCAAATGCCGTCATGATTAGGGGGAAAATCGACAGCACGGAGAAGTACGTGACAGCGGCGGCAAAAAAGTTGCCGCCCTGCTCGGAGTAGCGCTCCTGCATCCGCATAACGTGATCGAACCACGCCCACTTTTCGCGGAGGCGGTCGATTGCGCTCGGTTCATCGGCGTGTACACGCTCGATGCCATAGCGGTCCGTTCTCTTCGGATCTTTTTGAGTAGAGGTTGCCATGTCCCCTACCTTAACGTGCCAGCTTTCGGTACGGAGACTGAAGCGCAGAGTCTACAACTGAATTAACGGTTGGCGGCCTTCAGGAACCCGACGCGCTCGTACACATCTGCAAGTGTCTTGGCGGCAACTTCACGGGCGCGGTCAGCGCCTTCGGCCAGGATCCGTTCCAGCTCACCGCGATCAGCCATGAGCTCCTCATAGCGTGCACGCAGTGGCGTGGTGAATGCCTCCAGCGCATCTGCGGTATCAGCCTTCAACTGGCCGTAGCCAGCGCCTTCGTAGCCGGCAACGAGCTCGTCGACAGGCTTGTCGGTCAACGCCGACTGAATGACCAGCAGGTTGGAAACGCCCGGCTTGTTCTCACGGTCGAAGCGAATCTCTCCGTCATTGTCGGTAACGGCCGAGCGAATGCGCTTGGCGGAGACCTTTGGGTCGTCCAAGAGGTTAATAATGCCCTTGGGATTTGCGCCCGATTTGCTCATCTTCGAGGTCGGATCCTGCAAGTCGTAAATCTTCGCGGATCCTTCCATGATGTGTGGATCCGGCACCACGAAGGTCTTCTTGTAGCGGGAGTTGAAACGCTGCGCCAGGTTACGCGTCAGTTCGAGGTGCTGGCGCTGATCCTCCCCCACCGGCACCAGCTGTGGTCGGTAGAGCAAGATGTCGGCAGCCATCAGCATGGGGTACGCGAACAAACCAGCGGAGGTGTGTTCCGCGCCCTGACGAGAGGACTTGTCCTTGAACTGCGTCATACGGCTGGCTTCGCCAAAGCCAGTCAAGCAAGTCAACACCCATCCGAGCTCTGCGTGCTCAGGCACATGCGACTGCACGAAGAGCACCGACTTCTCCGGATTAATACCGAGTGCAATTAGCTGTGCGGCACCTGCGATAGTGCGCTGACGCAGCTCCTTCGGATTCTGCTCGACGGTGATGGCGTGCAGGTCTGGAATGAAGTAGTAAGCGTCGAAGTCATCCTGCAAATTAATCCAGTTCTTCAATGCGCCCAGGTAGTTGCCCAGGTGGTAGGAATCTGCGGTCGGCTGAATGCCGGACAGAACGCGCTGCTTACGAGCACTCGGTGCAGGATTAGTTGCTTCAGGACCCTTGCTTTCACTCATAGCCAATAAGTCTAGCGCGAGGTCCGCAGTGGAGAGTCGACGACGTACCCGTTTCGACCACACCGCGGGCTTTTGCAGGAAACCGGCTGCCAGAAGCTAGCCCCGACGGCCCTCGTCCCGCTGCTCCACAAGCATTCGATCGGATAGCAATTTGACGGTGCGCGCCGCAGCGGCTGGCGATTCCTCGGGGTACAGTGCGCGCACCAACGTGATTGCTGGGCGGATGCCGTGCTCAGAGAGAACACGGCGAACACGCTCACGCTCCCCCTGGGTCAACTCGAGCGGAGCTACGGGTGGCCTGCGGGTGTAGGACACGACCATCACGGCTCCCAGCAGAACAATGAGTCCGAGGGAAATCCACAGTGGCCACGCGTAGGCAAAAGACAGCACGATAAACGCAACAATGACACCGGAAGTCACGACCACTGGGACATTGACAGCAGTGCCAGGATCGTTCTGCAGACTCCGTGCGATGGCTTCCAAATCGGCCATCTGGTGCCGTTTGTTATCGCTCTCGCCGTTTTTCACTGGGGATGTCCTCTCCTTTCCGGGTCCGCACCGAGCTCGCTTCAAGTCCCGCACAGATTCGCGCTTGGGCTTTACAGCGGCTGAAGTCCCATCAGTCCTTCTTCAAATCTTAGGCGCTCGCGTCCCAAGTGCCGAACTAACCCACAGGTATTATTGGACTAATTCAATTCTCTTATCCGTCAGGAGTCCCATGCTCGCTGCCATTGCGGTTGCCGTCTTCATCCTGCTGGTCCCGGGCGCAGTTCTCGGTTGGGTCAGTGGGCTACGTCCCACGCTCGCGTTGGCATCGGCAGGACCATTAATGCTGGGCGTGACTGGTTTTTCCGCATGGTCGTCCCACGCGCTCGGGCTGGATTACACGTGGCTCTTCGTGGCCGGCATGTGGGCATGGTTCTGTGCTATTGGCTATCTGGTACGCAGATTCGTCCCCCGAGCAACGCCCGAAGACGGCTTTGATTCCGGCGTTGTCACCGCGATGATTGTCGCCGGGGTCACGGTAGTCGGCTCGATGCGCGCCATGCTCGTGCTTAACGACGTCCCCGGCGGCCCCGGCGCTATCCGCGAAGCCTGGGACATGCTCTGGCATACCAACTTCCTCCGGTTCATTGACGAGCATGCAATAGCCTCGCCCACCGCGGCCGGTGACCTGATGAATCAGGAGACCGGGGCCGAAATGTTCTACCCCACCGGCTGGCATGCCGTGGCGGGGCTACTGCCCGGCTCGGTTTTCCTCGATTCCAACGTGTTTGCGTTCTTGGCCCCGGCGCTGCTTGTTCCCGCAGCAACTGCGGTGCTAGCCCGCACCGCAGTTGGCTCTAAGTGGGCGGCCTACGCCGGTCCCGCAGCTGCCGTCGCGACGCTGATGCTTCCGGAGATTTGGGTGGCTCTTTGGCGCACATCCTCCATGCCGTATTTGCTCGCGGTGGCCGCTTTGCCGATTGCTGCGGCTTTGACCATGCGGGGCTATATTGTCCCCGCTACGCTTGCCCTGGTTGGCACGTTTATCACCCACCCGGCCGGCGCAATTGCTGCCGTGCTCTTTGTTAGCTTGTGGTTGATTACCCAACCGAGCGTCAGTGGCCTAGTTCGCACGCTAATTATCGGCGCGCTCGCCCTGGTGATGACTCTCCCGGCGGCTTTGTCCGCGAGTGGGCAAGGCGAATCCGTTGCGGGCTTTACCGGCCAAATTGAGATTTCCCGCTCCGAATCGCTGTGGCGAACTCTGATCGGTTTTTCCCGCTATGCTGACGAGCCCATCTTTTCCCGGACTGTTCTGGTTCTTGTGCTCATCGGCCTGGTGGTGGCGCTGGTCTCTCGCCTGCCAGACAGCCCATGGGCGCCGTGGCCGGCGCTGGTTTTCGGGCTGCTCTTTGTGGTGTCCGACAGTGCGCAGTCCCGTTGGTCTGAGCCGTTCGGCACCTATCTGAAGTT
This sequence comes from Corynebacterium sp. 5QC2CO, assembly GCF_024580435.1. Classification (NCBI taxonomy): domain Bacteria; kingdom Bacillati; phylum Actinomycetota; class Actinomycetes; order Mycobacteriales; family Corynebacteriaceae; genus Corynebacterium; species Corynebacterium sp. 5QC2CO. The sequence continues at coordinate 65,112 of NZ_JANIKI010000006.1, read as the reverse complement.
TATTGGCACTTTCTTCTACGACATGCCGTACCGCATGCAGGCGGTTATGGGAATTCTGCGCGCAGTGCTGGTCGGCTACGCAGTCGCGGCTGCCGTTGTCGCGATTGTGGCTGTGGCGCAGTGGATCGTCGCAAAGCGAGATCAGCCGACCAAGTCGTGGAATCCTGCGCTGGCGATGGGGCTCGTAGCGGCACTGGCGATTGTGCCTGCGACCTGGGCGAGTGGGCCTGCTCAGCGCGAGGCAATTCGCCAGAGTTTCGGAAGCACGTTTGTGACCGCTGCGGACATGGAAGCTATTGATTGGCTGTCCGCACAGCCGCATGCGTTTGAGGGGCATATTCTCAATGACCGTCGTGACGGTTCTGCGTGGATGTATGCCATCGCCGGACTGCCGACCCTGTTCCGCCATTTCTCCTTCTCTGACAAAACTGCCGAGGCGAGCAACAAGCTGCCGATAAACGTTGACCTGCTGGGCTCACATCCAGAGTTCGATGCCATGGCGAAGAAATTGGGAGTGCACTACATCATTAGTTCCCCGCCGGGTGTGAACACGGATGGCACGGAGGCGCTGTCGATGCGTTCCTGGGCATGGCACGCGCCGGGGCTCACGCCTGTGTATCACAACAGCTCGGTGATGATTTTCGCGGTCAACAAGATGTTTTCACCGGAAGAGTTGCACGCTGTTGTCAACAGTTCCCCACACCGCCCGGCGCGCCCCAATCCGCTGTGGATGCCTCCGCGCCAGCCAATCGTCCCCTCCCCCGACGAGGCTGTCGATCCGCTCGCCGGCGCGCGCATCACCGTCGACTCTCGCCGCGAGGCCATCGAGGCTATCAACGCCGACCTGCCTCGCGCGCTGCGTTTGAGTGGGGATACTTCCGCTCACATCGACAGCATCGTGCAACGCGCCAGCGACAAGCTCCGTCAGCGCGGCGCAATCGTTGGCGCGCATTCGCTTGCCGACGACACGGCGAGCGCAGCCACCTTAATCGTCGGTCGCTCATCAGAGGGCCAGACTCTTTCTGGGGATAACATCGGCGATCGTGGCTTTTCGGTATCCGCTGTGGTGAAGTCTCTCGAACCTGAGGACGATGCTCCTGCCGATTGGCAGTTGGCGGCGGGTGTGCGCGACGGAATGGTGTACCGAGGTTTCAATCCGCACAGCAGTTACAGCACAAACGGGGTGCCAACCGAGTTTCGCACCGGCCTGGCGCCGGCAGTGGCGGTGAACCAGAGTTCGCGGCCGCATGCGCCGACAATTGCGCTATCGCTGGGAGCGGTGGGCGCTGAAAAGCTCACCCGCGATTTGGCCGACCCCGCTATGCAGGACAAATGGGCCGACGCCATCGTTGACGGCATCGCCTCCATGTTGCGGCAGAACCGGCATCTCGTAACCGCTCCCGAGCCGGAGTTGATCCCAGAGTTCGCTGACCTCGGAGCACACTAGTCCGCTCGGGTTTAGGCGTATGCCGGGTTTAGGCGTACTCCACGATCACCGGCGCGTGGTCCGTCCAGCGAAGGTCGTAGGCGGCAGGCTTATCCACTACCGAGCTGACGGCACGCTTGAGCATTGGTTCGGTTACCGCCTGGTAGTCGATGCGCCAGCCGGCATCGGTATCGAACGCCTTACCGCGGTAGGTCCACCAGGACCAGGGGCCGTCGGCCTCTGGGTGCAGACGGCGAGTGACATCAAACCACACCGGATCTGCATTGAGAGCCGGGGCCTCCCACACAGAACCATCGGAGAAGGCACCGGATTCCAGCTCCTTTTCGCTGGCCTGTACCTGCGAATCCTGGGGAACCTCATCGGGCCAGCAGCCGAAGACCGAGTCCATCCAGGCACGCTCCTGTGGTAGGAAACCGCTCTTGCGGCGGTTGGTCTTCCAGTTCTTCAAATCTTGTTCGCGGTGGCAGATGTTCCAGTCGCCGCCGATGACTGCGTGGTGACCGTCGCTTCCCTTGGCCCCCAGTTCCGCCAGGTAGTCGGAGAAGGCATCGAGGAAGCGGTACTTCTCATCCTGCTTCTCACTGAGCGCGGCACCGGACGGCAGGTAGAGGCTGGCAATCTGGACATCCGCATCCAGGCCGGTGTCCGCTGCCGGGGCAACACCACTGATAAACCGACCGGATCCTTCGAACTCCTCGGAGCCGATGCCCACCTGGACGTCGTTAAGCGGAAAGCGCGAGAGAATGCCCACGCCGGCGCGCCCCTTGGCGCCCAGGTTTTCAGCGCCGACCCAATGCCATCCGGCATCAAAAGCGGGCGCGAGGGCCTTGCGTGCCTGGTCGTCGGTGGCGCGGACTTCCTGCAGCAAAACGACATCGGAACTGGTGTGCTTCAACCACTCCAGCAATCCCAGATTGGTTTCGCTGCGCTCCTTGACGGCGGCGCGGATGCCGTTGACATTGATTGTCGCGATTGTAAGGCTCATGCCCTCATACGTTACCTATGCGTGCACTACGCCTAGTAGACCCCTAGCGCAGTTCGACGCGTCCGGCCTTCTTCGCCTGTGAGCGGCGGTAAAGAACAATGGTCGGCAGGGCGATGAAGATAGCCAACATCGCCAACGTCGCGCCACCCAAGGCCGGTGCGCGGTAGCCATAACCGGAGGCAATGACCCAACCACCGAGCGCGGCTCCGAACGCGTTGGCCATGTTCAATGCAGCCTGGTTGAGAGCTGCCGCCAGCGTCTGTGCACGACCGGCGACATCCATCAGACGGGTCTGCAGATTCGGCACCAATACCGATCCCAGCAGACCGATAAGGAGGAAGTTGATCGTGCCCAGCACCGCATTCTGCGAGGTGAAGTAGAAGGCACTGAGCATGATTACCATCAGCACCAGTGCAACCATGATGCCCCACTCCCCGATGCGGTCGGAGAGCCAGCCACCGATGTAAGTACCGACAACCATGCCGATGCCGTAGGCCATCAGCACAATCCAGATGTGGTTTTCGCTCATGCCCGCTTCGCGAGTCATAGTCCAGGTGATGTAGGTGTAAACCGCGAACATGCCGCCGAACCCAACGGTGCCGATAGCGACGGTCAGCAGCACCTGCGGTGTCACCAGAGCCGAGAGCTCATCCATCGGACGTGTCTTCGGCATGCGGTTCATATGCGGCACGGCGAACCACAGCGAAACAAGTGCAATCAGGCCGATGACCGCGACAAACCCGAAGGCGCTGCGCCAACCGTAGATCTGCCCCAGCACCTGCGCGGCCGGCACACCAATCACAGTCGCCACCGACAGCCCCACGCCCGACAGGGCCACCATCTTGCCGCGCTGCCCCGGCTTAGCCAGGGAGGCCGCCACCAGAGCTGCCACCGAGAAATACGCGCCGTGCGGCAGACCGGCAATGAAGCGCGAGACCATCACAGCTTCGAAGGAGCCCAGTGTGCCCGCCCATACCGTCGCACCGTTGCCGATGGTAAATGCCGCCATCAGCAGCAGGAGCATGCGCCTGCGCGGAATCGAGCCGGTCAGCACGGTAATTAGCGGTGCGCCCACGACAACACCGAGGGCGTACATCGAAATCATGCGCCCTGCGGCATCCTCATCGCGCCCGAAGGCGTCAGCGATGTAAGGCAACAGGCCCATGGCCACAAACTCAGTAACGCCGATGCCGAATGCACCAACCGACAGCGCCACAATCACCAAGATTCGGCGTAAATCAGAGATGTCGTCCTGCACCGGAACAGGACGGCGATGCGAGCTAAACGCTCCCGCACGACGCGCACGCGCTTTGTGGTCGTCGTTGTGGGTTGTTACTTCGCTTGACGACGTCATTGCGACCGTCTCCTTTTCTCTTCTCACGCCAGTTGGTGGACTCTCAGCTCCCCTAGATTTTCGCCCCAAGCCGGGCTCGCAAAACCACGAGGGGAGCCGAAAGGGAAAAATGAGACTCTACTCCGCAACACAAAAAGTTCGCTATTTCATCCGCCTGTTCCCCGGGTATTTGTGCGCGGAATAACATCTACAGCCATTAGCGGTAGTCGCTCACTCAAGTTCTTCTAATACATTTTGCAATCGGCATTGTTTGCCGAGGACTACCAATTCCCTCCGGCCACCACGGACTTCCTACCATCGAGCGATTCGGGTCTTCGATGCTGCCGTACTAGCTACCGGGTAAATTGTTTTAAAAGATATTTCGAACTGCAATACCGATAGGATCTTGATCCACTATGGGCGACCGCTATAACCTCTATGAGTCTCTGAAGCTGGATAGCGCAGCCAGCACCGAAGAACTCCATGCAAACCTTTCTAGTCAGCTCTCTGAACTGCGGGATGCTGGTGTCTCGGAGTACTCCGGCGAGTTCCAGGAGAAGCTCACTGCGCTGCAAGTGCTTGGCGATGAGGGACGTCGCCGCGAATACGACGCTCTACTGGCCGATGAGAACGCCACCATCACCATTGCGACGCTGCGCGAGCTGGCAAATCGCCCGGTACCCACTGCGCAGGAGTCCTCGTTCCAGACCCAAACCCAACAAGCACAGTGGTCCGCCCCGACTCAAACCAGTCCTGCGACAGTAACCACCACGGCGACCACGGATGTACCACCGCTACCTGCAAACGCCACACTGCAGAACATGTGGCAGCGCATGCCACTCATCCCCCGAATCACTACCGGCTTGGTCGGTTTTTCAACTCTGATTGGCATCATCGCAGTTCTGTACGCAATCGCGCTCGGCATCCAAGGTGCCAACGATCTCGGCAGCCTAGAGTCATCGTTGGGGAATTCTTGGGATGACATCGGCTACATTATGGGCGCTGCAGCCGCCCTCGTTCTTGTTCCAGTCCTCTTACTGATGGGAATGATGCTTGTCACCTTGACCGCATACTGGATTCACTCCATCCTCCGCGGTGAAGACTCAACGGCACCAATCTTTTTCTGCGTCACCGTGGCACCGCTGGCGTTGGCTATGACCATCATCCCCCTCCTGTTCTTGAGCTCCTGGGTGGATGTAGTCCTCTTCCTCGCAGGTGGCATGCTGATCGCGGCTTGCGTTCTTATGTTCCTCAAGGACATGCGCGCATGGTTCCGCGGCCAGAAACTGGTCAGGACTACTCAGTCGGCGCCGGGGCAGGGCTATGCTCCGCAGTACCCCCAGTCTCAGAACACTCAGGGCTACCAGTTCGGCCAGAACAATCCTCCGAACAATACACAGAACTAACTAGGCTGCCCTGAACAACCGCGCCGGCGTGCACGACACCCCAGCGCGGTTTTTCGTATTTGAAGGGTTTGAGCGCGGGGGCCGTCGTAAAGCGAAAAATGGAATGAAAAGCGGCGAATAAGCGACAAATAATTGCGCATTTCGTGACTTACCTCACATAATTGCGTTATTCATATCACTATCACTGTTTTTGCGCTATGCCCCGACACAACCCAAGATTCAAAACTGGGTTATCGTGGAACAAAACAGATAGGAGACATGAATTATGGCGACAATTATTTGGACCCGTACTGACGAAGCCCCTCTGCTGGCGAGCTACTCGCTGAAGCCAATCGTGGAGGCATTTGCAAGCCAGGCTGGTGTCAATGTTGAAACCCGCGACATCTCCCTCGCAGGCCGCATTCTGGCTCAGTTCCCGGAGCGTCTTTCGGACGAGCAGAAGGTAGAGGATGCGCTGGCAGCCCTGGGCAAGCTGGTCAAGGAGCCGGACGCCAACATCATCAAGCTGCCGAATATCTCTGCATCCGTCCCGCAGATTAAGCGCGCTGTCGCAGAGCTGCAGGAAAAGGGCTATGACATTCCGAAGTACAAGTCGCAGCCGGAAGGCGAGGAAGAGACCGCCGACCGCGCCAAGTTCGACAAGGTCAAGGGCTCTGCCGTTAACCCGGTACTGCGTGAGGGCAACTCCGACCGCCGCGCTCCGGAGCCGGTGAAGAACTACGCCCGCAAGCACCCGCACCGCATGGGCGCTTGGTCCGCGGATTCCAAGACCAACGTCGCCACCATGGCCTCCAACGACTTCCGCCACAACGAGAAGTCCGTTGTCATGCCGGAAGATGACAAGCTGACCTACCAGCTCGAGGCTAACGACGGCCAGATCATCACCCTGAAGAAGGACATGCCGGTCCTTAAGGGCGAGATTATTGACGGCACGGGCATGAACGTCCACATCCTGGACAACTTCCTCCGCGCTCAGATCCGTCGCGCAAAGCGCGAGAACATCCTGTTCTCCGTCCACCTGAAGGCCACCATGATGAAGGTCTCCGACCCGCTGATTTTCGGCGAGGTTGTCAAGGCCTTCCTTCCATCTGTTTTCCCGAAGTTCGAGTCCAAGCTGGCTGCCGCCAACCTGACTCCGGACTACGGCCTCGCCGCCATCCTCGACGGCCTGCACAAGCTTGACGACGCAACCGCTGCAGCCGTCAAGTCCGCGATTGAAAAGGATCTGAAGGAGGGCCCGGCCCTCTACATGGTGAACTCCGACAAGGGCATCACCAACCTCCACGTTCCGTCCGACGTCATTGTTGACGCCTCCATGCCTGCACTAATCCGCAACGGCGGCAAGGGCTGGGGCCCGAGCGGTGAAGAGAGCGACACTCTCGCTGTTATCCCGGACTCCTCCTACGCCGGCGTCTACCAGGCTGTTATCGAGGACTGCCGCGCCAATGGCGCTTTCGACCCAGCAACCATGGGCTCTGTCCCGAACGTCGGCCTGATGGCTCAGAAGGCTGAGGAGTACGGCTCCCACGACAAGACTTTCCAGGTTCCGGTTGACGGTGTCCTGCAGGTCATCAACTCCGCTGGCGAGGTTCTGATTGAGCACCACGTCGCCGAGGGTGACATCTGGCGCTCCTGCCAGACCAAGGACGCCCCAATCCGCGACTGGGTGAAGCTGGCCGTTAACCGCGCTCGTATCACCGGCGACCCTGCAGTGTTCTGGCTGGACCCGCAACGCGCACACGACAACAACCTGATCAGCAAGGTCAACGAGTACCTTGCAGATCACGACACCGAGGGTCTGGATATCCGCATCATGGATCCGGTGTCCGCTACCAAGTTCTCCCTCGAGCGCATCCGCCGCGGCGAGAACACCATTTCTGTAACCGGTAACGTTCTGCGTGACTACCTCACCGACCTGTTCCCGATTATGGAGCTGGGTACCTCCGCCAAGATGCTGTCGGTCGTGCCGCTGATGGCGGGCGGCGGCCTGTTCGAGACCGGTGCAGGCGGTTCCGCACCGAAGCACGTCCAGCAGGTTCAGGAAGAAAACCACCTGCGCTGGGATTCCCTGGGTGAGTTCCTGGCACTGGCCGAGTCCCTGCGCTACGCCGCTGAGGAAGACGACGATCCACGTCCGCGCGTCCTGGCTGAGGCCCTGGACAAGGCAACCGCTACTCTGCTCGACGAGGGCAAGTCGCCCTCCCGCAAGGCTGGCGAGATCGACAACCGCGGCTCCCACTTCTACCTGGCTCTCTACTGGGCACAGGAGCTGGCCAAGCAGGACGAGAACTCCGAGCTGAAGGAAGCTTTCGCCCCGGTTGCTAAGGCTCTCACGGAGAAGGAAGAGTCCATCGCCAAGACCCTGATTGATGCTCAGGGCTCCCCGGCTGACCTGGGTGGCTACTTCCTGCCGGACGATGAGAAGACCTCCGCAGTTATGCGTCCGTCCGCTGAGTTCAACGAGATCATCGACGGTCTGAAGAAGTAGGACTAGCTGCTTGCTCCTGGCTGGTCTGACTGGCCCGGTTGGCCCAGGCTGGCCTAGGCCGACCTAGGCTGACCGCCGGTTTCGGGCGATAGCCCCTCGCTCATGTTGCATTTGATGCACATGGCGCGAGGGGCTTTTTCTATGCCCTGACTTCCTCAACGGTCTTGACAGCTTCCGGTTTGGCTCGCCCCGGCACTCGGCGCCACAGCTCCCTACCCCCCCCACAACCGACCACGCCCCAGAGCCAATCAAACCAATCCGTACTAAGCGGGCTATAGCACTCTCGACACAGATACACACACCCTCTTACCTTGGGTTTTTCCAAAACTTTGCAATAGACAGCTTGGTTCACTATTGTTTGTAAGTAACGTTTTGAACAATCTCAAAAACCGCAAGGAAGTATCTGAAATGACCACCAAGTACGACAACAGCAACGCTGCCAACTGGGGCCTGTCCACTCGCGCTATTCACACCGGCTTCGCTCCGGACGCACAGACCTCCGCGCGCAACCTGCCGATTTACAACACCTCCTCCTACGTCTTCGATTCCGCTGAGCACGCTGCCAACCGCTTCAACCTCTCGGATGCAGGCCCGATTTACTCCCGCCTGACCAACCCGACTGTGGATGCCGTCGAGCAGCGCATCGCCAGCCTCGAGGGCGGCGTCGCTGCCGTACTGTTCTCCTCCGGCCAGGCAGCTGAGACCGCTGCTGTCCTCACCCTGGCTCGTGCAGGCGACCACTTCGTCGTTTCGCCACGCCTCTACGGCGGCACTGAGACTCTGTTCAAGGTCACCCTGCCGCGCCTTGGCATCGACTGCACTTTCGTCGAGAATCCGGATGACCCGGAGTCCTGGCAGGCAGCAGTTCAGGACAACACCGTCGGTTTCTACGGTGAGTCCATCGCCAACCCGCAGATCGACGTCCTGGACATCCCGGCTATTGCCGAGGTTGCACACCGCAACAACGTTCCGCTGATCGTCGACAACACGGTTCCGACCCCGGCCCTGCTGCGCCCGCTCGAGCACGGTGCCGACGTCGTGGTTTCCTCCACCACCAAGTTCCTGACCGGTAACGGCTCCGCCCTCGGCGGTGTCATCGTCGACGGTGGCAACTTCGACTGGACTCAGACTCGTAACGGCCGCTCCATCTTCCCGAACTTCACCGAGGCCGACGAGGCTTACCACGGCCTGAAGTTCGCCGACCTGGGCGCCCCGGCCTTCGCACTGCGTGCTCGCGCTGGCATTCTCCGCGACACTGGCGCTACTCCGGCTCCGTTCAACGCGTGGGTTCTGGCTCAGGGCCTCGACACCCTGGCTCTGCGCATCGAGCGCCACAATGAAAATGCCAAGGCAGTCGCTGAGTTCCTCGAGAACCACCCGCTGGTCGCCAAGGTCAACTACGCCGGCCTGCCGAGCTCCCCGTGGTACGAGACCCTGAACAAGCTCGGCCTTTCCGGCGCCAGCGGCGTACTCTCCTTCGACCTGAAGGATGCCGACACCGCCAAGGCTTGGAAGTTCATTGACGCTCTGAAGCTGCACTCCAACGTCGCCAACATCGGTGATGTCCGCTCGCTAGTTGTCCACCCGGCCACCACCACTCACTCCCAGTCCGATGAGGAGGGTCTGACTCGCGCCGGCATTTCCCAGGCCACCGTACGTCTCTCCGTCGGTATCGAGAACATCGATGACATCATCGCTGATCTCGAGGGCGGCTTCGCAGCACTCGCGTAGACCGTTTGTACGCAGACACATAACGGACTAAGTAGTCTATAAGGCATGAGCTTTTCCCCATCTACCCCGGCCGCCCTCCCACCCGAGGGCGAGCCGGGGCGTGTCTTTATCGGCGATGTCACAACCGAGGCTGGCGCGGTCATCCCCGACGTCACCGTCGAGTTCGAGCGCTGGGGTCGGCTTAACGACGACTGCTCGAATGTCATCCTCCTCGAGCACGCCCTAACCGGCGACGCCCACGCTTCCGGCCCCTCGGATGAGTACCACCCGACTGCGGGTTGGTGGAACGGGATGATTGGCTCCGCCCGCGCACTGGATACCGACGAGTACTGCATTATCTGCACCAACGTCATCGGTGGCTGTCGCGGTACAACCGGCCCTTCCAGTCCACATCCGGGCGACGGCAAGCCCTGGGGCTCTCGCTTCCCCGCTATCTCCGTGCGCGACACGGTGACAGTGGAGCACCTTGCACTGCAAGAACTGGGAATTTCCCGCCTCCAAGCTGTCATTGGCGGCTCGTTGGGTGGGGCCCGCGCGCTTGAGTGGTCACTGATGTACCCGGATTTCGTCGGCAAGGCATTGGTGATGTGTGTCGGCGCACGTGCGTCTGCTTGGCAGATTGGTATTCAGTCTGCGCAGATTCAATTCATTGAGTCCGATCCCGATTGGCATGGCGGCGACTACTACGACCGCGGTGTGCCCCCGGCCCGCGGTTTGGGTTTTGCACGCAGGGTCGCGCATTTGACGTACCGTGGCGAGCTGGAGATGGATGACCGTTTTGGTGCGGTAGCGCAGCCCGGTGAGAATCCGCTGGGCCCGATGCGCACGGAAGACCGGTTCCAGGTAGAAAGCTACTTGGATCATCAGGCGAAGAAGCTGGCTCAGCGTTTCGATGCCGGGTCGTATGTCGTGCTCACCGATACCTTGAATCGGCACAATATTGGCCGTGATCGCGGTGGCCTCAACGAGGCGCTGCACTCGTCAACCGTGCCGACCATGGTCGCCGGTGTGGACACGGACATTCTCTACCCCTTCCACCAGCAGGAGCACCTCGCCCGCAATCTGGGCAACTGCTTGGGGCTAGAAAAGATTGAATCCGCCGTGGGCCACGACGGATTCTTGACGGAGTTCGAGCGAGTGGATTCGATTGTGCGCAATTTCCTCGCTCACGATGTCAGCTAGCTTCCCAGCGCATCCACGCTGACTGCGAGGAATACGATTCCCATCCCGATTATGGAGCAAAACCATAGGTCAAAGGCCCGGGATCGCACAGAGAACACACCTAAAATGCTGTCCGGCAGGTACTGCCTAGCCACGCCGAGCAGCATCATTGTGCTTCCCAGCATGAATGTGGCGCGTCGCCACCGCTCCAGCCCCAGGAACACCACGAAGGCGGACATGCCGAAAAAGAGCGCGCCGTAAATCGTATACTGCACCCACATTGGCCACGATGCCCCCGGCGGCGGGGTCTTCGGGCTGTGCGGGTTCAGCATTGGATCCGGCAGGTCTTCCCGCCGGGCACGCTGCGCAATTTCCCTTTTCGACACGACTTGTTCCTCCTGGCTGACTAGGCCAGGCCAGCGAGCTTTTCAGCGCGCTCGACGACATTGCGTACGAGGAAAGCGCGAGTCAGTGGGCCGACACCGCCTGGGTTCGGGGATACGTAACCGGCAACGTCCCAGACGTCATCAGCAACGTCACCGGCCAGCTTGCCGTCGACACGCGAAACTCCCACGTCGAGTACAGCAGCTCCAGGCTTGACCATGTCTGCAGTAAGCATATGAGCGACACCAGCGGCTGCGATGATGACATCAGCCTGACGGGTTTCAGCGGCCAAGTCCTTGGTGCCGGTGTGACATAGCGTCACGGTGGAGTTCTCGCTGCGGCGAGTGAGCATCAGGCCGATTGGTCGACCAACGGTGACACCGCGGCCGATAACAACAACCTTGGCGCCGTTGAGCTCGACGCCGAAGCGTCGCAGCAGGTGGATACAGCCGTTTGGGGTACACGGCAGTGGTGCTGGCTCGTTGAGGACCAGCTTGCCCAGGTTTACCGGGTGGAGACCATCGGCATCCTTTTCCGGATCGATGAGCCCCAGAATACGGTTTTCATCCAGGTGTTTCGGCAGTGGCAACTGAACAATGTAGCCTGTGCACTCCGGGCTTCCGTTCAGCTCGGTGATTACTGCCTCAAGTTCTTCCTGCGTGGTGTCAGCAGGAAGGTCACGGCGAATAGAGGCGATACCAATCTGCTCACAGTCGCGATGCTTCATCTTGACGTAAGAGTGGCTGCCTGGATCATCACCAACCAACACGGTGGCCAGCCCCGGGGTGTAGCCGGCTTCCTTCAAACGCTCAACGCGCTTTTCCAGGTCTTCAAAGATTTCGTCTCGGTAGAGTTTGCCATCAAGCTTTGTCGCTGCCATGGCATTTATCTTAGGCACAGGAGCGAATAATGCCCAGAAACGCCCCGTAACAGCCCTCGCCTTGACCCTATTTACCGCCCATAAAGCCCTGCTGACGCCAGACTTCATAAGCAGCCACTGCTGCGGCGTTGGAAAGATTCATGCTGCGACGAGCTGGCAGCATCGGAATTCGGATTAATTGTGTAATTCGCGGATCATCGAGCACTGACTGTTCCAACCCGGTTGGCTCTGGGCCAAAGAGCAGAACATCGGTGTTCGTGTACTCAATATCTGTGTGCCACGTGTCAGCGTGTGCGGTAAAGGCAAAGATGCGGCACCCTTGGCTGGCAAAGGTCTCCAATGCTTGATTGATGGAGTCATGAATACGCACATCGGCCAGGTCATGGTAATCCAGCCCGGCGCGACGCAGATTTTTGTCATCGAAGTTGAACCCCAGTGGCTTGGCCAGATGCAGCATAGCTCCAGAACCCGCACACATGCGGATAGCGTTTCCGGTGTTCGGCGGGATGACAGGCCGGTCAAAAAGCACGTGGCAGGTGTGGCTCTTAATCCAGTCTGTGGAGTTGGTTGCCTCGGCGTTCGTTGGCTCGGTCGTGGCGCTATTCATTTCTTCCGTCAGTTCTTTTCCGCTGCTTCTATTACTGCTCGTCGTTGGTTTCTGCTGCCGCTGTCGTGTCGGGCACCGCATCGCACACACCGTGCTCGGCGAAAAACGCGATGATGGTCTCACCGATGAGCGCTCGACTCCTCGGCTTTGAGAACTTATGCCCCTCTCCCTCGACCACCAGAAAATCGGTGGGCACACCGTAGGCGTCCATGGCGTTGCGCATCTGACCGGACTCTCGCGGAGGCACGTTGGTATCCCACTCGCCGTGAATGAATAGGGTTGGAGCCTTCATTTCCTCCGCCCGGTGCAGCGGCGAGATATCGCGCAGGAGCTCAGCATCCTGGTACGGGTAGCCGTATCGGGGGAACGCGGCCTGCGCCAACCAGGGCTCGGTGGACTGGTAGTAGGTTTCAAAACTTGTCATTCCGCAAGCATCGACGATGGCCGCAAACTGATCCGGGTACCATGCCGAGGCCAACAGCGACATGAAGCCACCGTAGGATCGTCCGCCCAGCGCAATGCGTTCTGGGTCCGCCAGCCCGGCATCAACGAGGAAGGCTCGCGCCGCTGCGATATCCGCAATAGCGGCAAAGCGTCCATAGCGGTCGCCCGCGTGCTCAAATGACCTACCAGACCCCGAGGAACCGCGCACATTAGGAGTGAACACCACGAAGCCCGCCTCCACAATGCTGGCTAGAACATCGTGGTGGATGGGTTTCGCCTGCAGTTCTGGGCCGCCGTGGATGTGGATGAAAGCCGGCGGTAGTGCGTTTCCTGAGACGTCATTAGAACTATTGCGCACCGACTCCGGAAGGTAGAGCCAACCAGACAGTTCCAACCCATCGCGGGAGACAAAGTAGACCAGCTCTGGGGCCGGGATGGTCTCCAGATTCTTCTCTTCCAGAGCCAAAATCCCTTCGGTGCGTTCCATGTCCAATGGCTCAATGACACCACCGATATTGCGCAGAATCTCCACCGTTGGCGCAAGGCCTGGCCCTTCTACTGTCAGGGAGATCAGCTCACCGTCACCCGAGATTGACAGCTCACGCGCAACCATTCCCGGCAATTCCACATTGCGGCGCACCATCACCCGCATGTCGTCAGTCTGCGGGTGAAGGCCAAGGGTAAGCACCTCAAGCGTGCTGACCCCACCGTTATTCCACAGCACAGCCGCAGTGGAGGAATCCTCACTGATGACAAATTCTTCGACGTCTTGATCCGGATTGCCAATGAACTCCTCGACATCAACTTCGATGCCGATCTTCATATCCAAAATCTCTGCTGCGGTCGATTCCGCTGTGTGCGGCTCAGTAGTGCTGATACCGCTATCGGGAGTAATCCCCAGGCGCAGGATGCGACGCTGTTCCGCGCCATGATCTGAGAGTACGAATGCGGTCAGCTTCTCCTGCCCCGGATGCGCCAATAAGACACCGGCATCCGTGGTGGAGCCAGGATCGGACGGCAACAGCGGCTGCCACTGCTGCCCCGGCCCGACCAGCAGTAGCTCACGGTGGCCTCGCGGCCCCACCCGCACGAGGCCAAACCCACCTTCAGCCGCTACCAGCTGGCTGTCAGTGCGTTTATCAATGACCTCATACTTTGAGTTCGTCGGGTTGACCAAACGCGCATAGTTAATGCCCTGGGCATCGACCGCGTTCATCGCTAGGAGATCGTTATCCCATTCCACCAGTGTGGCGCGCATATCCGCATCCATACGCAGGGGGCGGGCACCGTCGACCTCCGGATCGGTGGATACCAGCCAGGTCTGCAGTCTCTCCGTACCGTACGGAGAGACCTCGCAGGCAATCCACTTTCCATCCGGGGAGTGCAGCACCCTGGTAACCGGGCCTTCCACCGGCAGTTTCACGGGGCGCTCCGCCCCTAGCCCCTCCGGAGTAATCTCCTGCTGTACCGCATGCGGGTAGCCGCTATCGCGGACAATAAAGGCGATTGCACTCCCATCCGGTGCTAACGAGGATTCATAGGTCTGGCGCATGACAATCCATTCTAGTAGTCAGCGAAAATCTCTACTTCGACCTGCCACCACTGGCCGCCCCAGTGCCTCGGACATATCCACCAGACGATCGGCCACGATTGTCACCGCACCAGAAGCTGTCTGCGCGATACCGCGCACCACCATCGCCCGCGAATTCACCGCTACCGGCCGAAATCGATTCCACAGCCCCGGCGTACACAGCACATTCACCAGCCCAGTTTCGTCCTCCATTCCCAAAAATGTTACTCCGCCAGCGGTCCCTGGACGTTGCCTATGCGTCACGACTCCCGCCACTTCTACTCGTGTTCCGTCGGGCACTGCTTTCAGTTCCGCCGCAGGCACCACTCCACGTTCCTGCAGGTCTGCCCGCAACGCAGCCACCGGGTACTGCCCCGGGGTCACTCCCGTTGCCATCAAATCAGCGGCCGCCAGCTCAAACTCCGTCATGCCGGGCAACGCAGGTGCGTCGGCAAGCGTGAGCCCCGGCAGCATGCCCTCACTTTCCGTCGCCGCCACGCCCGCCGCCCACAGTGCTTGACGACGGTCAATCCCCAGCGACCCAAGTGCTCCTGCGCGCGCCAGTGCTTCCATGTGCCCAACACTCAGCCGAGCTCTGCGGGCGACATCTGCTGCGTTGACAAATGGCCGCGCTGCGACGATACGTTCCGCCACGTCATTGCCCACACCGGCAATGGCGCCGAGCCCCAACCGAATACGCCCATCGATGACGCTGGCTTCCACGCCTGAAACCGAGATATCCGGACCATCGCAGCCGATACCGTGCCGGCGGGCATCGGCAATCAACGACTGCGGAGAGTAAAAACCCATGGGCTGGGCACGGAGCAACGCAACACAGAACTCCGCCGGATAGTGGTACTTAAACCAAGCCGAGAAATACACCAAGGAGGCAAACGACTGCGCGTGTGATTCCGGGAAACCGTAGGCGGCAAAGGCCACTATCTTGTTCCACAGTTGTTCCCCAACATCCGCATCAATGCCACTGGTGCGTTCTAGCCCAGCCAGAAAACGGGCATGGAGCGCTTCCATTTTGGCCACTGAGCGTTTCGAGCCCATAGCGCGGCGCAGCGAGTCCGCTTCCGCCCCACTGAAACCCGCCGCATCGACGGCCATTTGCATCAGCTGCTCTTGAAATAGCGGAATGCCCAGTGTCTTCCCGAGGGACTTCTCCAACACCGGATGCTCATAGGTCACCGGTTCGAGTCCATTTCGGCGGCGAATGTAGGGGTGCACGCTACCGCCTTGAATGGGGCCTGGGCGAATGAGTGCCACCTCCACCACCAGATCAAAGAACTCCCTCGGCTTCAGTCGGGGCAAGGTGGCCAGCTGCGCGCGCGATTCCACCTGAAACACGCCCACCGCGTCCGCGCGTGCCAACATCTCGTAAACCTCCGGTTCAGCGACATCTATTTCCCACAGGTTCACTCGGCGCCCATGCTGTTCATAGACCAAGTCAATGCAATGGTGGATGGCCTCCAGCATTCCGAGGCCAAGCAGGTCGAATTTCACCAGTCCCGCTGCCGCACAGTCATCCTTATCCCACTGCACTACCGAGCGACCTTCCATGCGTGCCCATTCCACTGGCACGACATCCGCAATCGGCCGGTCACAAATCACCATTCCGCCAGAGTGAATACCTAAATGACGAGGCTGCCCACGAAGCTGCTCCGCCAGTTTCCGCACCGGCTCCGGCGGGCACGCCTCCCGGTCTCTGACCCACGCATCGATAACGCCCGGCGAGTACCCCAACACCCGCGCCGCATCGCGCAATGCACCGCGCCGCCGGTAGGTAATGACATTGGCCACCTGCGCGGCATTGTCACGACCATACTTTTCATAGACGTATTGGATGACCTCTTCCCTACGGCCAGACTCAATGTCTACATCGATATCCGGCGGCCCATCCCGTTCTGGCGACAAAAACCTCTCAAACAACAGCCCGGCACTAATGGGGTCAACATTGGTGATCCCCAGCGCAAAACACACCACCGAGTTAGCGGCCGAACCGCGCCCCTGTGCCAGAATTCCCGCCCGGCGACAGAACTCACAGATGTCGTGCACGATGAGGAAGTAGCCCGGGAAACCCAGCTCTCGAATCACAGTCAGCTCATTCTCTAACTGCGCCCACGCCCGCGCTTGCACGGAGCCGTCCCCAGCTCCATCGGCCGGACCGTACCGCCGCCGTGCCCCTGCACGAGCAATTTCCCGCAGCCATGAGTCCTCATCGTGGCCCGCAGGAACCTCCCAGCGAGGCAACTCAGGCGCAATGAGATCAAGCGTAAAAGCACACTCACCTGCAATGTCCTGTGTTGCCTGCAGCACCTGCGCCCCCAGATACCGTGTTGCCGCCGATAGCTCCTCCCACGAACGCAACCAAGCTCCGCCTGCGGGCTCCAGCCGTGACTCGAACCCGTCTAAGTCCTCCCGCACAGCAAGAGCCTGCTTCGCCCCGGCCAACCGGCTTGCCGCAGGCGAGGCCGCCGTCGCAGCCGAGGAAACCACCTCCCGCAGGCCATACTTCACAGCTGCGGCCGAAATCGCCTCCGCATCATCGGCCGCCTGTGCTGTGGGGCTCACGCGGTGCTCGAGCGCCACGTTCTCCGCACCGAAGGCCGCAATGAGCTCTTCCAAGTCGCCGACCCAGCTGACGTCGGCAAGCACCTGCCAGAAACCGCCTGCGGCCTCCCCTAACTCTGGCAGCGAGGGATAGCGGACGACGGACTTCTCCCCTGCCGACATATGCGCATCACACAGCGTGTGGCTCAGGCGCCGATAGCCCTCGGGCCCCCGTCCCAGCACCGTGAGGGGCCGCTGCGGAAGCCCCAGCTCCGCGCCGATGATAGTGGCAATACCAGCCTCCGCTGCAGCCTCGGCAAAACGAGCGATTCCATAGAAACCATCGCGATCTGCCAGCCCCATCACGTTTAACCCCAAACGCGCAGCCTCGGACACCAATTCTTCCGGATCCGATGCACCATGCAGGAATGAATAACTCGAACGACAGTGCAATTCCGCCTTAATGTGCACAGGCGTAAATGACACACTACCACTGCCGCTAGCACCACTTTCCGGAGCTTCAAAAGCTCCAATGATGGAATCTGACAGCTGCCCCCGCCAGCCGTTGAAGCTGCCATTAGGCTGTAGTTTTCCTGAAAATTTACCCGATAGAATACGCTCAATCCGCGACCAGCTCAGTGGCCGACCGGACTGCTCCGACTGTCCGTCCGAGATGTTTTCCATGCCACGAACATTAACCCACCCCGCGGACTGAATTCAAACTTATTTTCGATTATCATCTGCATTAAGCACCACCCCCGCGACACATCCGTAAGTCACACCTCAGCCACGCTCGACTGTTTAGGCTGAAGTTAAATTTTCAGCACTACCTGGGCAAGTGCTAGCCTTAACCCCAGAATTAAAGACAGCTTGGTCTAGTTCTGCCTTAAAACTTCAGCTAACAAATCCCATTAAATAAGGAGACCCCTCGATGAACCTCAAGCGTTTTTCCGCCGGTGTACTTACTGTCGCGTTCGCCGCAACCGGCCTTACCGCCTGTGGCAGCTCGGATGACGCCATTCGCATCGGCACCACGGATGCCGGCAAGAAGGCCTGGACCGTTTTCGAACAGAAGGCTTCCGAACAGGGCATCGATCTGGATGTTCAGTCCTTCTCCGACTACCAGACCCCGAACCGCGCACTCGATGAGGGCCAGCTCGACGTCAATCTCTTCCAGCACATCAAGTTCCTGGCTGAGTACAACGTCGGCGCTAAGTCAGACCTGACTCCGATTGGCTCGAGCGAAATTGTCCCGCTGGCTCTGTTCTGGAAGGACCACAAGTCGGTTGATGAGCTGGAAAAGGGCACCGAGGTCGTCATCCCGAACGACCCGTCCAACCAGGGCCGCGCTATTAACGTGCTGGTTCAGGCTGGCCTGCTGAAGCTGAAGCAGGATGACCTGCTGACCCCGTCCCCGGCTGACATCGATAAGGAAGCTTCCAAGGTCACGGTTCTGCCGGTGGATGCCGCTCAGACCCCGGCCGCCTACGGTGAGGGTAAGCCTGCCATTATCAATAACTCCTTCCTGGACCGCGCCGGCATCGACCCGAACACCGCCATCTTCCAGGATGACCCGAACTCCACGGAGGCAGAGCCGTACATCAACGTCTTTGTCACCAAGGCCGAAAATGCTGATGACCCGAAGTACGCGGAGCTCTCCAAGATCTGGCACTCCAAGGAGGTCCAGGACGCAGTCGCTGAGGACTCCAAGGGCACCTCGGTTCCGGTTGACCGTTCGGCTAAGGAGCTGCAGGACATTCTGGATCGCGTCGAAGAGCAGCAGCGCGAGCAGAACTAACGCCACTGCCACCTAAGCACCGCCCAACACCAGGGAACACAGACCAAGGGGCACTGATCCACTCGTGACCAACAAGGGAACGAAGCTCGAATTCCGCGAGCTGAACAAGCAATTCGGCGACGTCACCGCGCTCGCCGACATCAACCTAACCGTTGAACCCGGCGAAATCCTCGGCGTCATCGGTTATTCCGGCGCTGGTAAATCAACGCTCATCCGTATGATTAACGGCCTGGAAAAGCCAACCTCCGGGCAGGTTTTGCTAGATGACACCGACATCGTCGGCATCTCCGAGCGCCAGCTACGGGGTCTGCGCCGCAATATCGGCATGATTTTCCAGCACTTCAACCTCTTCCATTCGCGCAACGCGATTCGCAACGTTGAATACCCGCTGGAACTGGCCGGTATGCCGAAGGCCAAGCGCCGCGCTCGTGCCCAGGAACTGTTGGAGTTCGTCGGTCTCGGCGACAAGGCGGAGTCCTTCCCCGAGCAGCTCTCGGGTGGGCAGAAGCAGCGTGTCGGCATCGCCCGTGCGCTCGCCACCGAACCGACGCTCTTGCTTGCCGACGAAGCCACCTCGGCACTCGACCCGGAAACTACTTCCGGCGTCCTGGATCTGCTGCGTCGCATCAATCGCGAAATGGGTGTCACTATCGTGCTGATTACTCATGACATGTCGGTTGTACGCGGTATCGCTGACCGCATGGCCATCATGGAAAATGGTCACATCGTCGAAACCGGTACGGTCCACGAGGTCTTTGCCAACCCCAAGACTGAGGTTGGCCGCCGCTTCGCCACCACCGCACTGCGCGATGTTCCAATTGGCCGTGAACGCGATTCGGTGAATCAGTCTGCCGAGAGCGCAGCGGCTCGCCTGGTCACCATCACTATCAATGACGGTGTTGACCTCGGCGCCCTGGCACAGGCCACTAGTGCCCACGGTGTCGCCGCCTCGGTGGCACACGGCGCGGTCGCCAATGTGCAGGCGAAGTCCTACGGCCGCCTTACTTTGCGGTTGACTCCGCTGACAGGCAATTCCGCCTCGGATCCCTCTGATTTCGATGCCGCCATTGCTGCTATTTCCGAACTGACACAGGTAGAGGAGCTTGCATCATGATCGGTCTCTTAAACTCTCTGCCATCGGTGAGTGGCAAGGACACCAACTGGGATAGCCTCGGCCCGATGCTGGGCGAGGCATTCGGCCAGACGCTCTACATGGTCTGTGTCGCCATGCTGATTGGTGGTGTCGCAGGTCTGGCAATCGGCGTGCTGCTCTACACCACCCGCGATGGTGGCGTGCTGCGCAACAAGTTTGTCTACCAGGTCCTCAATGTCCTGATTAACTTTGTTCGACCAATCCCGTTCATCATCCTGGTTACGGCCATCGGCCCACTGACAAAGAACGTGGTCGGCACCACGATCGGCACCGAAGCCGCAGTGTTCGTCATGTCGATTGCCGCCACCTTCGCCATCGCGCGCCTGGTGGAGCAGAACTTGATGTCCATCGACCCCGGCGTGATTGAGGCCGCCCGTGCGATGGGTGCAAGTCCGTGGCGCATCATCCGCACGGTCGTCGTGCCGGAGGCACTGGGCCCGCTGGTACTGGGCTACACCTTCGCATTCATCGCCGTGGTCGATATGTCGGCTATGGCCGGCTACATCGGCGGTGGCGGACTGGGCAACTTCGCAATCACCTACGGCTACCAGGCATTCGACTGGAACGTCACCCTGGTGACAACCCTGGTCATCATCTTCATCGTCCAGTTGGCGCAGATCTTCGGCAACTGGCTCTCCAAGAAGATTATGCGCAGGTAGCCGCGCACATTAGCTAGCCACTAGCTAGCGGCGGGTTACCTCGACCGCAGCCCAGCCCTTCTTTGGCCCTGGAGCATCACCGCAGGAAGACACAACGCCTTCCGTGGTGATTTTCTCCAGGGCCACTTCATATTCCACGACCTTGTCGCGGTCGCTGGGGCCGTCGTAAAGCGCGACGACTGCAGTCGTGCCGTCGACGTCAACGCGTGCGACATCGTCTACGCCCCACGCATCTGCTTGACGACGCACAGCCAACTCGGCCGCCTGCCCCTGCGGGGTGTAGATACCACGGCCGCGGCAGCCCTCCGCATGCACGATGCCTTGCTGCGCGTCTTCGATGACCCCCTTGGCATCCACCGCACTCAGACGTCCAAAGCTGTAATTCCACGGCAACAGCACGCTGGCCGGCGCAAAGCGGTGCCCCTTAGAGTGCGAGGTTTCCCACACGACCTCTGGGTAGAGATTGTGCATCGCAGCAGCGAGCGGGCGACCTTTAATTGCACAGCAGCGGTCACGCTTGCCGTGCGTACAGATGAGAAACAGTGGATGGTCCAGACGAGTGGCCCCTTCGGTGGGCTGGCCAAGGCGAATATCCAGAGTCATCAGGTCTTCAACATCGGCAACCATGCGATGTTCGAGAAAAACCTCAGAGCCATCCACTGACTCACAATGCGCGATATAGACGTTAACGCCATCACACGGCTGCTGGCCGATTCGGCCTGGCTTTCGAATCAGCTGCAACGCGCCACTGCGTTCAGACAACCAGGCCTCTACCTGACAGGTGATCTCTGCTCCCCATACCCCGCCGTCAAAAATATCGTGCGACCAACCGAGTTGGTGCTCCAACGCAATAAAGAGCTTTCCGGTCTTCGCAGTACCGGGAAGCGGCTCAGTCATCTGAGCGGAACAGGTGGTATCAAATTTGGCCTGGCTCATACGCCTAAGCGTAATTGAGTGCCCCCTGCGATTGGGTCTTAGGTCGCAGCGTTCACCCCTGTTTTATTACTATTGTGCAACACTTTGACAACAAATACTTCTGACCTCGACTTTTGTAGTTCAGCTTGTTGAAATTCCGTAACTGCGCACATACCGTCAGACGTATGAATACGAAATCGCTGGATGTTTCGCGCACCCGTACCCGTATCGCGGCATCCCTGTGCCTCGCATTGGGCCTGGCTCTCGGCGCTTGCTCCTCTGACTCCTCCTCAGACTCGGCTGCTGCAGTGTCTATGAAGACTGACTCAACCGCTGGTACCTCCGATTTGTCGAGCAGCTCTAGCAGCTCCACTAGCTCATCTGCGGCGGCGCAAACCACCATGGATGACGATGCTGCTCCGGAGGGCGATTTCAATAGTTCCTCCTCAGAAGCTGCCCCTTCCGATGGCGCTTACTTGGGTATTGAAGATGTCCGTGTCGGTTCCCACGACGGTTACGACCGCATTGTCTTTGAACTCACCGGCGAGGGCACTCCGGGATATTTCGTCCGTTACGAAGATGTGCCGACCCAACAGGGCTCCGGCAAACCGATTTCGGTCGATGGCACAGCCAAGCTGGTAATCGACTTGCGGGGCATGGGCTACCCCTTTGATTTCCAGATGGAGGACTTCCCCTCCGACTCGGTCAAGCCGACATCGACTTCCGTTATTAAGGAAGTCGTCGGCGCCGGCACCTTCGAGGGACAGACTCAGTATGTCGTCGGGCTCAAGGGAGATAAGACCCCATTCAAGGTTTTCTCGTTGAGCAATCCGAGCCGCCTGGTTATTGACTTCCAATCGAAGTAATCGGGTTGCCCCTCGCTACGCCTCTACGCGTAAGCACCCTCGATTCTCCATGCGCCGGCATGCCCTATGAGCAACCAGGCGGCGATGGTACCGTCATGCGCTACCGCACGGATTTGTAGTCTTGCCGCTCGGCGAGCCTCATCGGGTACCCACCAGCGCTCGTCAATCGGCCAGGGCCCAGCCCACGATGACACGCGGTACGTTGTCACTCCATGCCGCACCAGAGATGGTACCGCCGTCATGGTCGCTCGCCCAGTTACGCCCACGGTCTGCCCATTGTCATCGAGCACTTCCACCTCAGCATTAGCAGTCGCGGGAATAGTTGCCGGATTGGGAGCAAGAACGGCTCCCGGCCACGGCTGATTATTTTCCGCGGTTTTTGTGTTTTTGGGTTTTTCTCCGAAAGCGACAAATCCCACTCTTTCCCCTGGGCCACGCCCGCCCTGCATGATTGGTTGCTGTACTGCCTCTGACCCCAGTAACCCCTGCACACGCTCGGCAGCCCGGCGCGCCTTGGC
Source organism: Corynebacterium sp. 5QC2CO (assembly GCF_024580435.1). Lineage (NCBI taxonomy): Bacteria > Bacillati > Actinomycetota > Actinomycetes > Mycobacteriales > Corynebacteriaceae > Corynebacterium > Corynebacterium sp. 5QC2CO. Next base: position 42,211 of record NZ_JANIKI010000006.1, on the reverse strand, counting down.
TCGCGCATCATCACTACCGTGCCACAGATCCTGCTTTACGGTCCCGGCGGCGACCACATCCAGTGGCTCTAACTGCAGCTCTACAATTCCGCGGCTGTCATCTCCATCATTTTCCTCAGCGCCGTCAACAGTTCCAGCAACAGTGCCGCTGCCTCCTCGTGGCTGCTGCCGATTCCTGTTATTCAGCCAGCCATCGAGCTGCCACCGAACCCTGTCAGCCGTAGTCTGTTCTGCCAGTGGCTCAGTGCAGCGCCATACTCTGCGCACCTCTGAGCCGTCACTAAATTGCGCCACCACCGCTAAGCGGTAACACGAATACCCATGGTTAAAAAGTTTTTCATGCAGTTGCCCAGCTAGAGAGCGCGCGACGAATGAGGCCTCATCCACTCTCCGGAGTGGACTTTCCCAAGACTGGTAACTCACAGCCAGTCCGGGCGGCAAAGATCGCGGCGCCACCAACCGCACTTCCCCACGGCAGGCCAAATCGTGCCATCTAGCCCCCTGCGCCCCAAACCTGTTGGCTATATCCCGCTTCGGTAACGCAGCGACATCCCCCAATGTGCGCAGGCCGAGTTCCTGCCACGACTTCGCAAGCTCTGCGGGCATCTCCAGTGCACTTTCCGCCCTCAGCTCCACCAGAGAGATTCCCTGCCGAAATCTTTTGCCTTCATCCTCCCCGGGAGCTACCAGCACTCCCCTGCGCGCTGCCAAAATAGCTGTCACAATATCGTCCGCGAGCCCCAAGTTGCAGTCCACGCCCGGTACCGCAGCGGCATCAAGCAGCTTTTCCAAGGCCACATCCTGTCCGCCGTAATAACGCATTACCCCTCGCGCTGCCACAACCGCCAAGCCTGGCCGTAGAGCTTCAACCCCAGCTGCCACCGCCTCCAACCGTTGCAGCACGGACTCGAATTCCGCAGCGTCGCGCACCGCACTTTCCTCGACAACCTCCAGCTCCGGGCACAACGCTTCCGCATGGCGACGACTCTGCCCGCGCCGTACCCCTGCACGGCGCGCACTCGGAGAACAAGCAGCTACTCCGCTATCACCCACAATCGCAACTGGACTGAGCGGATTAGCCTGTGACGTCACAGATGCTAGATGCGCTGCCTGCACTGGCCAATCAGGAAGCCAAAGCGCCACCACACGGTTCGATTGCGCCGCTACCACTAGGACCTCCTCTGTGCGGGAAAGGCGACCACATTGTTCTGTTCCACCTGTTCCCCCACCCGCCAACGGCACTGCCTCCGCGGAAACCGCGTCCCCGACACACTGACTTGGTAATCCACTGCTCGAATCCGGCCATAACCAGTACCAAGCCCGGAAACACCAGCAACAGAGCTGGAAATTTCCGACTCAGCGCCCGGCCACTGCTGCCCGACAAAAACCAGAGCACAACCACTCGTGCGCAGTCGTGCCTGCAGCGGACGTGCCTGCGACGGCGGCGGAGTGCGTGCCAACGAAGCCACCACCAAGTCAACGCCGTCCGCCAACAGCCCAATTACTTCAAGTGGCTGCATTCCAGGATCTGGCACACAGACGATGTTCGATAGCTTCCCGCCCAACTCCACCACGGAGAGCAACCCCTGTTCAGCGAGTCCAACTAGCGCAACATGACCTGTCTTCGTAACTTCCGCGATTAGGCCTGCCAATACTGCACCGGGCTGTTCAATGACACTGACAGCCCCTTTTCGCACTGCTCCCGCCAACGTATTTTCCAACGCCTCCGGCACCGGCAGAGCCTCACCGAGCCCAAAGGTTGCACCAGTTGCAGTCCCACCAGACTGGGCCGCCATCGCCTGCCGCAATGCCGCAATAGTCTGCTCCCTAGACTGCCCCGCAGCAATATTGACCGCCGTTGTCACTTCTTGTTCCACCTCATCCCACTGCTATCCCACTGCCATCTCACTGCCCTGCCCACCACGAACACTGCTCGAATATTCTTTCCCAACAAGCGGATTAAACACTACCCTAAATAGCACGTACGTTCGATGTTAATGTGCGAAGAAAAGCGCCACACATCACCGCGCGACGCTCTAACCTCAGCCGAGTACTACATTTCGTACTACTTAGGCCTTCACATCCAGAACTACATCGAATTCGAGCAAATCAGCCGACGACGACACCGGCTTGCGCTTTTCGCCCTCATGCGAAGCCTTGAAGGCACGACCCTCACGCCACCCCTGGTAGGCCTCCTCGCTCTCCCACTCGGTAAAGACAAAGTAACGGCTCTCTCCCGCAGTCGGACGCAGCAGCTGGAAACCAATGAAGCCCGGCACATCGCTCATCTTTGAAGAGTTAGCGGAAAAGCGACGTTCGAGCTCTTCTCCCGCGCCCTCAGGAGCGGTAATAGCGTTAATTTTTACAATGCTCATGGCCTTAACACTAGCCACACAACTCTCAACAATCTATAGCTCCACCGTTACTAAACTTAAGAAGTATGACTGAACGCAGCCGGCACCAACACTCTTCAGGCTCTTACCAAGACGCGGCCCACCGCACGACAAAATTTATCAATAGTCCCGCGCGACTGGGGACGGCAATTGGTGTCACCACCGCAGTGATCGCACTGCTCGCACTACTTAAAGCCCACATCATCGGCTCCATTGGCTGGTGGATCATGATAGCGCTTTTACTGGTACTCATCGGCACCACACTTTTCGTGCGCCAGGCAAAAGCACCCACCAAAGAAACTCGGCCATCCTTTTTCGCCGAGCCAATGCGTGAGTCACCAAACGACATCTCGTGGAATAGCAGTATAAGCGTGCTGCTGATGTTCCCCGGCGCATGGATTATTGCCGCCGTCGCCGAGCGAATCTCCTCTACACCGGTCGCCTTCATAATGACCCTAGTTCTGGCCGTCATCACCGCTACCTGCGCAATCCTGCCGCGACAATTCGGCTTCCTCCCCCTCGCCGCGCACCTTCCTGACAATTTCGCCCAGCGCTGCCCCTACCCTGCCGACTCACCAGAGGCCCGCATCCTCACAGTCCTCTTCATCGCACGTCTACGCGACGGCTACGTCTTCTTCACCGACCAACTCCCCTATTTCGCCATGCTTGACGACGATGCCGTGAGCGCAGCCCTCCACACCCTAGCCACCGATAAGCGCATCACCATCACCAAGAACCATTCGGCCTTGACGGAAAAGGGCCGTGCCCGCGAGTTTGTACAACTCACAGACACGGCCCTTGCCAACTAGTGGCTTACTCCCACTCAATGGTTCCCGGTGGCTTGGAAGTCACATCCAGGACCACGCGGTTGACCTCTGGCACCTCGTTGGTGATACGGGTGGAGATTTTCTCCAAAGTGTCGTACGGAACGCGGGTCCAGTCAGCGGTCATCGCATCCTCAGAGGAAACCGGGCGCAGCACGATTGGGTGGCCATAAGTACGACCATCACCCTGGACACCAACCGAGCGGACGTCGGCAAGCAGGACGACCGGGCACTGCCAGACAACCTCGTCCATACCTGCGGCCGTCATTTCCTCGCGCGCAATGGCGTCGGCGCGGCGGAGGGTATCCAGACGCTCCTTATCGACAGCGCCGATGATGCGGATACCAAGACCCGGACCCGGGAATGGCTGGCGAGCGACGATTTCTTCCGGCAGCCCCAGTTCGCGGCCGACCGCACGGACCTCGTCCTTGAACAGCAGGCGCAGCGGCTCAACGAGGGTGAACTCAACGTCATCCGGCAGACCGCCGACGTTGTGGTGGCTCTTGATGTTGGCGGTACCAGAACCGCCACCGGACTCAACCACATCCGGGTACAGGGTGCCTTGGACCAGGAAGTCCACGGTCTCGCCCTCCGGAGCGCCCTCCAGCGCCTGTGCGACAGCGCGCTCGAAGGAGCGGATGAACTCACGGCCGATGGTCTTACGCTTGGTCTCCGGATCGGTGATACCAGCCAGAGCATCCAGGAAGACCTTGGAATCGTCGACGGTGATCAGCTTCGCACCAGTTGCGGCAACGAAATCCTTCTCAACCTGCTCGCGCTCACCCTGACGCATCAGCCCATGGTCAACGAAGACACAGGTCAGACGGTCACCAATAGCGCGCTGCACCAGCGCGGCGGCGACTGCGGAGTCGACACCGCCGGACAGAGCGCAAATTGCGCGACCGGTCTCACCGACCTGATTACGGACCTGCTCAATCAGCTCTTCCGCGATATTAGCGGCAGTCCAGTCCGGCTCCAGACCAGCAATCTCGTACAGGAACTTCTCCAGAACCTGCTGACCATACGGCGAGTGGTTGACCTCCGGGTGGTACTGCACACCGGCCATGCGCTTTTCCAAACACTCGAAAGCCGCTACCGGAGCACCCTTGGTGGACGCCGTAACGGTGAAGCCCTCCGGTGCCTTAGACACCGCGTCACCGTGGCTCATCCACACCTCGTGTGTCTCCGGCACACCAGTGTGAGCGACACCGCCACCGTCGACGACGTTTAGCTGCGTGCGACCGTACTCACGGTCACCGGTAGCAGCAATCGTGCCGCCGAGCACCTCAGTCATCGCCTGGAAACCGTAGCAAATACCAAACACCGGAATGCCCAGCTCAAGCCACTCTGGGTTGAGCTTCGGGGCACCTTCGGCGTAGGCACTGGACGGGCCGCCGGACAGCACCAGCGCGGCCGGGTTCTTGGCCTTGATTTCTTCGGTCGTCGCATCATGCGCGACCACTTCGGAATAAATTTTTGCCTCGCGCACACGTCGCGCGATGAGCTGCGCATACTGCGCACCGAAGTCCACGACGAGGACGGGCTTAGTCACCTGTTCAGACACGCCCTAAAGCTTATCAAGACTTACGGACTGCAGGCATACCCAGGTTCAGTGCAGCCGGAGCATCTGCGGGCACAGCCGGGCTCACCGGAGCAATCGGATCCAGGCGCACGTAGGACTCACCCTGCGCCGGACGCTGATCTTCCTCACTCTTATTCGGCCACAGCGACGTCGCACGCTCCGCATTCGCGGAAATCGACAGTGACGGGTTCACTCCCGGGTTGGCTGCCATCGCAGAACCGTCGTGAATCGAGAGCGTCGGGTAGCCCCACACACGCAAGTACGGATCAACGACGCCGTTTTCAGGCGAATCCGAAATCGTCGCACCGCCAATGAAGTGAGCTGTCAAAGGAATATTTGCCAACTCACCGATAGTGCCACCAGCCAGCACACGACCATTCCGACCACGTGCACTGAGCTTGTCCGCCGCACGTTGCGTAGCTTCGTTACCCGACGGAATCCACGTCGGATTCGGCTCCCCCTCGCCCTGCTTACTCATCAGGAAACGCACCGGCCCGATCTTTTGCAGGTACGTCGTAATCGAGTTGTCGCGATTCTGCATCACCAGAGAAATCACGGTGCGCTGCGACCACTTACGCAGATTCACGAGCTGCGTCAGGTAGTTAGGATGCTTTACGACGGTTCCCACAGCCTGCAACCATCGCGGAGTCCGACGACCTCCTTCGGTCATAATCATCTGCAGCATTGCGATGGCATTAGAGCCCTTGCCGTAGCGCACTGGCTCGATATGGGTGTCCTCGTCCGGGAAGAATGACGAAGTGATGGCTACACCGTTAGAGAAGTCATTTTCCGGGTCCACCTTCGTCCCCATCGCCCCCAAAATAGCCTCGGAGTTGGTGCGGGTCAGCTTGCCCAAAGACTTCGGCAGCAACGGCAAGTGCCCATCGGCCTGCTGGCGGTGCAACAAGTTCTGGGTGCCCCAGGCACCGGCGGCGAGAATGACGCGCTTAGCGCTAAACTGCTGCTTGCCCTTAGCTACCCAACGGCCAGTGCGCTCAGTGTCAATAACCCAGGAGCCATCAGCCTGAGGGTGCAGGCCAGTAACGGTAGTGCGGTCAAAGACCTGCGCACCGAACTTCTCCGCCAAGTAGAGGTAGTTCTTAACTAGGGTGTTCTTGGCATTGTGACGGCAACCAGTCATGCACTCACCACATTCCGTACAAGCAGTACGGTCCGGGCCAATCCCCCCGAAGTAAGGATCGGAAACTGTTTGCCCTGGCGCACCCTGGCCACCGGTCTTGGCGCCAAAGAACACACCCACCGGAGTCGAGCGGAAAGTATGGCCCACACCCATATCTTCGGCTACCTCACGCATGACAACGTCGGCAGGCGTGTCGGATGGGTTGGTGACCACCCCGAGCATGCGAGATGCATTGTCATAGTGCGGAGTGAGTTCTGACTCCCAGTCGGTAATGTGCCCCCCACTGACGGTGCTGGAAGTATTCGGTGCCCGGCTTATACAGAGTGTTTGCGTAGTTAAGAGAACCACCGCCGACGCCAGCACCAGCGAGAATCATGACATCTTTCAACATGTGCACGCGCTGGACACCAAAGAGCCCCAGCTTGGGAGCCCACAGGTACTTGTGAAGCCGCCAGCTGGTCTTGGCAAAGTCTTTATCTTCGAACCGTCGACCAGCTTCGAGAACTGCCACTCGGTAGCCTTTTTCGGTCAACCGCAAAGCAGAAACAGAGCCACCGAAACCGGAACCGACGATTACAACATCGAAATCGCGTTGTTTACTCATGGGAAAAGCCACCTTCTCTAAGGGCGTAACGCTAATGCGCGGAACTCATGTTCCTAACCCTAAGCAAAGGTGGCTTTTCAGTAAGGTAGTTTTGCGAAAAAACTATCCGATTACTTTAATTAAAAACCCTTTGGACGTACCGACAGCTCAACGCGGTGGAAGGACTTCAGGTTGGTAAAGCCGCACTTGGCCATTGCGCGACGCAGGCCACCGGCGAGATTGCGGTCACCGAACGGCGAAGCGGACGGGCCAAACAGAGCCTCTTCCAGGCTGACCAATTCCTTCTCATCGTCAACGACCGGCCACACCGCACCGCGCGGGTACTTCGGGTGTGCCGCAACAGACGGCCAGGCGTAGCCCTGCCCCGGAGCTTCGTTGACGGTTGCCAGCACACTGGACAGTGCCACAGCATCCGCACCGCAGGCGATTGCCTTGGCAATGTCACCGACGGTATCAATGCCGCCATCGGCAATGATGTGGACGTAGCGGCCCTCGGTCTCATCGAGGTAGTCCTTACGAGCAGCTGCAGCATCCGCAATAGCGGTAGCCATTGGCACATCGATGCCGAGCGCATCCGGGGACGTCGTAAAGCCCGTACCGACAATCACGCCAGCGGCGCCTGAGCGCATCAGATGCAGCGCAGTCTGGTAGTCGACAACGCCACCGGCGATAACCGGAACATCCAGGCTGCCGATGAAGTCCTTGAGGTTCAGCGGCTCCCCCTGAGCAGTTACATGCTCTGCGGAAATCAGCGTGCCCTGGATAACCAGCAAGTCGATGCCGGCCTTGATAGCCAGCGGAGCCAGCTCACGGGCATGCTGCGGGGAGACACGAACTGCAGTGATCGCGCCGGTTGCGCGGATTTCCTTAATGCGTTCAACCAACAGGTCAGTATCAATTGGAGCAGAGTGCAGTTCCTGCAGCTTGCGGTTCACTGCCTCGGATTCGCGCTTGGTGGCGGCATTCTTTGCCAACTCCACCAGCTCGGCGATCTTGTCCTGTGCATCGGCATGACGGGCCCAGATGCCCTCGGCGTTGAGAACCGCCAAGCCGCCCAGTCGAGCAAACTCAGCGACGGATTCCGGGCTGGCGATGGCATCTGTCGGATGCATCATCATCGGGAGTTCGAAATCGTAGGCGTCAATTCGCCAGGAGGTATCGACGTCCTTGGACGACCGGGTACGACGAGTGGGAACGAGTGCAATATCGTCCAACTCGTAGGTCCGGCGTGCCTCGCGGCCAATACCGATTTCAACGATGTCGCGCATGAGCTTTCCTCACATGCCCTTTCCGTGGAATTTAACTCGACTAAGCCAGTTTAGCGCTGGTAGTAGTTCGGCGCTTCGACAGTCATCTGGATATCGTGCGGGTGCGACTCGCGCAGGCCTGCAGCGGTGATCTGGACGAACTGTGCGTCGTGCAGCTGCTCGACGGTAGCGGAACCGGTGTAGCCCATAGCTGCGCGCAGACCACCGACCAGCTGGTGAACGATGGAGTCGATGCTGCCGCGGAACGGAACACGCCCCTCAATGCCTTCCGGAACCAGCTTCTCTTCGCTCTTGACGTCAGCCTGGAAGTAGCGATCCTTGGAGTAGGAGCGCTTCTCACCGGTCAGGCCGCGGCCCTGCATAGCACCCAGCGAGCCCATGCCGCGGTACATCTTGTACTGCTTGCCGTTGACGAAGGTAACCTCACCCGGAGCCTCAGCGGTACCTGCCAGCATCGAACCGAGCATGACGGAGGATGCCCCGGCTGCCAGAGCCTTGGCGATGTCGCCGGAGAACTGCATACCGCCATCGGCGATAATCGGAACGCCAGCCTTCTTAGCTGCGACAGAGGCTTCCATGATGGCGGTGATCTGCGGGGCACCTACACCTGCGACAACGCGAGTGGTACAAATCGAGCCCGGTCCGATACCGACCTTGATGGCATCTGCACCCGCGTCAATCATGGCCTGTGCAGCGCCACGGGTAGCCAGGTTGCCGCCGATAATCTGGATGTTCTCGCCGAATTCCTTCTTAACGCGGGAGACCATCTCAAGTACACCTGAGTTGTGGGCGTGAGCGGTATCAACAACGAGCACGTCTACGCCTGCGTCAGCCAATGCGTGCGCGCGCTTCCAGGAGTCCTCGCCGGTACCGATGCCAGCACCGACCAGCAGACGGCCGGAACCATCCTTGGAAGCATTCGGGTACTGATCCTTCTTGACGAAGTCCTTGACGGTAATAAGACCGGTCAGGCGGCCTTCGCCATCGACGATCGGCAGCTTCTCCACCTTGTGAGCGCGCAGCAGGTTCAGCGCCGCATCGCCAGACACACCCTGCTCAGCCACGACGAGCGGCATCGGTGTCATGATTTCGGAAACCTTGCGGTTCAGGTCTGCCTCAAAACGCATGTCGCGGTTGGTGCAGATACCGACCAGCTTGCCGTCCTTGTCGACGACCGGCAGGCCCGAGATGCGGTAACGAGCGCACTTGGCATCTACTTCGGCGATGGTGTCATCCGGGGAACAGGTCACCGGGTCGGACACCATGCCAGCCTCAGAGCGCTTCACAATCTCGACCTGCTGCGCCTGCTCCTCGATAGACAGGTTGCGGTGCAGGATACCCATACCGCCCTGGCGGGCCATGGCAACAGCCATGCGGGCCTCGGTGACGGTGTCCATAGCAGCGGACACAACCGGAATGTTCAGACGCAGCTCACGAGTGAGCTGCGTCGAAGTATCAACGCCGGAGGGGATAACGTCCGAAGCATCCGGCAGCAGCAGGACGTCATCGAATGTAAGGCCGACTAGTGGAATCTTGTTGGGATTGTCTCCGCCGAGGCTAATTCCCGTGGGGTTGGTCATGGACTCCTCCTGCTCCACCCTTGCCGACATCCGGCCAGGGGCGCTATCGCTTCGTGGTTGCCAAACGTTATATACAGGGTAGTCCTTCAGTGATGAAACGCGACAATTAGGCGGAGCGACAGGTGCCCGACAAGGGTTAGCCGAAAGCTAGCTGAGGGTTATACCAAGGTGAACTAAACCTCAACTAAGTACATTGCCAATCGACAGGATTGCCGTCCAGAGCTGTTACGGTAGTGATTGTGAACCACAACTTTTTCTCATCCATGCCGCGGGATCCGTTCGAAGGAGATCCCAATGACCCGGCAAGCTTTCTCGAGCCGGATGAGCCGTTTGCTCCACTAACAGACCAGGAACGTCGAGAGGTTCTTGAAGATCTGGCCGCAGTTCGCCTATTCCGCACCGCTTTGAGCCCAGAGGGATTACTGGGCGTCTGCATGTTGTGTGAGGACTGCGGTGACGAGCACTTTTATAACTGGGAGGTTTTGGAAAACCACTACCTGATGCTCCTGTCTGGACAGGCATCTCCGGTTCACGAGCCACAATTCGATCCAGACCCCTCCCGTTACGCCCCATGGGACTACTGCGCAGGCTTTGTCGACGGTCTGCGTTCTCGACGACCTGGCCGTTTCTAAAAATTTGGTAAGAGTTTGACGGAATTGTTTGCGTAGTATCCCGGCTGGCCTCCTTAGGTTTACCAACCGTTCATTGTTGGCCTCCACACTTGAGCTCACTGCTTCAAGAAAGCTCAATGAAGGAGACATCAATTCCGATGACGTACATCGACCACTTGCCCGGGCCCAATGCGGATTTGTGGGATTGGCAGCTGCACGGCTCGTGCCGCGGGCAGGACTCCGCGACCTTCTTCCACCCGGAAGGCGAGCGCGGACGCGCACGCAGCCTGCGTGAAGCCCGTGCGAAGGCTATCTGCCGTTCTTGCCCTGTTCTTATGCAGTGCCGTAGTCACGCACTCAAGGTTGGTGAGCCATACGGTGTCTGGGGCGGTCTCAGCGAATCTGAACGAAATGAAATCCTTCGAGCTAAGCCGGCCGCACGTGAACGCGAACTTGAACGCGTTCTAGTTACTGCCATGTAGTCCCTCCCCTCTCTCGGACTCCAGCCGGTTCACATAAAAACCAAAATGCTCCCCACCCTCAGATTGAAAGGTGGGGAGCATTTTACGTGCCAAAGGCCAGGGCACTAGCACACTTGCGATTAGTGAGCGTGATCGTGCTGTGGTTCTTCTTCCGGCTTATCCACAACGGAAGCCTCGGTGGTCAGCAGCATGCGTGCCACGGAGGTTGCGTTGACGACTGCGGAGTGAGTGACCTTGACCGGGTCGATGACGCCGGACTCAATCAGGTTCTCGTAAGTGTCAGTAGCAGCGTTGTAGCCGTTGCCGTTCTCCAGCTCACCAATGTGGTAGACAACGACAGCGCCGTCCTTACCAGCATTCTCAGCAATCCAGAAAGCCGGACGGGTCAGAGCCTTGGCAACTGCACGGACACCGACTGCCTCGTCGCCCTCGAACTCGTCAGCGAATGCCTCGAGTTCACGGGAGATCTGCACCAGTACGGAACCGCCACCGGCGATGACGCCTTCCTGAGCTGCCGCACGAGCAGCGTTAATGGCGTCCTCGACACGCAGCTTGCGCTCGTTGACCTCGGTCTCGGTAGCAGCGCCGACCTTAATGACGGCCACACCGCCAGAGAGCTTCGCCAGACGCTCTTCCAGCTTCTCGCGGTCCCAGTCAGAGTCAGTGCGCTCGATCTCGGCACGGATCTGGTTACGACGCTCTTCCACAGCCTCAGCGGTGCCGGCACCGTCGACCAGAACGGTCTCGTCCTTGGTAATGGTGATACGGCGTGCGTTACCCAGCACCTCAAGTCCAACGTCCTTCAGCTGCATGCCAGTGTCAGCCGTTACGACGGTCGCACCGGTGACAACTGCCAGGTCATCCATGAACGCCTTACGACGGTCACCGAAGTACGGTGCCTTCACTGCGGCAACCTTCAAGGTCTTGCGCATAGCGTTGATAACTAGTGCGGACAGAGCCTCGCCCTCGATATCCTCAGCCATGATCAGAGTCGGCTTGCCGGACTCGGCAATCTTCTCCAGAATCGGCAGGAACTCCGGCAGGGAGGAAATCTTCTCGCGGACCAGCAGCACCTGTGCGCCGTCGAGAATTGCCTGCTGAGCCTCGACGTCGGTAATGAAGTACGGCGAGAGGAAGCCCTTGTTGAAGGACACGCCCTCGGTCACGGACAGCTCGGTGGCAATCGACTGCGACTCCTCCACAGAGACGACACCGTCCTTGCCAACCTTGTCCATAGCACCTGCAACCAGGTCACCGATTTCAGTGTCGCGCGAGGAAACGGTTGCCACCTGTGCGATGGCAGCAGAGCTGCTGACCGGGGTGGCGCGCTGCTTCAGCAGCTCAACCGCCTTGTCGGATGCAGCGTGAATACCGCGGTTCAGCGAAATCGGGTTTGCGCCGGCTGCAACGTTGCGCAGACCCTCGTGGGCCAGCGCCTGTGCCAGCAGCGTTGCGGTAGTAGTACCGTCACCGGCAACGTCATTGGTCTTGACCGCAACGGACTTAACCAACTGCGCGCCGAGGTTCTCAAACGGATCCTCAACGTCGATGTCGCGGGCGATGGTCACACCATCATTGGTGACCAGCGGACCGCCGAAGGCCTTGTCCAGGACAACGTTGCGACCCTTCGGGCCAAGCGTGACCTTGACTGCGTCGGCAAGCGTGTCCACACCGCGCTTGAGGCCTTCGCGAGCCTCTTCGTTAAAAGCAATAAGCTTCGCCATGTGTGGGTACGTCCTCCCTTTAGTTCTCGATAACAGCCAGGATGTCGCGCTGCGACAGCAGCAGGTACTCTTCGCCCTGGTACTTCAGCTCAGTGCCGCCGTACTTGGAGAAGATGACAATGTCCCCCTCCTTGACGTCCATAGGAATGCGGTCATCGTCATCGGCCCAACGACCCGGACCAACTGCGATAACGGTAGCCTCCTGCGGCTTCTCCTTAGCGGAGTCCGGGATAACCAGGCCAGAAGCCGTGGTGGTCTCTGCTTCGTTGATCTGGACGAGGACGCGGTCCTCCAGCGGCTTGATGTTGACGTTCGCCACGATGAATTCCTCCATACATGCGGTGATGTGATGTTCTTGTGCCGGTTGGTCTGCCGTGCACAGCCGTCGTCGCGGGTGAACAACTGTGTGTCAAACAACCTTCGTTAGCACTCTACCCCTGCAAGTGCTAACACTCAACAATAGTGAGCGCTAATGCTAATTGGTCAGCTTGTCGGGGTTACACGCCATACGACCGAACACAGTAACCGTCATTCCGTGTTCCTTGATGTACTCATCACTAAAGCACGGGCCACCAGAACCGGTTGTGTAACGACTGTCTGGCTCCCTCCTTTGCCAGGCACCTTCGTCCCATTGGTAGACCGCCATTCCACCACTGTTTGCGCGCCCACCCAGCGCCCACCATCCGTCACAGGCTGAAGTTCCCACTCGCTGTAGTCTTTACTCATTTTTTTGGGCAAGCGCTTTCCTGTAATTGTCCTGCGGTCCATGGCAGAGAAACAAGTCAAAGTCAGTTAACGAAATTTAACATGGATCCGAAGGGGAATCACTGCTTATTGCATTACAGGATCTTCCACAGGCATGGAGGGGTCGGTCGGGCAGGCGTAGCCAGAGGGCTTGACCCCCGCGGCAATGAGGTAGGCGGCAGCTGCACCAATCATGACACCGTTGTCGGTACACAGCTTAATCGGCGGCACGTGCAGCGTAATTCCCGCCGAGGTAGCTCGCGCCGCTGCGAGTTCACGCAACCTCGAGTTCGCAGCCACACCACCACCGAGCAGCAGCGTAGTGGCCCCCACATCCTGAGCTGCGCGAACGGCCTTCTTGGTCAATACATCGCAGACCGCCTCCTGGAAGGAAGCACAGACGTCCTCTACGGAGTATTCACGACCTTCCTTCTCTGCCGCCTCGACATAGCGGGCCACGGCGGTTTTCAAGCCGGAGAAGGAGAAGTCATGGCGCGCATCCTGCTGGCGCATCATGGCGCGAGGAAACGCGATGGCCTTGCGATTTCCCTGCTTAGCCAACTTATCGATAATCGGGCCGCCCGGGTAACCCAACCCAAGCAACCTCGAAACCTTGTCGTATGCCTCTCCGGCTGCGTCGTCAAGCGTCGATCCGAGCTCCTCCATCGGACGACCAACCCCCTGCACGCGCAGCAGCTGCGTGTGCCCGCCGGAAACCAAGAGCGCCACTGCGTTGGATAGATCTGCGCCATCGAGAGCTCCGACAGCAACGTGGCCACCAAGGTGATTAATGCCGTAGAAAGGCACACCCCAGGCGGCGGCATAGGCCTTCGCGCCTGCCGAACCGACCAGCAGCGCACCAGCGAGACCGGGCCCCACGGTAGCGGCGACGGCATCTGGGATAAAAGTATCGATACCGAGCTTGGCAGCTGCTTGCGCGCGCGCCTCGGAGACTACTGGCTGCAGGGCTTCCAAATGAGCGCGGGAAGCAATCTCCGGGACCACACCACCGAAGCGGGCGTGCTGTTCCATGGAGGATGCGACGACGTCGGCAAGCACTTCCACCTCGGGAATGGCGGGGGTGCTGGTGTCGGTGTCGTCGTAGCGCACACGCACCACTGCAGCGCCAGTCTCATCGCAGGAACTCTCGATTGCCAGCAGGGTCAACTCGGTCATAGCAGTCATGGTACTAGCGCACCACCGGGTCACTTACCAGCGACCGAGTTTAAATTTCGAGGCGACCGAGGTTCCGCACAGCGGCACGCCAGAGAGCGTATTCCTCTGGGTAGTCATCGCGGTAGTGGCGCACGGCGCGCATACCGTGCTTAATACGCTCGATTTCCTCGTCGCCGATATCCTTGCCCTCGGCGTCGACAAATACGACCGTTCCGCAAATTGCGGTGGTGGGGTCGGTAAAGAAAGCCGAGTTGCCCGTAGCAGCCTCATTGCGGCCGAGGGACGCGACCGGATTCGGTTCAGCGCCCTCAGCCTTGGCCGTCGGGTTGTAGAGAGCGGCGTAATCGGCGCCGTCTTCCTGGAACGCCACCGAAACACGGTCGGAGGAAACTCCGCCGAGGAAAGTAGCAGCGGCGTCCAACTCAAATTCGACGATGCGATGCGTCAGGTCAGGGTTCACCAGAAAACCTTTAATCATGGAAACAGAGGTACCGCACCGCACCCACTCCCGCATCTCGAGAGCGCTACCCCCACTATGGCCGCGGGATGTTGCGGAGGTTCGACCGTGCCATGTTGATCATCTGACCAACGCCGCCGCCGAAGACGGTGCGAGTAGCGGCCTTGGAGAATCCCATCAGCATGTCCCAGGTGATGTTTGCCGGAATGGACAGGGCATTCGGGTCGGTGATCATGTCCACCAGCACCGGGCCGTCGTAAGCCAGCGCCTCTTGAATCAGGCGAGGCGCATCGGCCGGATCTTCAATTCGGATGGCCTTGATACCCAACGACTCTGCGACTCCGGCGTAGTCAACTGCGTCGTGATCGGTCTCGTGCTCCGGCAGCCCCTGAACCAGCATTTCCAGCTTGACCATGCCGAGCGAGGAGTTGTTGAACACAAACATCTTGATGGGCAGCTGCTCCTGCTTCACGGTGATGAGCTCACCGAGCAGCATTGACAGGCCACCGTCACCGTTGAAGGTAATGACCTGACGGTCCCGATCAGCAGCCTGCACACCAATGGCCTGCGACAGCGCATTGGCCATAGTGCCGTGACGGAAGGAACCAATCTGCTCTCGCTTGCCATTCGGCGTGACGTAGCGCGCAGCCCAGACATTGCCCATACCGGTATCGACGGTGAAGACGGCATCGTCATCGGCGTACTTATCAATCAGGTCGGCTACATACTCCGGATGAATCGGGCGCATGTTCTCAACGTCGTGGGTGTATGCCTCGATGACGTGGCTGAGCAGGCGCTCGTGGTTCCGCAGCTGCTTGTCCAGGAAGGAGCGATCGGTCTTTTCATCCAGGTGCGGCAGGATGGTTTCAATCGTGGCAGCCACATCGCCGACGACTGGGTACTTCACCGTGGTACGACGACCGATGGCACGACCATCGATATCGACCTGTGCAACGTTCTTAGTCGGCAGGAAGTCGTTGTAGGGGAAGTCAGTACCGAGCAGAATCAACAGATCAGCATCGTTGGAGGCATCGTGGCAGGCGCCGTAGCCCAGCAGGCCGGACATACCGACGTCATAGGGATTGTCGTACTGGATGTACATCTTGCCACCCAGCGCATGCCCCACCGGCGACTTAATCTTCTCCGCAAGCTTGAGCACCTGTTCGCGGGCGTCCTTCACACCTGCGCCACAGAAAAGCGTGACGGTTTTAGCCTCGTTAATTGCGTCGGCAAGCGCGGCGGCCTGGCCGGCGTCAGGGAATACAACTGGGCGACCGCTGCTGATAGTGGAAGTGACGAACTCGTCATTTTCCACCTCATGCGTTGTAATGTCGCCCGGCAGAACCAGCACGGAAACACCGTGGCCAGTCATGGTCGACTGGATAGCGTGATGCAAAACGACGCCACCCTGCTCAGCGGAGTTGACCATCTCGCAGTAACCGGAGCACTCGTTGAAGATGAACTCCGGATGGGTCTCCTGGAAGAAGTTCGAGCCAATCTGGCGGGAAGGAATGTGCGATGCCAGCGCCAGCACCTTTGCGCCGTTGCGGTGGGAGTCATACAGACCCTGAATGAGGTGGGTATTACCCGGGCCACAGGAAGCCGCACACACTGCTAATTCGCCGGTGACCAGGGACTCCGCGCCGGCGGCGAAGGCGGCAGCCTCTTCGTTGCGAACGTGCACCCACTCAATGGAGGACTCGCGCACAGCGTCGACAATGGGGTTCAAACTATCTCCAACGAGTCCGAAGATTCGCTTGACACCCTGCTTCTCTAGGGTTTCTACGAGCTGTTTTGCAAAGGTTTTAGCCATGTGCCTGGTTTAACGCAGATTAGTCAATACGTCAACATCTAGCTGGCCAACTCAGGCCTACACATCGTGTACGCATCCGCCCCAGAGCCCGGATAATAGTTCTTTCGCAGCCCCATATTTTCGAAACCATAGCGCCGATACATGGCGATCGCGGGTTCGTTATCTGTGCGAACTTCCAAAAACACCGGGCCCGGATCCTCTGCCACAGCTGCCATCAGCGCGTCCATCAGCTGCGCCCCAAAGCCCCGGCGCTGCCACTTCTGCCCCACACCGATAGTGTGAATCTCGTACTCGGCGGCCCCCGCAGGCCCCAGCTTGGTGATCCCCGCATAGCCGCACACTTCTTCGCCCCCGTCCGCCTCTGCGATCAGCCCGACGTAGAAATTGTTCGGCGCGGCCAGCTCTGCCATAAAGACCGATTCCGGCCAGGGATCGTCGCCGGCAAACAGCTCTGCCTCAATCGCCGCACACGCCTTGGCCGCAGGAGGTCCGAGACGCACTAGCTTGACGACGCTCATCTCATAGCCTTCGGGACAACGGCATCCGGACGGCGCAAGTACAGCGGCACCAGTGGGCCCGGCGCGGAGTCAAAGTCAACCGCTTCAACCATGGCTTTCGGAGTGGGAAAGACTTGTTCGGCAGCAACCTCAAGCCCGGCAATTTGCTCGATGTGGCTGAGGCTGCCGCGGGCGTGGCTCGGCGCGAAATCGGCGGCTTCTGCTGCAAGTTCTCCCTTGAGCAGCTCCATGACGTCGGCTGGCTTGGCCACTGCCGGGCCGAAAACCCGCTGGCCATCGCGGTAGGCGGCGAAGTACACCTCGCGGCGGCGGGCATCGGTGACGACCAGTTCATCGCCAACCCCACCCGCGAGCGCATCCAGGCTGCAGATGCCGTAGCAGGGAATCCCCAGAGCGTCGGCGAAGGAGGCTGCGGTGGCCATACCAACGCGCAAGCCCGTAAACGGCCCCGGCCCACAGCCGACAACCACGGCATCTAGCTCGGTTGCCGCCACCCCACTGTCAGTGAGGCACTGCTGAATCAGCGGCACCAGCACCTCGTTGTGCGCACGGGCATCCAGGTGCAGCTTTTCGGCCACGGTTTCACCATCGCGGACAATTCCCGCGGTGACCTGTGGAGTCGATGTGTCAACGGCCAAAATGTTCATACTCAGTAACCTACTTGAACCGACTTGAAGCTACTTGCTCCACTTCCAGGTGACGACGCGGGCATCGTCGTCACGCGAACGATCGATGCTCACCTGCAAATAGCGCTCGGAGAGCACCTCGGCGAGCCCCATTCCCCACTCGGCGACCACGACGCTGTCCTCAAGGTCGGTGTCCAAATCGAGCGAGTCCAGCGCATCGAAGGCCTCGCCATCGGAGCCGGGTCCCTCTTCGCCGAAGAGGCGATAGGCGTCGACGTGGATGAGGGTGACGCCGTCGGTTGCCAACGGACGGTGCTCGCGGGCGATGGTGAACGTCGGCGACGTCACGCGACCGCGCACGTTCATGCCACGGGCGATGCCCTGCGTGAGGGTCGTTTTGCCCGCGCCGAGTGGGCCATCGAGAATCACCAGATCCCCGGCGGCTAGCTCCCGGCCAATCTCCTCGCCGAGGTCACGCATGTCCTCTGCGGTTGGCGCAATGCGGCTGCGCACCCACTTTCGCTCACTGCGTCCCTTTGGCGCGGTGAGGATTTCGTAGTTAATGGTGCCGGATGCCTCCGCGAGGTCATCGAGACCGGGCTCCCCCAGTGTGGGATCGCCGACGATAATCGCAGTGTCGCCGGCCTCGACATCGCTGTCGGGCCCCAGATCGACGACGAATTGATCCATACACACGCGCCCCACCTGCGGATAGCGTGTGCCATTGATGCTGACCTCGAAACGCCCGGAGGCTGAGCGCATCATGCCGTCCGCATAGCCACAGGGCACGATGCCGATGGTGGTGTCGCGGTCAGTTGTCCACGTCTGTCCGTAGGACACCGACTGCCCCGCCGGCAGCTTCTTGACCAAAATGACCGACGCTTCCCACCGCATCGCGGGACGCAATCCGTGGGTAGCACCTGCAATTGGCTCACCACCATAAATCGCCAGACCTGGGCGCACCATGTCGAAGGCCAGGTCAGAACGCGACAACGATGCCGGCGAATTCGCCGCATGGTTAATCAGCTCGTCCAGCCCCGCCTCACGCAGTGCCGCAATCGCAGCACGGAAATTCTGCGCCTGCTTATCGACGCTCTCGTTGCCCGGCTCATCCGCGCACGCAAAGTGCGTGAAAGCACCGGTGATATTCAGCGCACCGGTCTTGTGTAGCTCGACCAGCTGAGCGACCGCATTGTCAAAGTCCCCATTGGCCATAGAGAATCCCGAGCGTCCCAAACCCGTATCGACCATCACCGTCACACGTGGTGTCACCGACAGCGCCCGCCCGGCATTGGCCACAGCCAGTGCATGAGCCATCGACGGCAGACCGAGGTCAATATCTGCAGCCACAGCGCGCTGCACCAACGAGGTGGCTGCTGCGTCCCAGATCCAGGCGAGGATGGGGGTGGTGTGGCCGTCGTCAAGCGTGGCGCGGAGTTCCTCGCGGAGGGAGAGCGCCTCATCGATTGTTGCGACGCCGAGCTGTGTTGCGCCGCCGTCCAGTGCGGCACGCGCGGTCTGCAGCGCACCCTGCGAGTAGCCGTCCGCCTTGACGACGGCCATGAATTCCGACACCCCTGCGATGGCCTTGACGGTCTTCACATTGTGGGTGATTGCGTCGAGATTAACGGTGTGGGTCAGGATGGCTGGTGCCGAGGAAGTCATAGCCGTATTTTGCCACTGCTGCCTTCGTTGGTGAACCATGCGGTGGCATCTCGGATGGATTCGGCGATGTCCTGGGCGCTGCAGGGTGCTGGTCCGAACGCTGTCCGCGCGGCCAAAAATGCGGCGCGACCGTGAATAATTGCTGGTACGTAGAGGGATTCGCCACGCGCTACCCAGGCACCGAGAAGTCCGGACAATACATCGCCGGAACCCGGCGTTGCTGCCCAGGAGCTACCCGCGTCAATCACGACTGTGCGCTGCGTTGTCGGATTGGCAATCACGGTGCGGCGCCCCTTGAGCAGCACTTCGCAGGAGAACTGCTCGGCAAGTTCACGGGCATCTGCGATGGCGTTAGTGACCTCATGCCCGGTAAGACGCTCGAATTCACCGGCGTGCGGAGTGAGAACAGTGCGCAGGTTGCGCTCTTGGCCGCGTTCACGGACGAGCTGTCGGATGTCCTCATGCTTCGACAGCAACGTCAGTGCGTCGGCATCGAGAACTACCGGCTTGTCGGTGGCCAAAATATCTCGCAGTTCCTCGGCCGCGCGCTCATCAGTGCCCCGGCCGGGACCGACGACCCAGGCATCAACGCGTACCTCTTTGCGATCCACCGAATCTGGCTGCGCAATGACCGTCGGCAAGGCAGTGGTGATGCGGTTACGTGCGACCGCGTCGCCGACATAGATGACTGCGGGGCTCGTCGCATGCACGGCAGCGGTGGCACACAGCTGCCCTGCGCCGGGATATGCCTCGCTACCGGCGGCGATTCCTGTAACTCCGGTGGAGTACTTGTGGTCAGCGGCACCGGGCTCGAGCGGGGTTATCGCGCCAAGTGGTGCGGGGAAGCTCCCGCCTAGGGCTTCGTAAAACTTGACGGTCGGAGTCCGGTGGTGGACGGCATTGTAGGTACCGTTTTCGTAGAGCGTCTGCCCCAGTCCTGGAAGTTCGAGGGAGAAGGCATCGAGCGCAATTTCATGTAGTTCGACCTCACCGCAGGCTTCCGACAGCGCATGCGCGTAGCGCAGTCCGCCGAAGGTCACCGTTGTCGTGGCCTCGACGTGGGATGGCAGGTACGGATCCTGCCCCTCTTCCAGATCAGGGTCCGGATTGATGGTCTGGGAGGGCGGATCAAAAGTGCGTCCGGTATCGGCTTCCACACCACTCGGCACGTCGACCGAGAGAATAGGAACCTCGCCGATGTTTGCCTCGCGCACCAGCCACGCAGCCTCTTCACGCAGCGCGCCGTGACCACCGAGCCCCACAATTCCGTCGATGATCAGTGCGTAGTCTTCACTAATCGACCACAGAATCTTCGATAAATCCGTCTCCCGGTCACGCCCCAACGGCAGCACCCGCCCACCTGCGAGCTCAAACGCTTTCAGCGCCCGTTCATGTGGCTTCGTGCCCAGCAAAACCGCATCCACGCCATGTCCGCCCGAAGACAAGTCCCGGCCGGCATAGAGCGCATCGCCACCATTGCCTCCCGACCCAACCAACAGCAGCACACGACCGCGACCAGGCTCCTGCGACACCTTAGCGAGCATCCGCTCCGCCACCTCCGACACAGCGGCGGCTGCGTGGCGCATGAGTTCGTCGTCACGCGTTTGTGCGTCCAGATAGGGCTGTTCCGCGGCGCGAATTTCGGCAGCTGTGTAGCAGTACGTCATAAACCCAGCCTACGATTAGCCCCTATGGATGACTACTCCCCGAGCACGCGAGTTTTCGGCCCTCTACTGCGCGCCTTTCCGCAGGCATACCTGCGCTCGTTGCGTCATCCCGAATGGATCCCCCACGGCGTGCAGGACGTTCGCGAAATCCTCGACGGCAAAGTCACTCCCGACCTGGATGGATACAACGGCCGCACACCAATTGTCCTGGTTCACGGCACCTGGATGAACTCGTTCAACTCCTTCGCCATGTTGGGGCCGTTCCTCGCCCGGAATCGCCCTGTATTCTCACTCGATTACGGCTCCGACCCCGCCGCGCTGGTCAGCCGCCTCCGCAGCGTCAAAGCCACCACCGATTTGAACGATGCGCTCGCCGAAGTCACCGACCTTCTCGACCGCTTCCGAGCCCAACTCTCCCTACCCCGCATCGACCTCATCGGTCATTCCCAGGGCGGTCTGCACTGTCGCAGTTACGCCAACGCGAGCATTGATTCGCTTTACGACGACGCCCTCAACCGTGGCCTCAACGAAGAAGCAGCCGAGCAGTACGCCTCCGACAACAGCCCCGTGCGAGCAGTCATCTCGCTTGCGGGAAACCATCGCGGCACTACTGCGTGGGGCATGCGCCGAAGGCTCAGTGTCCTTGAGCGGTGCGGCCTACCGATGCACAAGCTCGTCGACCGCCTTGTCGGCCGTGCCTGCATTCAACAGCTGCTGGACTCTGACTACATTGCGACTCTGAACCGCGCAGCGCGTGGCATTACCCGACGCGGCCCGCACTACCTGAATATCGGCACCCCTTTTGACACCGTGGTTCGCCCGTGGACCGGCGCCTTTTTGCCCGAACAAGAGGGTCACCACATTACGAACGTCAACAATGCCACTGGCGGTGGCGACTGGTCTGATCACCTCGCACTGCTCTACTCCCCCAATACGCTCGAACGCATTCACGAGTTCTTGGAGGAACTGGATGGCGCTGAGACTGGTGATGTCCCGCATCATCCGCGACAGCGAGTCCTGCCTATGTACGGCGCCCTGCCGAGGAGTCTCGGACGGAGGGGTCTCGGACGGAGGGGTCGGATCTAATTCAGCACAGAATTTTAGAACGTATTTCCAGAATTCTATTGACAGTTTTTCAAACAGGTGTACGATTTGGGTTGTAGGGAAAATTTGTAAGCGAAAGTTCTTTGTCTGGTGCACAGAAGTCGGCGGGACTGGTTGAAACAGCCTCCCCCACGCTTCTCTCCACCACAGAACTCAATCTTCAATTCTCCGGCGGACACGTAGTAATCAGGGGGATAACCAATGTCATCGCCGCCCACAGAACTTCCAGTACCAGGTCAAAAGCCCTCATGGGCCAACCAGCAATCCGACGATCCCATTAGCATCGCGGCCCGTGCCATCAACGCCGCCGACCTTCAACTCATCGATATCTGCGATCCCGGTGACGAAGTCGACGTCAATCACCATCTCGCCCGCATAAGCATTCGAACCGGCCTTAGCCGCGGCAAGTGCTCTACGCTGTGCGAAATTGCGCTGATGTTCGAACGCCTACCAAAAGTCCGGGCTCTCATCGAATCCACCTTCTGTTTCTCGTTAGCCCATCTCCGCGCCATCGCCAATGGCGTTGCCGGGCTGTCACCAGACCAGTTCGACACGGTAGAGCCCCATCTTTTGGAAATGCTCACTCCGACGCGCCCTCGACAAGCAATGATTGGTGTCTACACGCTGTCTCGCCTAATCGGTGACTTGGTTTCTGAGTACAACGACTGCGCCCGCAACGACGGCACCCAACGGGTTCCCGAGGGCGAAGCAGTTGCACTCGCCGACACGGGCGATGGCAAGCACAAAAAGGTCACAGCAATCCTTGAAAACGACCGCGCGACCGAGCTCATGGCAAGAATCCAGGGGATTCGCAACACCGCAATCAATCGCGGTGAACAGTGCACGCAGGCGGAAGCGCTACTACAGCTGGCACAGAAATCGACCAATGCCGAGATTGTCATCAATGTCTACCGCGAGGTCGGCGGTGGGCCAGCATGGATTGATGGCGTCGGCTGGTTGAGCGAGGTAGCCACCGAAGAATGGCTTGCCCGCGCAACTCACATCCGTATCTCCGCCGACAGCAAGGTGGATGGTTACCGCCCCACCGAGAGCCAGGTGGCTCGCGTCCGCGGTCGCGACGGTACCTGTCGCTTCCCCGGCTGCGACGTCCTGGCATCCAAGTGCGACCTGGACCATATTCAGCCGTACAACCACGACAATCCCGAGCAGGGCGGGCCGACTGACACGGAGAATCTGCACTGTCTCTGCCGCCGACACCACAACCTAAAAACGCACGAGGGCTGGGACATCGATCGGTTCCCTGATGGAACGGAAGTGTGGACTTCCCGTGATGGAGACACCGCGACCAGCGTTCCGGTTGGGCCGCTAAAGAACGTCGGCAAGCAAACTTTTCATCAGCGCGTAACACGGAAGATGAAGACGATTCAGAAACGCAACCTCGATTGGATGTTGTCATGTTGCGACGTACCTGACGAGGTCTGGGAGCTAACAGAGGAGGAAGAAAAACGCATCGAGTCCCTCACGGATGAAGAACTCGATGCGGAGATTGAGCAGTACCGACGAAAGCAGGACGAACTACTCGACGGTGACTGACTTGGCCAGGTTGCGCGGCTTATCGATGTCCTCGTTACCGCACTGGCGAGCGATCTCAGCTGCCAGGAACTGCATCGGAATCGTAGACAACAGCGGCTGGAGCAGCGTGGACGTCTCCGGGATTTCAATCAGGTAGTTCGCAAAAGGAACCACCGACTGATCCCCTTCTTCGGCAATCACGATGGTCTTGGCACCTCGGGCTCGAATCTCCTGGATGTTGGAGACAATCTTGGAGTGCAGCACGGCGCGCCCCTTCGGCGATGGCACTACGACGACGACCGGAAGATTATCCTCGATGAGTGCAATTGGGCCATGCTTGAGCTCGCCTGCCGGGAACCCCTCTGCGTGAATGTAGGCAAGCTCCTTGAGCTTCAGCGCACCCTCAAGTGCGACTGGGAAACCAACGTGACGGCCGAGGAAGAGCATCGTCGGAATAGCACCGATTTCCTTGGCCATGTCGATGAACTCATCGCCCTTAGCGACGACCTTGTCAATCAGTGCCGGGATGGTCTCCAGCTCTTCAAACTCGCGAGTGACCTCATCCGGGTACTTAGTGCCGCGCGCCTGGGCCAGAGCCAATCCGACCAGGTAGTTTGCGGCTACCTGCGCCAGGAACGACTTGGTTGCAGCAACACCGATCTCCGGGCCGGCGTGCGTATAGAGCACGGCGTCAGACTCACGCGGAATCTGTGCACCGTTGGTGTTACAGACAGCCAGCACGCGGGCGCCCTGGCTCTTTGCGTGTCGCACGGCCTCAAGGGTGTCCGCAGTCTCACCCGACTGCGAAATAGCGACCACCAGCGTCTGGCGGTCCAGCACCGGATCGCGGTAGCGGAACTCGGACGCGACCTCAATCTCGACCGGGATGCGAACCCAGTGCTCAATGGCGTACTTGGCCAACAAACCAGAGTGGTATGCGGTACCACAGGCGACGACGAAGACCTTCTCGATGTCACGCAGATCTTGGTCACTCAGGCGGGACTCGTCGAGAACGATGCGGCCGTCAACGAGGTGACCGGCCAACGTATCGCGGACGGCGGCAGCCTGCTCGTGGATTTCCTTCATCATGAAGGAGTCATAGCCACCCTTTTCGGCTGCGGCGAGATCCCAGTCGATGGTGAATGGTCGACCCTGCTGCTCATTGCCGGCGAAATCCAGGATGCGGTAATCATCTGCGGTGATGATGACGACGTTGTCCTGCCCCAGCTCCACGGCCTCGCGGGTGTGCGCGATGAAAGCCGCAACATCGGAGCCGAGGAACATTTCGTTTTCGCCCACACCGACAATCAGCGGAGTGGAGCGACGAGCAGCGATGATGCGATCCGGGTGGTCTGCATGAGTAAACAGCAGCGTGAAAGCACCCTCGAGGCGGTTGAGCACGGACAGCGCTGAGGTCTCGAAATCACCAGCGGTAGATCCGCCGTCGGAACCGTCCAGGGCACGGGCGAGCATGTGCGCGGCGACCTCGGAGTCGGTTTCGGACTTCAGCTCAATGCCGGCATCCTCCAGCTCCTGACGTAGCGGAGCAAAGTTCTCGATAATGCCGTTGTGGACGATAGCCACCTTGCCGTCATAGGACTGGTGTGGGTGGGCATTCTCATCAATTGGGCGACCGTGGGTAGCCCAGCGGGTGTGCCCAATTCCGGTGGTTCCAGTGATTTTGTCGCGCCCATCCGCATCAAGGGCAGCCTCGAGGTTGGCGAGTTTACCGGCCTTCTTCTCTACAGTGATATGCCCCTGATCGTCGACAATGGCAACACCCGCGGAGTCATAGCCACGGTATTCCATGCGTCGTAGCGCATCGACAGCAATATCCAGGGCGGGCTGATGGCCCACATATCCAACGATTCCACACATGCCCTACAGAATAACCCGCGAAGCGGAAAATCGTCATAACGAAATAGACATTCTCGCTCATCCTGGCACTTTTTCAGCAAAGGTATGCACCTTATAGTTAAGCTATTCACTGTGGCTGACAACTTGAAGACTCTGACATCTAATCTTTCCAAGCGTGGACCGCACCGCGTCATGGTCGGTGATCTCGCTTTTACTGGCCTGCCGGGAAAGGTCTACACGCCTGCCGAGGGCAATGGCATCCCCGGTATCGCCTTCGCACACGATTGGCGCACACCGATTGAGGAGTACCACGCCACGCTGCGTCACCTAGCTTCGTGGGGCATCGCGGTCGCTGCTCCGGACACCGAAAATGGCATCGTGGCAGACCACCGTGGTCTCGCCAACGATTTGGAGACAGCGCTCCAGATTCTCGCTGGTGTCCGCCTCGGAGAGGGCAAGGTCGTCGTCCACCCGAAGAAACTCGGCGTTGCCGGCCACGGCATGGGCGCAGGTGTAGCCGTCCTCGCCGCTGCTGGTCACGACCTCATCTCCGGCGTTGGCTGCGTCTTCCCCGCAACTACCGCGCCTTCCTCCAGCGCCGCTGCAACTAATGTCTCGGCCCCGGGCCTCGTCCTGGCTCCTGGCGAGGATCAGTGGCTCGATCGCGGTAACCCGGCTCGCCTGGCTGTTCAGTGGAAGGGCGATGTCGTTTACCGCGAAGTAGACAAGGCTGACCAGGGCAGCTTCTCGGAAACAACTCTTCTCCGTCGTCTAGCGGGCTTCTCTTCCTCCAAGGTGAAGTACCAGGAGGTCGCGCGCGCCGCACTCACAGGCTTCCTGCTGGCCACGGTCGGTGACGACAAGAAGTACTCGGATTTCGCAGACCCGACCGCCACTATCAAGGGCACAACTAACCGCGATATGGAGTGGCTCATCAAGGAGCTGCCGGAAAACCCGGAGCACTCGCTGATTCCCGGCAAGTAGTCACTAGGCCACGCTTCAGGACACGCCCCGAATCGACTTCACCGTCGGCGTCCCTTTCCCCGCCCGCCCGAACAACCGCGTAACGGTTCCCTTCGGTCGGGCGGTTTTTTGTTGCTTTTCGACGCCCGCCGCCACCTCCCTCTCCTTAATTTCGCGTGCTTTACGACGCTCTTCCAAACCCTGCAATTCTTTCTGTGCCCTCTGTATCGCCGTATCGAACTCCTGCCGGGTCATTGCAGCAGCGTCGTAATAGGCCTGCCCAATCCGGTCATATTTCGCGGAATCCTTACTCCCCATTACCACTCACCTGCCGTCGGCGAATTGACCGCGCCCACAAGCTCCTGGGCGTTGGGCTGCTCAGGGGGTTCGGGCACAGCTGAAGCAGATTCCTGCACTGATGCTGCCGAATCCTGGGCTGGTTCTGGCTGCGGCTCTGCTTGCTGTTCTGCTTGTGTTTCTGCTTGTGGTTCTGGCTGCGGCTCCTGTGGCAGCTCGATTCCCAGGTGCTTTAGTTTCTCAGCCGGAGGAGGCGGTTCTGGCGCATCTTCTGGTTCTGGTTGAGGTTCGGGCTCGGGTTCTGGTTCGGGCTTGGGCTCGGGTTCCGGCACACAGTCCTCCGGCGCAGGAACTGGTGCTGGTGCTGGCGCAGGTGCCTGTTCGCACACTGACTCTTCCGTCTCCGTGCACATGTCCAAGTTGAGCAGTGAGGACGCGACACTGCCTGCAACCCCGACAGCCCCCGCAATTCCAGCGACACTGGCCGCCCCGGCAGCGCCAATGGCATCTCCAAGGGACATCCCAGCAGCAACGCCTGCCTCTATCCCAATATCAACGTTGGCAACGACCCCAATTCCACCAGCGGTAGCACCGTTGCCACCGGTTACAGTAGCTCCTTCGCCACTCACAGACTCAGCCACCTCTGCACAGGCCGCCGAAGTAGCACCCGAACTGGCAGGGACAGTAGGAGGCTGCGGCGGGGTGGCGACCACCGCGGCCTCAGTGTCACACGCTGCCTGCTCAAGACACTGCTCGATGCAGGTATTACGCGCATCGTAGAGCTGACCAGTGGAGTCGACGAGACTGTTACACACCTGCTGGGCCACTTGTGCGGCTTCGGCGCCGACCTCCGGATCGTCGACAAGCGCTTCGCACTGAGAGAGGACGCCGTCGGTTTGCTCAGCCATATCTTCGGCCTGCTTTTCACAATCCTCGAGGACCTCGTCGACTTTCTTGCCGCACTCGCCGACACTCTGCGCGCCATCGGCGGACTGCTGATCCTGATTCGCACAATCCTGCGCGGCTTTTTCGCAGCGCTCCTTGGCTGCGTCGGCGGCATCGCCTTTCAAACCGCCCCAATCGAAAGCCATACCAATAGTTATCGCGGAGGCTATCAACCCTACTGAGTTGGAGAACTTGGATAGGGCGCTGCCCTTCCAGCCGTCAGCGCGTCGCACCTTATCCAAGACTTTGGGCAGATTCTTGCCGATGCCGCCGACCCCGCGCTTGGCTCCAATACGGCTTCCACGGCCAATAACACGCACCAATATCGGAAGGATTCGAGCAACCCATGGCATCAGTCCACTACCTCAATTCCCCCGAGGTCCGCACTCCCGTCGCTGTCACAGCCGGCGAAGACACGCCACTGTTCCCGTACTGCCGGAGCATGATTGCCAAGTCCCGCGTACATCGATTGTCCGTGCTCACGCAGTCGCGCTGCCGCCTGCTGCAAACGATGCCCCTGGGTGGCAAAACCCTGGCCACAGTCTGCTGCGGAAATATCGGGAGCGCTTCCCCACCGCTCATGGCCGTCACGGCCGCGTTGCTCGATCTCTCGAGCAGCCGCTGTCACTGCATCTTCCGAAAAGTGCAGCAAGCCTCCGCCACTGCCTCCAGTAAAACGTGCGGACACGAAAAATCCCCTTCCCCGCGAAAAAACAGTTCTTATTACTGTTAGGCGCGAAAAAAGGGGATTCGGTTCCGTTGAGGTACTAGGGCGGGTGCCCCCGGGGGCTAACGAGCGCGGTAGATGCGCTTACACCCCTCAACACCGGTGAAACTGAATGGTCCGGTGCCAATCAGGGCGTCGTCTCCCAGGTTGGAGTACTCACCCGGATCTTCATGTGTCACCTGAGCGTGGCGGTAGTAGGTCGGATCATCGAGCTTTATGCGTTCGTCCAGTTCACGGGCATTATTCGCGGCGCGCAGCTGGGACTCGTAACCCTCGACCACATTGCCGGTGAGGAACTCAGCAACCGAGCCCGAGCCATAGGAGACAACAGCGACCTTCTTGCCAGCCAGGTCCTTCTCGGTATCCAGCAGCGACAGCAGGCCGAAGTAGGCCGATGCTGTGTAGGAGTTACCGATGATGCGGTTGTACTTGGTGGTTGGGCCGAGCTGGCGGGCCTCATCCTCTGCGGTGAGCTCCACACCGTTATTGGCCGAAAGCTGCCGGTGCGCCTTGTAGGCCATCTTGGTAAATGGCTGGTGGTAGCTGAAGTAGTCAATCTCGCTGAAGTCCACACCACCGCGGGCACGGTAGTCCTCGTAAGCACCCTGAACAGCATCGATGTAAGCGCTAATAGAGAGCTTGCCCTCCACCAACGCCTGGCTGCGGTGGTTCGGACGCCAGAAGTCCATAACTTCGCGGGTGAAGACACCCGAAGCCGCATCGATAGCCAGGATGCGCGGATTAGCGGTCACCAGCATGGCTACAGCACCTGCGCCCTGGGTTGGCTCCGCAGCGGAGTCCAGGTCATAGCGGGCGATGTCGGAGGCGACAACGATGACCTTCTCCTCCGGATTGCGGGCCACCAGAGCGCACGCGAACTGCAGCGCCGCAGTGCCGGAGTAACACGCCTGCTTCAGCTCAACAGAGCGCGCGTGCGGGTCAAGACCGACCAACTCGTGGACATAGACAGCAGCGGCCTTCGACTGGTCGATACCGGTCTCAGTGGCGAACATAATGGTACGCACGCCGTCGATACCGTGGCGGTCGACGATTTTCTTCACCGCGGCCGCGGCCATCGTCACCGGATCTTCATCAGAGGCAACCACACTGGAACGTTCCTGCCCCAGGCCCTTGTGGTACTTTGCCGGTTCCGCTCCGAGTCGGGGCGCAATATCGGCGAGGTCAATGCAGTACGAACCCGTCGCAAAGGCGATGTCATCAATACCGATCGGGGTCACATTGCTTGTTGTCATCAAAACCGTGCCTTCACTACCTCTACAGATTTTTAAGAAATCACGGGCAACGAAACATCCCCCATGTCATCAGAGCAGTCATCAGAGCGGCCATCAGAGCACGGGATATTTTGCCCACAAAATGTTAATTGCCTACTACAGAAATCTAGCGCGTCTACCTGAGATTTGTCTTAGGTTTTGCGAATTGTCGCAAACGACTATTCACAAACCGCTACTTCGCACGCTCGATAGAAACGTGCGCCTCCATCAGCTCACCCGGGTTCGTCTGTGCCGCGAGCAGGGAAAGCTCACCGCACCAGACGATTGCCGCGCAGCACGCTGCTAGACGACGGGCATTCTCGCCCGGCTCACGGTCCTCCTTGCAGCCCAGCGCCGTGAGATTCTTCTCCACGAAGTCCAAGCCCTTGCCGTTGCCCACGGAACCGACGATCAAATGTGGCAAGGTGCAGCTAAAGCGCACGGAGCCGTCGTCAAGCGCCTCTACCTGCGTCAGCCCCTGCGAGCCTTCGACGATATTCGCAGCGTCCTGACCGGTAGCGAGGTAAAAGCCCAGCAGCATATTCGCGTAGTGAGCATTACCGCTGCGCAGCGAACCGGCCATGATGGAGCCGACGAGGTTCTTGCGCTCGTTGAGCTCGGCCAGGCGCTTGGCAGTTGTGCGCAGACGCTCGCGGACAACCGGCTCCGGAATGACGGCCTCGGCGATCACGTACTTACCGCGGCCCAAAATGCCATTGACGGCGGAAGTCTTCTTATCGGTGCAGTAGTTGCCCGAGATAGAGCCATAGCCCAACTCTGGCATCTGCTCCATCAGGTAGGACATCAAACGCTCAGACGCCAGCGTGGCCATGTTGTGGCCCGAGGCGTCACCGGAGAAGAAGTCAAAGCGGACAAAGAGCAGACGCGATGCGATCTGGAAGTGAATATCTACCAGCTTGGCAAAACGCGAGGAAGACTCCACAACCTTCTTCAGCTCGTCATAACGAGACAGGATGTTGTCGCGCGCAACGACGGCATCAGCTGCCGAATCGAGAGTGAAAATCACCGAGCGGGTCATCTTCTCGCCGACGAAAGTGCAGGTAATGCCACCTTCGATCATGCGGGAGACCTTCGCACCGCGACCACACGACGGCCACAGCGGGGTCTCATAAGTCGCCAGCGGAATCTTCACCTCGTCATTCATGACGTTGCCACTAATCCGCACCGGGCCAATCCAGCTCAGTGGTACGTGTGCATATTCCAGGTCGTGCGAGCTCTTTTCAGCCATTGTCCTAAGCGACCCTTTCTAGCTGCATGCAGCTTCGGTTCCCAGCTTCTGTAAATTTCAGCTGTCTTAAATTCTACGGTCAAAAAACTGTGGTCAAAGTTGAGCGGCCAGCTTCAGCGGCAACGGCCGGATGCCAGCTGCTTGCCAGCGCGCGGTGATGTCCGCGGCAGTCTCCTCGGCATCGGCACCATTTGAGACTCCCACCAGCGCGATTCCACAGTCACCACCACCGGAGCCACTGCTCTTGCCGGCGGCTCCCGCGCAATCGGCGATGTCGGCGAGCGCTTTCAGTTTCTCCGTCTCGATGCACACAGCACGCTCACGCTCATAGTCCTGCAGCAGCGTCCGATTCTCACGCAGGCAGGCAAACGCCGCTGTGTGGTCGCCGTCGGCAAGCGCCTGCCAGAGTCTTTCGCTTATCGACGAGACCCCGCGCACAAAATCACGGTCTGCGCCACCGGCCTTCTTCAACTGCGAGTCCGTCTTCACCGGACTGCCCGTCCAGCCGACCAACAGTTGTAGCCCACCGAGGTCGGCACGGGCATCAATGCGAAGATTCGGCCACGGTGCCGCCACGGCAGCGACAGGATCAGCCGCCACGAGCTCTGCGAGCGCCGTCGGATTCGGCCGGCGATAGAGCACCACCCCACCGTGCGCGGAGCACGCGATATCGCCGCCGGAACCAGCCGCACCAGCCAGAAGCGTGGCCACCATCGCAATCTTGTACACGTCCAGCGAATCGAGCTCCAGACCCAGATGCGCTCCCAGCGCACGGGTCACAGCCACAGCGACAGCCCCGGAGGACCCCAGGCCATACTTTGCACCGCTGTCGGCGTCATCGAGGTCTGACTCAATGACGATATTGATGGGGCTCTCTGGGGTGTTTTCCAGCTCGCCCGCAGCAATGCGATAGACCAGGGAAATAGTCTGGGTAGCGATGTCATTTGGCGCATCGATATCAATGACGCGTCCCTGCGGGCCGTAATAGCTGGAGTACACGCGAGAGACCGGCTGCGATGGGTCGGCATCGCGGCACCGAACTGTCACATAGCGGTCGACACCTGCGATGACGGCCAGCCCCTCGACATCCATCACCGCATATTCGCCGGTGAGGTACAGCTTGCCGCAGCCACAGCCGATGGACTCGCCTTCGATAGGTCCGCCTTTAGCGTTGCTCAACTACTCCCCCAGCTACACCAGGTATGCGCCAGGGCCGGAGCCGGAAACCAGCACGTCAATATCCTCGAACTCTGCGCGGAAACGATCCGCGATGGTCTCGGCATCGCCGCTGCGGCACAGCACCTTCACGTTCGGCCCGGCATCCATGGTGGCGTAGCACTCGGTGCCCTCGTCACGCAGCGTAGCGACGAGATCGAGAGCCGCCACCGAATCCGGATTCCAGTACCGCACCGGAGGAAGAGCCCCCAGCATAGTGGCGTGCATGCGCATGGCATTGGCCTCGGCAAGCTCGCCGACCGCAGTGAAGTCCGCAGCGGCAATGGCGGCCTTCATGTCCTCGATATCACGGGGCACCTGCTCCACCCAGGCCGGGAAGAACGGTGATGTCTCGACCGTGCGACGCATGGCGGCACGGCTGTCAATCTTCTTGCGCCCCGGGGCCAAAACCGCCACGACCAGGGAGAGATCCAGGCCGGAATCCGGCAGAGCCACTGCGTGGCTGGAAGCATCGTCATCGCCGGGCAGCCACTCAACGAGGCCGCCGAAAATAGAGCGACAGGCCGAGCCCGAACCGCGACGGGCCAGAGCCGAGAGCTGTTCCGGGGTGTAGTCCAGGCCGTAGGCCTTCGCCGCGGCCAGCGCGAGAGCGCCAAAACCCGACGCGGACGAAGCCAGACCCGCACCCGTCGGAATCTCGTTGGTGCTGGTCACCTCTGCGAAGCTAGTGCTGCCCGCACGCTCGCGGACCAAATCCAAAAACTTCTGGACACGGGAGAGGTCCTTACCCACCATCTCCTGGCCGTTCAGAGTGCCCGAGTCGGCGGTGACGCTGGGATCGTCGATAAGCGACACCGTGGTCGTCGTCGGAGCGATGCCCAGAGTAAGGGACAGCGAACCTGTGGCCGGTAGCTGCACGGCCTCATCGCGCTTGCCCCAGTATTTAATCAGGGCGATGTTGGGATGAGCGACGGCGGTAGCGGTCGTGGTCACGAGGGATTTACCTCCACAGTCCAAGTAGCAACGGCATTGGCGCCCATCATGGCATGGCTAATCAGTTCCGCGTGATCGGCGGACTCTGCCAGCGCCATCACACAGCCACCGCAGCCGGCACCAGTGAGCTTTGCCCCGTGGGCACCTGCCAGACGGGCGGCAGTGACGAGATCGGTAATGGACTCATGCCCAACACCTAGTTCCTCTAGCGCTTCCTGCGCCGAGTCCATGCGATGTCCCAGACGGGCAAAATCGCCCTTAGCCAGGTTGTGCACCGCGCCATCGGCCAGCTGCCCCAAGTGGTCCAGCAACTCTTGGCCGTGGACTCGGTGGGAATCGACGAAACCACGCACGCGGGCAACGGCCAGCGACGTCGAACCACGCACACCGGTATCCCCCAGCACCAGCCACATCTTCTTGGCCACCTTCAGCGGATGGAACTCACCCTGCTTGAAGTAAACCGGACGCGATGCGCGGGCAACCGTGGCATCCAGGCCAGAGGGGTTACCGTGCGCCAGACGCTCAGCTTCCTGCACCAGGTCAAAGCGCTGACGCTCGGTCAAAGTGCCATCGGCGAGGTCACGCACTGCGTCGATAAGCGCATGTGCCACTGCGGCAGAACCACCCAGCCCTGCAGCGGGTGGGATACCGGAGCGGAGACGAACCAGCAGGTCGCGTTCGGGAATACCGAAGGTGCGCAGGCCAGCGCGGAGTGCAGCGGCGATAGAGGCAAAGCGCTCCGGCAGCTCATCGATGTCAATGACCTCGCCGTCCATGGAAAACAGGACTGGAGAATCCTCCACGCGGTCAATCCACGCCATCGTGCGCAGCGACGTCACCGGCAGCGCGATAGCCGGCTTGCCGTAGACGACAGAGTGCTCGCCCAACAAAATCGACTTGGCATGGCCTTCACCGAATGCGGCACCCTGTTCATTGGCCAGGGCATAGAACTCCCCGGTCTCCAATTCCTCGGACTTGTCGAGGCCAAAGTCGTCGACGCTGGCGTTTTCTACGCTGGTCACGAAGCTACACATCCTTTTCCGAAACCGACTGCGCGGCAGCCTGCGCCTCCGCTGGGCCATGGATACCCGGCACACCCGCAATGTCGAAACCGTACTTGGAGAACTTCTCCGCCCCAACACCCCAGACGTGGTTAAACCACTCCGTCATCGGTTCGTTCGCGCGACGTTCTGCGAGTTCCTGCGGAGTCACGTACACCACTTCATCGACCTCATCGGGGTTGATATCCACCGACTTCGGATCGACGATGCCGGCGTACACGTGGTTGTACTCGTGCTCCGCCAATCCCGAACGATCATCGATGACCTGGTAGATAACAATGCCGATTTCCTCCAACTGGGAGACATCCGCACCGAGCTCTTCCTTCGCACGACGCTCAACGGCATCGGCCACCGGCTCCCCCGGCAGTGGGTGCGAGCAGGTCGCATTCGTCAGTAGCAGTGGTGAGTGATACTTCGACTCCGCACGGCGCTGCAGCAGCATGCGTCCCTGCTCATCGAAGAGGAAAAGAGAAAAAGCACGGTGCAAAATTCCCGGTGGAACGTGTGCTTCAAGCTTGCCGACGGTACCGAGAACCCGACCGTCACGATCGACCACCTCTACCTGGATGTCGGCTTCACCCGGGGCAAAGCGGGCTTTAATGTCCTCTGGCACGTCATTCATTTCCACACTCCTGACTCTAGACTGCGGCCACAACCGCAGCTAACTCCCCGGCAATCTTGCGGGCCGATTCCGCATCGGCGGCCTCCACCATGACACGGAAGAGCTCCTCGGTGCCGGACGGGCGCAACAGCACGCGACCGGTGGAACCCAGCTTCTCCTCGGCTGCATCGATGGCGGCCTTGACCTCATCAGACTCCAGAATTGCGGCCTTGTTGGACACCGGCACGTTGATAAGAGTCTGCGGCAGCACCTTCATTACGGAGGCCAGCTCAGCCAGAGACTTACCGGTGCGTGCCATCCGCGCCATGAGGTACAGACCCGTGAGGGTGCCGTCACCAGTGGTGGCATGATCCGGAATGACCACGTGCCCCGACTGCTCACCGCCGAGCGAGTAACCGCCAGCGTTCAAATCAGCCAGCACATAGCGGTCGCCGACCTTGGTGGTACGCAGGGCGATATCGTTTTCCTCCATCGCCAGCTTGAGGCCGAGGTTACTCATCACAGTGGCCACCAGCGTGTTGTGGTGCAGTAGCCCCTCTTCCTTCATGGCGACGGCCAGGATGGCCATGATTTGGTCACCATCGACGATGTTGCCCTGCGAGTCCACAGCCAGGCAGCGGTCGGCATCGCCATCGTGAGCCAGCCCCAGATCCGCGCCGTGCTCCAGCACTGCCGCGCGCAAAACCTCAATGTGGGTGGAACCGCAGTTGTCGTTGATGTTGTAGGAGTTCGGCTTGTCATGAATAGCGACGACGTCGGCACCGGCGGCCGCGTACGCCATGGGGGCGGCCTGCGAAGCAGCACCATTTGCACAATCCACCACGACGCGAATGCCGTCGAGCTTGGTGCTGACCGCACGGGAGAGGTGGAACAGGTAGCGGTCGAGCCCGTCTGGGGCCTCCTCGATGACACGACCCACTCCGGTGCCCGTGGGGCCGGTCTCCGGCAGGTTGTGGAGAGCGTGTTCGATTTCCTTCTCCACCGCGTCGTCAAGCTTGGTGCCGCCCGCGGCGAAGAACTTGATGCCGTTGTCCGGCATGGGGTTGTGAGAAGCCGAAATCATCACACCCATGTCGGCACCGTAGTCGTCGGTGAGGAAAGCGACAGCCGGAGTGGGCAGCACGCCGACACGCAAAACGTCGACGCTCTGGGAAGCCATGCCGGCAGACAGCGCTGCGGCGAGCATCTCACCGGAAACACGCGGATCGCGGCCAACAATGGCCAGGGGACGACGCCCCGACGGATTCGTGCCGCTAGTCAGCACAGTGGCCGCAGCAGCACCCAGCCGCATTGCCAGCGGTGCGGTCAGAGTCTTATTCGCCAACCCGCGGACGCCATCAGTTCCGAAAAGACGTGCCATTGTTGCTAGACCACTCCTTGGGGGTTTTATGAGTTTTGGTATCGCGGACTATTGCATTGTCAATGCTGTATTACTTTAGCCGGTCGCGCAGGCGAATCCAGACTAGCCACAGGACACAATTGGCTGCGGGTCATAAACCGTAGTCTGAGTTTCACGCGATATTTCCGCGCCCGAGAGGTCCCGAATGACGCGTGTATCGGAAGTGGTGAAGCCCTGCGCACCCGACGACGGCTGGCAAGAGCTGCCACTGACCTGCATACGCTGTGGTTGCGTGTATGCCCAACGGCCACCATTGATGGACTCAACGTTGACCTTCTTAACACCCTTGATGCGCACAGTGACGTCGGAGCCAGTAGTAACGGCCTCGATGAGAATCGGAGTGTCGGAACTGTTCTTAAACGCTAGGTCGATTGCGCCCTCGTACACCGTCGCCTCACGGCCGGCCGGGTAACGCGAAATGTAGTAACTGTGCGGAGTGTGCGCGACATCCTCCATGCCCGCAAAGTACGAAGCATTGTACAAAGTGGTAGCGAACTGGCTAATGCCACCGCCGACAGCCTTATCCGCATGGCCGTTGAGGATGATGCCCGACTCGACAAAACCCTGCGCAGTACCGCGCGGACCCGTGTAGCCGTTCAGGCTGAATGTATCGCCCGGCGCCACGAATGCGCCGTTGACCATCTGCGACACCAGGGCAATGTTTGTTCCCGATGCCGAGCTGAAGCCACCGGTGGTGAACTCACCAATGACATCATCGAAGGTGGCACTTTCCGCTTGTTCGGTGGTGTAGGTGGCGGGCTTGTCCTCGTAGACCGCATCGAACTCGCGCTTATCCGTCGAAGTCACACGCTCGGCGAAGTCCTTCATAGTTTCATCCCACTTCACGGCTACGCCATCAACCGAGGGGACCACTTCACGCGAACCACCGCTGAAGCGTATCGACGCATTGCGCTTATCAACCTCGGAAGCAGCCAGCCCCTCCTCGAGGATCTCGCGTGCGCGGTCGACATTAATATCGGCGGCCAATCCGCCGTCGCGCGGCACAAAGCTGATGATTTCAGCCATGCGCTCCGGCGGAATTACACCATCTTTGCCATCACGGCCCTTGGCAACAATGGGGCCCGACACCGCATCGGCGGCCTCTCCCTCAGCTGCCTCACGGACCTGCTCCTCACCGATAGCCGGGTCGTGCGCGGTGGTCTCTACATCGATACCCTCCGGCGACAACCACTTGGCGGCCAAATCCCCGCTGACCGCATTGCGGTCGACATCTTGGCCGATGACCGGTGGAGTTGTTTCCACGCGGCCGTCGACAAGCTTGACCTCACCATCGACGGGAGCAATAGTCAGTTCGCCGACGAGACGGTCGACCTGCGGCTCGAACTTAGAGCTATCGATATCGCTGACCAAATCCAGCTCACGGGTAGTAAAGAAACTGCGCACCCAGGTAACTGGGTTCGCCGTCTGCTTACCCGCCTGCGCGACCGTCTTCTCCCAGTCGATGCTCAGCCCCGCCTCCTCGGGCAGAACCTCCGCCGTGCGTTCGCCGGCACGAAACGCCACTGGATGAGTGGAAAGATCACCGAGCTGCTCTTCGAGCTTCGCCTCAGCGTGATTCGCGCTCAGCGTGCTGATGTCAATACCCGCAACGGTAGACCCGCGCGGGACATGGTCCTTGTTCAGCACGTAATCGACAGCGTAAAACACACCGAAGAGCGCGAAGATACCGAGGACGATGCCGAGGAAAATCTTTAATCCACGGTGACTGGAGGAAGACTTTTGTTTGGCCACAGCCACTTACTTTACCGTGGAAACACTACTAACTAGATTTTTATTAGATTCCGCAGGTGTCCGGAATGCGTTTCTTGTTCTTCGCATACTGCTGGAAAGCATCGACCACGGCATTGGCATAGACCTCGGCGCCATCGGGGGTCGGGTGGATAAGGTCCGCGCGCAGCTTGGACAAATCATCACGCACACCATGGCACCAGTCAGCCACATAGACATTGTCGCGCTTCTTTGCCGCGTCGAGGACTTCCCTCTCCGACTGCGGCATCCACACACGATCACCGTACGGGTTGATTAGGACAATGATGCGGTCTTCACCCAGCGAATCGAGGATCTCATCCAACAGGTGTTCGTCCGATGCCGCAGCCGACTGATTGATACCAAGACCCAGAACGACGAATGGATCGAGCGTACCCGCCGCCTTCATACTGGCGATAATCTCCGGCGCAGCCGGATAACCACGGGAAACAGCCGCATCGATATAGATACCGGGCAGCTTCTCTTCCAACGCGGACGCCGAGGCGAGCATCACAGAGTCGCCGATAGCGGTGATCTGGTCACCACGCGGCATAACGCGCTTAGCCAACTCGGCTTCCTCCGCCTTCTGAGCCTGCGCACGGCGCTCAGCTGCCTCCTGTAGCTGCGCCTCCAGACGTGTCATCTTCGGCGCCGTAGCCATTCCCACAACTGCACCAACCACGACGACCAGCGCCAGCCCTGCTGCAACGCGCGGCTTCCAGGAACCGGCAAACTGCGTGCCCGAAAACTGCGCCATCCAACGGCGGTAACCCATCCGGCGAATTGGCGATTCCACATTCTTGTATGACCAGTTCGCCAAAAGCAGCGATAGCGCAATACCTGCGCAGGCAGCGAGGTTCTCATACTGCATGGCCTCACTGCGCTCCAGCAGTTCACGGATGAGCACGATGACCGGCCAGTGCCACAGGTACAGCGAGAAAGAAATCTTTCCCAGCCAGCACAGTGGCTTGAACTCAAAAATCTGACGCACGGGTGAGACACCGCGAACGACAAGATAGAGAATCGCCACCGACAGCAACGAGGCGAACACCAACCCACCGCGGTAAGTCGCCGACGCGGTATCCGACATCATCAGCAGAACCAACGAAAGGAAGATCAGAGGCAGCGAGGCCACTACGAAAGCTTGGGCGGAACTGCCAAAGAAGTCCCGCAGGAGGGGTTCTGTGCGTGGCCAGGAGTCCGCCTCTGCGCGTGACGACGTCGATGTCAACCACAATGCGAGGGCCGCGCCAAACAGGAGTCCAAAGGCGTGAGTATCGGTACCGTAGTAGACCCTCGTGGGGTCGACCTTCGGATCGTAGAGCGAGACCATCCACACGAAAGAAGCAACCGCCCCAATGCCCGCCACTGCTGCCAGCTTGCGAGATGCCAGCTTCAAGGCGAGAAGAGCCACAAAGATCAATGGCCAGAGCAAGTAGAACTGCTCCTCCACCGACAGTGACCAGTAGTGCGCTAACAGCTGCACTCCGGAATCCGCGAAATAGGACTGAGAGCCCGCAATCTGCGTCCAGTTATTGACGAAAAAGACCGTGCCGAGAAACTGCGCCGACAAGCCAACAGCGGGATCCCCGCCGACCAGACCTGCGACGGCGATGGAAATAAACAACACGAACATCGCAGCCGGAGCGATGCGGCGCAGCCGGCGGAGCCAGAAATCCTTCAGATCGATGCGCCCAGTGACCGCGCGTTCGCGCACCAGAAGCGAGGTGATAAGAAACCCGGAGAGCACGAAGAAGATATCCACACCGATGTAGCCACCGGGTAGCACATTGTCGAAGTAGTGGTAAATCACCACTGTGGCAACGGCCAGACCGCGCAGCCCATCAATGCCTGGTACGCGTCGAATGCGGAAGGGATGCTTCGCCACCGACGACGAGCTAGAGGAGCCCTTCGCGTCGGAGGTCTTGGTGGCTGTGGTGCTCACCGCCATACGGTTTCCTTCTTCCCATCGCATATCAATCGCACCGCGAAAAAAGATTCTCGTGGCGGTTTTTAACGGATAAAAGTCTAACGTACGGGGCTTGTCCCAAAAATGCAGCCATGGCTGGTCACAGCGGAATCTAACCAAAAAAGCACCTCGGTTTGCGTGTAATACGCAAATCGAGGTGCTTTTCGAAGCAGTAAAGCTTAACGCTTGGAGTACTGCGGTGCGCGGCGGGCCTTGTGCAGACCGGCCTTCTTGCGCTCGACAGCACGAGCGTCGCGGGTGAGGAAGCCAGCCTTCTTGAGAACGCTGCGCTCCTCCGGGTTGAACTCGTTCAGGGCACGAGCGATAGCCAGGCGCAGAGCACCGGCCTGACCAGACGGGCCACCACCGTTGATGTTGGCCTTGATATCGAACTGGCTGTCGCGCTCAACCAGGACCAGCGGGTCCTTGATTTCCTGCTGGTGCAGCTTGTTCGGGAAGTAGTCCTCGAGCTCACGACCGTTGCAGACAATCTTGCCGGAGCCGGCGGTCAGAACGACGCGGGCGACAGCGCGCTTACGACGACCGACGGTCTGAATCGGACGATCCAGGGTCAGCGGTGCAGCCGGAGCAGCCTCAGCCTCGGTCTCGGTAGCAACTGCGTCGCCGATGGAAGAGGTGAACTCTTCGGTGGCAGCAGCAGCGGCAGCCTGAACATCATCGTAGGAAGCCTCGGTGGCCTCTACGTTCTGGTTCTCATTGACGTCCTGTGGGTTGGTCACTGTGCCACCGCCTTGATCTCGTAGTTTTCAGGCTTCTGACCGGCGAACGGGTGCTCGGAACCGGCGAAGACGTGCAGCTTCTTGATGGACGCACGCGAAAGCTTGTTGTGCGGCATCATGCCCTCAATAGCCTCAGCGATGACGCGCTCCGGGTGAACCTCGAGGGAACGACCCAGGGTCATCGACTTCAGACCGCCCGGGAAGCCCGAGTGGCGGTAGCGCATCTCACGTTCCCGCTTGTTAGAGGAGACGTGCACCTTATCGGCATTGATGATGATGACGTGGTCACCGCAGTCGACGTTAGGGGCGAAGTAAGCCTTGCCCTTACCGCGCAGCAAGTCTGCGGCGTGAGTAGCCAGACGGCCGAGAACAACGTCGGTAGCGTCGATGACGTACCACTTGCGCTCGATGTCACCGTCCTTCGGATGGAAAGTAGACAACATGACTCCTTTTAGGGTCCGTGTAGATTTGCCAGCCACCGTGCACACTGTTGTTATTCCCCGGCGGCCGGTGGAGACCCGAGGCAACATTCACGTGTGCGCACACAGTTTGGCTACTTTACCTTGAGATGGCGTTAGAACAAAAAATGCCAAAGCCAGTCTCAGCCGAAAACTGCTGAGACTGGCCTTTCCCCCCCCCGGAGTGCTGCTAGCAAGAATACTTCAAAGACAGATACCTAATTGAGAACCTCAATTGAGCAATGTCCTCCCCCCTCCCCCGGTTACATAGCTCAATAAAAAGGACCTGAATCAGGATCCTAACTATCCCCAGCTAGCTGCCGCGCGGCGGTTAATATCCGCCATTCGCTGGCTACCTGCGCTGACCGTATCCGCGATAGTCGTGAGAATCATATTGAGCTCCTCCGCTGCTGTGTCCCATTCGCGCTGAGCCTCCTGGTAAGAATCCGACGATTCACCCTCCCACGTAGAGACCATCGGCGCGATGCGCTTCTTCAAATCTCCGAGCAGCCCGTTGATGGTGCCAGAAGTGGACCGAATGTCATCGGCAGCACCGTCGATGCCGCCGAAGCTGTACCTAATTGGTTGCATTAAGAACCCTTTCCCCAAAAGGTGATGTGTGTTGTGTGATTCAGTGTTGTGGTTGTGCGATTCGACAAAACGTTTAGAGGTTCAGCAACGACGCACCCGCTGCTGCCACCTGCTTGAACGACGACGCCCCCTCGTCCTCGCCCGCATCGAAGCTGCTGGAATTTGCGCGGATGTTATCCGCGATATCCGTCAGAGCATTGGATAGACGCATAGCTGCGTCATCCCAACGAAGCATCAGATCATCGAAGCTGTCTTTAGCCTGGCCCTTCCATTCCCCCGCCAGACCGTCCACGACGCCTCGAATGCGACCCAGCTCGCCCTGTACTTCCGAGTTGACGCCATCGACGTCCCCCGCGGTAGTGGTCATTTGATCTGATTCGGCTGCAAATAGGTTTGCCACTGTTTCCCCCTTATTCGTGTTGAGTGACTGATTAACGACGGCATTTTTACCTCCCCGCGCGAGCCAGCCAGCTTCCCGCGTTAAAAACCCGTCATATTGTTTGGCGCGAAAAACCCCGATTCGGTTCCATTTTGGTTTTCCGACCTTTACCCCTGCCTACCCCCCCCCCTGTCTCTTATACAAATCTGACGCTGCCAACGGAAGCCCTGTTTCA
>NZ_JANIKI010000005.1:0-161534 GCF_024580435.1 Corynebacterium sp. 5QC2CO | reverse complement strand
CCCACAAATGAAAAAAACCACGCGAAAAGCACCCAAACAAAGGCGCCGCCACGCAATCCATCACCCGCAAGCACACAAGGACCCAAAACAAACAAAGGCCCCCGGCACCCACCAGCAACACACACGCACACGACAACCAAACAAGCACTTTCCCAAAAAAGTATTAGTTAGTACATCGGCACACTATTGAGTTCTCACACAACACACACCCACGAAGACAACCACCCCAAACCAGGGCAACCACCACGTGAGCAGCGAGAGAAAACATTAACAAACAATTAACCAGAAAGTCAAACCAACGACTCCCAGCGGCTAACCGCACGAAAACATTTCCCCCACATCAGCCAACCAAACACATAAACTGCCTGGCCGCGCTGACCTCCGAATACATTACACACATGCCCCTATTTAAGCGAATCCGCTGGTAGAACCTGGAAAACGAATCACTTTAGTTAACTCTGTACGCCAGATTTGAGCCTTCCTACGGCTCGGGCGCTACTTTTCAGCAACTCAGCAATCGACCAATTACTTAGTGAGAGCCGCCTTGTCACCTGCGAGTCGTCGCCACGCAGTGGCAGACGCGACCCCCATCAGCGCACCCGCCCCCAGAAACACACTGCCTGCACCCATCGCGGTAGCACCCAAACCAGCAACCGGCGGCAGGATGACCTGCGCCAAGCGGTTACCCATCAGTCGGATGGATAGCGCCTGAGCGCGCACCTCGGCATCCACCAGGGAGCTCACCCACGTCATTGACATGGGCATGACAAAACCCCACGCCAAGCCACAGATACCAACCGCGACAACCATCAGCCACGCACTCTGTA
Organism: Corynebacterium sp. 5QC2CO; assembly: GCF_024580435.1. Lineage (NCBI taxonomy): Bacteria > Bacillati > Actinomycetota > Actinomycetes > Mycobacteriales > Corynebacteriaceae > Corynebacterium > Corynebacterium sp. 5QC2CO. The sequence continues at coordinate 160,707 of NZ_JANIKI010000005.1, read as the reverse complement.
GCCACGGCATTGCCAAAAGCGGCAGGACACCGGCACAAACTGCAATGATAAGGACTCGATTGCGATTAGCTCGGTGCAAAACAGTCGGCATGAGGGCTCGGGAAATAATCGCGAGGCCACTACGCGCACCAAGGATTGCCGTCACCTCGGCAACACTAAAGCCCAGTTCGCGTCCCAGCACCGGCACATATGCCGTCAACAGGTCAATGGCTACGATGACCGCAATTGATACAGCCATGGCGCTGGACATGCCGTCGATACGCAGGATGCTTAGGACCGATGCGCCGCTGGCTTCGGCCTGCGCCGGCCGCCTCTTGTCCATCCGGCTGCGATCGCTAACAGTCGACGCCGGGGATTGCTCAGTTGAGCTAGCAGCTTGCACTTCGGCGGCTGCATTCGCTTCGTGCCGTCGATAAGCAGTTGCGACCGGCCAGCCGATGACCAGGGCGACCGCGCCGATTCCCGTCATCGCCCAGAGCGCAGAAGTGGTGGCGGTCATGGCGCTGCCGTCGTGGTTGGGAGTGAGCAGACCTGCACCGACAATGCCGAGGAACTGCCCGACGGAAATTCCGAGCGTGAAATAAGCAAAGAGGCTATCGAGCCCGGCGACGCCGCCACGCAGGTGCGAAACCATGCCTTGAGCGGCGATGAGCGTAGTCATGTGGGCAAAACCCAGGGCCACGTAGCCGAGCAGAAGAATAGGTAGGTTCGGCGAGAGCGCCATTACTGCTGCCGCGATGACGGTGGCGACGAGACCGGAGTACATGACTTCGGTGGCGCGATGACTGTCGACAAGCTTGCCGGCGGGAAGCGCAATAATAAGAGGTACAAGTGAAAATGCGGCAGTGAACCAGCCGACGGTGGCGGCGGAACCGCCAAAATCGAGGACTCGCCAAGAAAGCAGCACGCGACCGCCGTTGAAAACCGCTTGTCCCAACACAGTAATGAGAACCAATAGGCCGAACCAGCGTCTCATACCTGTTTGTAACTCCCCTTCTCCTGTGTGGTCGTACTCTTCGCGGGGCGATTTCTTTGCACGTCAATACCTAAATTGATCGGTGCCTTCTCGTCGACTCGCACTCCTGCCAACCCGCGAAGAGCGGTCAAAGTGATGCGGCTTATTAAGAATAGTCCCTGAAGTTAAACATGTTTAGCGCATAGAATGAATTATTCGGGCATCCTTGTCGATGTAACCGGTTTGCTTATTTAGTTAATAAAGAATCAGGAATTAGGAGCCATGCTTGAACGCACATTGGTGTTCGTCGATACGTCATATTTATTGGCGAGCTTTTACAACTCGTGGGAAACCGGAGCCCGCGGGCAATTAGAAATCGACCTTAGAGAAGTAGTTAGTGTCCTTGACCGAATGATTAACCAGCAGCTGAACCAGCCAGTTCAGCGGCAACTTTGGTACGACGGCATCCCGGAGTCGGGGCCGCATCGTTACCAGCGCTCACTGCGCACGATTGATGGTGTGCAGCTGCGCGCAGGTCAGCTCATTGAGTGGGGTGACCGACGGACGCAGAAGGCCGTCGATACTCGACTTGTCGCAGACATGGTTGTCGCCGGCCTGCGCAACCAAGTTTCCGATATCGTGCTGGTCTCGGGCGATGCGGACATGCTGCCCGGCGTCGCTGAGGCTTCGTCCGCCGGTGTGCGCGTGCATCTCTACGGCTTCGGCTGGGACTCCATGTCCGGTGCGCTTCGCCATGCCTGCGATTCGACGACAATCCTCGATCCCCGCGAGGACTTCGCCGACGCCATGCAGCTCAACGTCCTCGAAGGCCCAATCCCACCGGTCGTCCGCACGAATAAACCGCTGGGCGATGCCGAACCAATCGAAGATCTCGGCGCTACCTGCGTGCCGGATACGCGCATCACTCCTCCGGGCGAGGGCTCGCTTGACAACGGCACGGAGAACACTCCCTCCGCTGCCGACGGTGACGTTGCTTCGCCGGAGGCCGGCACTCCGGAGGTTCCGCAGGACCAGCGCGTTGTGCCATCCCCCACGGCTGACAGCGACTCCGACTGTCGCAGCGAAGACAATGCCGCAGCCACGCCGACGGCCAAGGCCGACTCGCCGAAGTTCAACGAGGTCGAGCACGCGGCCAAGATGGGTGCCCGGGAAATCCCAGCGCAGGCTGAGCACCGCGCTGAGGTAGAGCGCACCGGCGGTTCGGAAGCTACCCAGGTGGATTCCGCTGCTTCGGACGTTTCGCCTGGCTCGCCAGCGCAGCCAACACAGCCAGCGCAGCCTTCTCCAGCAGCCATGCCCGGCGCGACAGTCAACACTGGCAGTGGGGCTGGTAACGACACTGCGAACAACACCGGAGCCGAGAATGCAGGCGCGTCTGCCTCCGCTTCCGCGTCGTCGACTGCAGTTGGCAGAGGGGAGTCGGAAACGGAGCCGTCGACAAGCGAAGACGGTGCCAACACGAGTACGCCGAAACCAAGCCCGCGGCCGAATCCTTCGATGATGGCGCCGAGGAGGAAGCTGCGTAGTCGATACGTGCCCCTGCCGAACGAGGTGTGGGCATCCGCGGGTTTCCAGACGCCGTTCGATGTGGGACAGCAGTACGCGAACTGGTGGTACGAGAATATTGCGAACGAGCAGGCGCGCGATAGTGCCCACTTGCTCTCTGGTGGTGGGCTGCCGCCGGACATTGATCGTCCGCTGCTGCAGTTTGCGTGCGAAACCCTGCACGAATACACGCTGACGGAGACACAGCGCGTCAATCTGCGCGATGGTTTCCACGCCGGTATCCGCGGAGTGCTGCTCGCGCGGAAGAACGGCGAATTGGAGTAGTAGCACGCCTCACGGCTTCGGCAGTTTCGGTGGCTTCAGCACTGCTGGCGCTACTGTCGCCGCTGGTGCGGCTGACGCGAGAAAGTGTCGGGGTTTATGTCAGTTTAGGGTGGTTTTTCCCGCTCAAACTGACATAAACCCCGACACTTTCTTGTTGGCGATTGTTGGCAACTGGTGAAGGCTACTTCGCTTCGTCTGCGTCCGTTGTGGTGTCCTCAACGGCCTCGGTGGCCTCGGTGGCCTCGGCGGACTCCAGCTCGCCGGCATTATCCTTCGCGGCAGAACCGGATTCGAGAGCAGCGCTTTCACTATTCATCTGGGCACGAATTTCGGCCAGACGCATGTCGGCAGCGGCATCGCGAGTCGAAGTCTCGATCTCAGCCATGCGACCTGCTTGTGAGGATTCCGCGAGCTCCTGAGCGCCCAACGCATTGGCGTAGCGGCCTTCAATCTTCTCACGGACCGAATCCAAAGTCGGCACATTCGGATCCTCGGAAATACCCTGCATGCTCTGGAGAGTCTTCGACGCGGTCTCTTGCATCTTGGCCTGATCGGCCTGCGACTCCAGCTTGCGGATATCCTGCTTAATCTGCTCGTAGCGAGCCTGCGACTGCTGCGCCTGACGCTGTGCCTCCTCAGCAGCAGATACGGCCTGCTGGTGGAGCTGCGTAGTATTTTCCAGCTCCTTTTCAACATTCACCAGCTGAGTGGCAAACACCTCAGCAGTGCTTTCCATCTTCTGTGCAGTGGCCTCATCACCCTTGGCACGAGCTTGATCCGCATTGGCGAGTGCCTGCCGGGTGTTCTCGGTAATCTTGTCACGCTCAGAGGTCAACCGCCCCAGCTGCATTTCCAGCTGATTGCGGTTGCCGATGATAGCCGCAGCCTGACGCTGAATCTCCTGATGGCGCTGACGCTCGGCCTCAGCTGCCTGTGCAATCTGAACCTTAGGATCCGCATTGTCTTCGATCTTCTTATCGAACGAAGACATCATGTACTTCCAGCCCTTGGCAAATGGATTAGCCATGCAAATCCAACCTTCCTCAACATATGCGGAATAACTAACCGGAACCGAGAAGATTCCATCTCTTAAAAAATTGTACGTGAGCTAGCTCGCTCTCTCTCGGCAAACGGAAAGAGCTGGTTACCGACAAGCAAGACTCACCCAGAGTTGTAAACTCTCTAAACATGGTTCATTGCCCTCAACGCGCGTACCGCGGACTTGCCGCGAGTCTCGCCGCGGTAATTACTCTGTCAGCAACTGCGCCGCTGGCTAACGCGACAGTCACCGCAACTGCTGACTCCACCGATACCGGTGCATTTTCACAGGTAGTCGTCGCAGCTCCATCTTCAACGGAGCCGACTAAGTCCTCCGACGCAAAAACCAAGAAGACCACCGAAAAACCAGCTGAAAAGGCTCCCGAGAAGAGCACAGGGCGAACCGCAGAGAAGTCGGCGGAACAGTCGGCTGAGAAGTCGACCGAGAAAACCTCTTCACCGACATCGGAAACGTCCTCGACGGAGCCGTCGGAAAGCACTGCGAAAAGTGAGCCGAAGGAGTTTCCCCCACTTGTGCCGGGGGCGAAGACCCAGTGGGGCCTTGGCGTCCAAACTCGTCTCGACCAAGTGACCGAGGAGTTCGATGCTAAGGGCGGCATGCTCGGCATGGGCATCCTGGATCGCCAGACCGGTGAGTTCATCTGCAACTCACACTGTGATGATGTTTTTCGCCTCGCCAGCCTGATGAAGGTGTTCGTCGCCGATGTTGTGGCCTATTCCAACTACACGCAGCCGGAGAAGGGCGAGATCGTCGCTGGCCAGGGCGATATGCCGGTTGAGGGCAACCCCGACGCCATGCTGCGCGACGACATGATTCGATACTCCAACAACGAAGCAACTGACGAGCTGTGGGATTCCTACGGCGGTGTACGCATCGTTGACAATGTCCGGCAGCGCTACGGCCTCTCGGATAAGACCGTCGGCTCGCCTATGTGGGGAGCCACCACCAGTACGCCAGCCGACATGGTCGCCTACTTTGACCGCATGCTGAGCGAAGAAGGCGGGCTGAGCGACACGGAGACCAAATACATGCGTCAGCTGATGTACTCACTGCCACGCTACTCCTACGGCGATGCAGACCAGAACTTCGGTCTGCGTGCAGCGCTACCGAAGGAAACGATTGCCAACAAGTCCGGTTGGTACGAAGAGCAACACACCACTGCCGGATTCCTTGGCGACGATGACCGTTACGCTATCGCGGTTCTGGGCAAAAACCTGACCGCCAACGACCTCACCGAAGCTGTCAAGCACGTGTTCCCGGACGGGCAGGTTCTGCCAACGGGTGAGAAGGAAACAAAGCAGGCCCGCACCAGCGCACCACTGTCGATTGAGGAGGACTCAAACAAAATCGCTCCAGCCCTGTGGGCACTAGTAGCGGCACTCGCTGGCTTTGGTATTGGCTGGCTCATTCGTGGCCAGCGCGCGGACTAGATACAAAAAGCCCCCGCGGGCTTGAGGGCTATTTCAGGCGCGGGGGCTTATGCGGCAGTGCTCCAAGTTGGAAAACGCACAGTATGCGGGCTGAACCGCAGAGTTTACTCGGTAGCGCTATCCTGTGCGGCCTGCTCGGCAATCTGCGCACGGACATCATCCATGTTCAGCTCCGAAGCCTGGCCAACCAGATCGCTCAGAGCGGCCTCCGGCAGCACGCCAGAGTGCTGGAACAGCAGAATTCCCTCGCGGAAAACAAACAGCGTCGGAATCGACTGAATGCCCAGGGCGGCCGAAACCTCCTGGTTGGCATCGGTGTCCAGCTTTGCGAACACTACCTCTGAGTGCTTCTCCGAAGCCTTCTCATAAATCGGGGCGAACTGGCGGCACGGACCGCACCAGGATGCCCAGGCATCAACGAGCACAATGTCGTTGTTCTGAATAGTCTCAGCGAAAGTCTCGTTCGTAATATCAACAGTTGCCATGGGTCTAACTCCTCTTACTCTTTAACGTCGTGTTCTAACTTCAGGTTCTTTACGTAGGTTTTTACCCGTTAGTCTCCCACAACGCACGCGGGGGTCGATTCATTCCCGCCGGGTTTGCGGGGACGTCGTAAAGCGGCGCGTGCTAGTGGTTGATGCGGACAGTATTGGCCTGTTTACCCAGGCCATCGATGGTGATGACCATTTCCTGACCATCCTGAAGGTAGGTCTGCGGGCTCATGCCGTGGCCAACACCCGCCGGCGTTCCCGTGGAGATGACATCGCCCGGGTTCAGCTGCACGAACTGTGAGATGTAGGCGATTAGCTTCGCCGGGGAGAATACAAGGTCCGCAATCGGGGCATCCTGGCGCAGTTCTCCGTCGACATATGTGCGCACCCGCGCGGAGTCCGCATCGAAAGCATCGGCCGTGAGCATCCACGGCCCGAAAGCACTGGCGCGCTGCAACGTCTTCCCCTGTAGCCACTGCGCGGTGGCGTACTGGAAATCGCGCTGGGTGAAGTCATTCATAATCGCGTACCCAGCGATAGCGTCCTGTGCCTGCTCCTCCGACACCCGCAAGCAGGTCTCGCCGACGATAACCGCGAGCTCGCCTTCGTAATCGAGCTTCTCCGCGCAGGCCTCCGGCACTCGGATATCATCCTTCGCACCGGCAACGGCATCGGCAAACTTCGCGAATAACGTTGGCACCTCGGGGCGCTGGTGCCCCATCTCGTCGATGTGCGCGGCATAGTTCAAGCCGACGCAGACGATCTTGCCCGGCCGCGTGATTAGCGGTGCGAACGCCCACGCGCTCTCCGCCATGACGTTGTCAGGGTTGTTCCCCGCCTCCGCCAAGAGTTCTTCCGCTTCACGACGCCACGTTGGCCGCGCTAACACATCTCCGAGACAGTGGTCATCAAAAAGGACCGCTACGCCGTCACCGAGAACAGCGGCGCGGGTTGCACCCTGGTATCGCAACGTTGCTAGACGCATGGCTTTCTCATTTCTTCATGGCTATTCTCTGTGTCACTTCTGCCGCCTGACCGGCTCTCGGTTCCACGCTACCGCCTTGTTGAGCTGAATTAGGAAGCAGGTTCGCTCTTCGGCTGACGCGGAGTCTCGCCTTCAGGCAGGGAGGAAGGATTCTGGCTGCGCTGAAGGGCACGCTGTCCCGGCGTAGTCATGCGCACTACCCACGCAGGACGGACAAAGAGCCACCCGGCACCGATGGCAAGCAGCAACCTGTGCAGACCAAGGCACAGCATCGCCGCAATGATAGTCACCAGCGGCGTCATGATGACCAAGTGTGGGTCCTTCGGCAGGATGAGGTCACAAATAATCATGACCACGACCAACATTGGAATGTGCATGAGGAAGATAGGCAGCGTTCGGCCGCCAACCTTTTCAAAGGGCACAACTAGGCGAGTGTTCTGCAGCATCGCCATGACATTGATTGCAGCCAGTGCGCCAGTGGTGGACAGGTACACGCGGGTGAAGCCGACGTTGCCTTCGTTAAAGCTCGAGTAGGTCGCCTGCACCCAAATTGCCACCGACAGGAACGCCGTCAGCGTCACTAGCAGTGAGAGGCCGCTGCGACGCTGGGCCATCCGGAAGATCCAGGGCGCACCGTACATGCCCAGCACGTAGAAGAACAGCATTTTGCTGACGAAGTCCCACGACCAGCTGGACGAGGCAAAAGGTGCCCATGCACTAATGAGGCCTGTAACGATGAGCTGAATCACCGGATGTACCCAGCGGAATGCTCGTGTGAGAATTGCAAACAGCGCCAGCGCCCACAGGAACCACAGGTAGGAAGTTGGTTCGATGATCGCGTGAAGCGTGTTGTAAATTCGCGGCCCCCACGCGCTGTGGTCCGTAATCGGCGGCGGAGACACTATGCCATCGGCATCCACGTGCGTATACGGCATGAGGAAAAGCACGAAGTCACGCAGTGGAACCCAAATCACGTAGAGATAGACCATCACCCAGATTCGGCGATTGGCTAACTTATGCCACGACTCCTTGAGTGCCTTGCCGGCGAACAGCCCAGATAGCAGGAAAAACAGCGGCATACGGATTGGTCCGAGGAAGAAGTTAATCCCCGCCCACTGCGCCGTGTAGTAACCGTGCGCTTGCAGCTCTGTGATGGCATGGCCAAGCACAACTAAAAGAATGCACAGCCCCTTGGCCGCATCTACCCAGCCGACGCGCTGTTTCGGCGCGCTCTTCTGCCTTTTCGCTTTGGCCTCCGCTGCCACGGGAGCGGCAGTTGGTGACATAGTGCTTCCCCGCTTCCCGACGACTCCGCGTAACCCTCAAAACCTTCAAAACCATCAACGCACGAAAACTCGCCCCATTGACTGTCACTCACCTTACCTAGCCACCCGGATTGCACTAATTCTGGGTGGCTAGGCCAGGCACCTAGAGAGAACCGCTGGGCTCCTCCGCCAGGTTGGCGAACCTGGAGTAGTGCAGCTGGTGGGCCACAGCAATGCTTCCGGTCGGTCCACCACGGTGCTTTGCGACGATAATATCCGCCTCACCAGCACGTTCATGGTCAGCCTCCTGCGAGTCCGGCCGGTAAATCAGCATGACAATATCGGCATCCTGCTCCAGCGAACCCGACTCACGCAGGTCCGAGACCTGTGGCTTCTTATCTGTGCGAGCTTCCGGACCACGATTCAGCTGCGAAATTGCAATCAGCGGTACCTCGAGCTCCTTCGCCAACAACTTGAGCTGACGGGAGAACTCCGAGACCTCTTGCTGCCTGGACTCGACTTTTTTACCCGAGCTCATCAGCTGCAGGTAGTCGACCACAATCATCTTCAGATCGTGCTTCTGCTTCAGCTGACGTGCCTTCGCGCGAATTTCCATCATGGTCAGGTTCGGCGAGTCATCAATAAACAGCGGAGCATCACGAATCTTGTCGCCGACCTCGACCAGCTTTGTCCAGTCCCGCTCATCCAGGTCACCGGAGCGCAAAGATGCCATGTTGATCTTCGCCTCTGCGGACATGATGCGCATCATGATTTCGTTGCGCGACATTTCCAACGAGAAAATTGCGCTGGTCATGCCGTTGCGAATCGATGCCGAACGCATGAAGTCCATTGCAAGCGTGGACTTACCCACACCCGGACGAGCCGCAATAATCACCATCTGACCTGGGTGAAGGCCATTTGTCAGCTTGTCCAGATTGGTAATCCCCGTCGGCACACCCTGCGCCAGGCCGCCGTTTTGGGTAATAAGATCCAGTTCCTCCAGCGTGTCATCCAGGACATCGGCGATGGGAACGTAGTCATTCTTCGTGTTCTCACGTCCAACGCTGAAGATGAGCTGCTGCGCCTCATCCACCAGCTGCTCCGGCTCCGTGTCCTCCGCGCCCGCATAGCCAATCTGGGCGATTTTCGTGCCGGCCTCGACCAGGCGACGGATTGTCGCCTTCTCCGCAACAATGCGGGCATAGAACTGCGCATTCGCCGCCGTTGGCACCAGGGAGGCCAAGGTGTGCAGGTACAGCGGACCACCGATACGCTCCAGGTCTCCAGTTCGATCCAGACGACCTGCCAGCAAAATGGGGTCGATCTCCGAGGACTCACCGTAGAGGTGCAAAATCGCCGAGTAAATCGTCTGGTGCGCTGGCCGGTAGAAATCCTCCGGCGTCAGCTGCTCGTACACATCCGCGACGACCTCTGAGTTCAGCAGCATCGCGCCGAGCACACTCTGCTCCGCCTCGATATTGTGCGGCGGGGTGCGCTCAAAAGTCGCGCCCGCGACCGCACTCGCACGAGCGCCACGACCACGGTCTCGCTCCCAGTCCCGCGCCCCAGATCCGCTTGCCGACGATCCGTTGCCCGAGCTCTGCGAGAAGGAATACTCCTCCGGTGGCGCATCCTCTACCGGCGGTTCCGGGGGCAGCGGAACGTCATCGAAGGAATCATCGTGGGAATTTACCGAGTAGGACGACGCCTCGTCCCCTGCTCCTGAATGACCACCATCACCTACAGGCTGACTCATCGTGAGCAGCTCCTCCCCTTCTGGACCACTTAGGTGCCTTTTCAACCCTGTTGCTGACTGACCATCACACTCAATATGTCTGTTCCGACCGCCAGCACTGGACACCTGACTACCTACCGCAGTTATACCTGTTCGAGCGGATTGACGGACCTGTAAAAGTACCCTTGGAGGCCCTAGAAAACAATCTTCTACGGGGTTTATCCCCGAAGTTATCCACAGCACCTGTGGACAAGCCTGGGGAGAACATGTGCACAATCAAGAAAAGTCCAGGTGAACGGTCCGTAACCCTAAACCGCCGCTTGAATGTTAAAGGGGGTAGCGGAGTTTCAACCCGAAAATATTCTATCTACGCAGGTCAGTGCGTATCTGCCTTAATCCTGCACAAATGTAATCCTCTGTTACCTCTTTAGCATCGATGCTGCTCATGCGGAGATTATTAACGATGAATTAATAAAAATCTCGCGCTCTCCAGAAAAGTTATCCACGGCAGCCAGGCAAGTTACTCACAGGTTTATCCACAGCAATCATCGTTAGCCTGTGGACAAGTTGTAGACGCTCTTTCCAGCACCTGCGTAAAAGGCTTTAAACCGGCCTTAAACCACGAAAAGCCCCGACCTTTCACTACGAAAGATCAGAGCTTCACGTGTGCTGTTGTCATTGGGCCTCAGAGCCCGCGCAGTCTTTAAACGCGGTGCTCGTCAGCCGCCGTCAAAGTAAAAACTCTAAACCGCGAACTTACGCGGCGACGACCTGTACGGAAACATGCGCGGTAATCTGCGGGTGCAGCGCGATGTCAACGGTGTGCTTACCAAGGGACTTGATCTGGCTCGGAGCAAGCACGACTGCGCGCTTGTCGATAGCCTGACCGGAAGCCTTACGAACTGCATCGGCGATGTCACCCTTGGTGACAGAACCGAACAGCTTGCCATTTTCCGAAGCCTTCACAGCAACGGAGACGTTGTCGAGCGAATCAATCTTCTGCTTGACTTCACGTGCATGGTCGAGGTCGCGGATAGCGCGAGCCTCCTGGGCACGACGAATGCCCTCGATCTGCTTTTCTGCGCCGCGGGTGGCAACAATTGCCAGTCCGCGAGGAAGCAGGTAGTTACGTCCGTAGCCGGCCTTGACCTCAACGATGTCGCCTGCGACACCGAGCTTGTCAACGTCGGCGGTGAGGATCAGCTTCATGATCCCTGCCTTTCGCTGGATATGTCTTTAAAAGATTATGAGAATTGTGGATGCTAAATCTGCTGCAAACTAGTCACGTAGTGCCGTGGCTGGAAGGAGCTTAGAACGGAGGCTCATCGCCGCCGAAGCCGCCACCGGCCGGAGGAGCTGAGTTCCACGGATCTTCCGCAGGAGCTCCACCACCAAAACCGCGATCGCTCTGTCCACCCTGGTTGCCCTGGTTTCCACCAAAGCCACCGCCGAAACCACCACCGGCATTTCCACCCTGGCCGCGGTTACCGCCGCCAAAGTTTCCACCGCCGTTGCGTGGAGTGCGCGTGACCTGAGCTCGAGCGAACTTCAGGGACGGACCCACCTCATCGACCTCAACCTCAAAGACGGTACGACGCTCGCCCTCGCGGGTCTCGTAACTGCGCTGGCGCAGACGACCCTGGACGATGACGCGCATGCCCTTGGAGAGACTTTCGACAGCGTTCTCCGCTGCCTCACGCCACAGGCTGCAGGTGAGGAACATGCCCTCGCCGTCAACCCACTGGCCATCTCGGTACACCCGCGGAGTCGACGCGACGCGGAAGTTCGCGACGGCGGTGCCGTTCTGGGTGTACTTAAGCTCCGGGTCAGCAACCAGGTTGCCAACCACTGTGATTTGTACGTCTCCCTGAGCCATGCTTCTTCTCCTCGGTTGTATTCTGTCGAGCTGATGATGGGGCTTTCGCCCGCTATCCTACGGCTTTCGCATTACCGGTGTGCCCCATTCGAGCACTCTGGATACGCAAATATGACGCAGATTAACGATCAACCCGCAGCACCTTGGTGCGCAGGATGCTGTCGTTCAGATTCAGACGACGGTCGAGTTCCAGCACGGTTGCGGACTCGCAGGTGAGGTCGACGACAACGTAGATGCCGTCTTCCTTCTTCTCGATCGGGTAGGCGAGGTGGCGCTTACCCCAGATGTCCACCTTCTCCACCTTGCCGTTCTCCTTGCGGACAACGTCGAGGTACTTCTCCAGGGACGGGCCTACGGTGCGCTCATCCTGAGACGGATCGATAATAATCATTACTTCGTAGTGACGCACGGACCTCATCACCTCCTATGGTCTAGTTCTTGTATTTCGGCTACACAGCGTGGTGCGCTGGCACTGTCTTTCATGCCAACCGCTATGCAGCAGGAGGATCGTTGCGTCAAGCAACCCTGCCAGGGTACCGCAGGCAGAGGTATATGTCCTAATCGCAGGCGCCGTCGGCAAGCAGTACTGGCAAGCGGCGTCGTGGCGCCGAATAGAAAGAGACGCACACAGAGCTACTGCGTGCGTCTCTTTGAATTGTGAAGTTGTCGCGTGCTTTGTGGGCAGTTAGCGCTCTAGCAGCTGACTACCTGGCCTGCGTCCTATATTGATGTCGAGGAAGCATGTGCCAACGCAATAATCACCGGAATGACTGTCGCGAATAGGAAAGCTGCCAGACACAGAGCCCAAATGATTGCCGGTTTCCACTTCTGCATGAAGCCCCAAAAGGCCGTGCCGAACATCAGGAAGCCAATCGCGACGCAGACGATGGTGAAAATCACCCACGTGTCCACTTACTGTCCACCTCCAGGGTTACCGGTGTCTCCGCCGCCTTCATTGCCACCGCCGAAACCACCGCCTCCCGGAATCGGGATGGGCAGTAGGTCAGCGATTCCGCCGCCACCGCCGCCGCCATCGCCACCCGGAACCGGAAGCGGTGCAGGCTGCTCCTCGGAGGACTCAGAGGTCGACTCCTCGGCCGACTCCTCTTCTGTGGTCTCCGGGGCATAGCCCTGGTCATAGCCAGAGTCAGAGGTCGACGGCGCCTGGTACTGCGGCGCACCTGCGACACCACCGATTGGTTCCGGCTTGGTGAAGTACTCAAAGTCCTCGTTAGACAGTGCGTTATCCATGGTGTACTTCCACAGATCGCCCGGGGTTTGGGCACCGTACATGATGCCACCGTAGGCGTTGTAGAGCGCCGAACCATCGACGTTGCCAACCCACACTGCAGTCGACAGCTGAGGCGTCGAACCAATCATCCACGCATCCTTGTTCTGGCCGGTGTCACCCAACTGCGTAGTACCGGTCTTGGCGGCCGACGGGCGACCACCGCTCAAAGGCTTGTTGCTGTAGCCGGCAACAGGCTCCATAGCCGATATCACATTGGTGGCCACTGCCTTGGAAACTCGACGATCGCCCTTGTCAGCGTTGGACTCGTAAACAATCTCTCCCTTGGAGTTTTCGACCTTCTCGACGAAGTGAGTCTGATGATAGACGCCATCGTTGGTCAGAGTAGCCAGACCAACGGCCATATCCAGCGGACGTGAGAGGTACTGACCCAAGGTAATACCGTCCTGCGAGTGACCGTTGTCATCCATCAGAGTCTTTTCAATGCCCGGGATGGACTCGGCCACGCCCAGACGATGGGCCATCTTGGCGGTGTCATCCGGGCCATTCTTCAGGTCGCGCTGCAGGCGAATAAACGGGGTGTTCAGTGACTGCTTCAGGGACTCGTAAATCGGGAGGACACCACCGCCGGCACCACCGGAGTTGTACAGAGTGGCGTTACCGGACTGGACAGGTGCCGAAGAGTACTGCGCGGTCAGCGGAATGCCCTGATCGAGCGCTGCTGCCAGCGCAAAAATCTTGAAAGTAGAACCAGTCTGCAGACCGCTGTTCGCGTAGTCCCAACCAGTCGGATCGTCGCCGCCGTAGTAAGCGCGGACAGCACCGGTCTTCGGCTCCACCGAAACGATGGCGGCACGCAAACCCGTTGACTGATCGACGTAGTTTTCCATCGCATCCAGGGCAGCCTGCTGCACCGTCGGGTCAATGGTCGTCGTAATGCGAAGGCCGCCAGTGTTGACCTCCTGCTCGGAGATACCTTCGCGCTCCAACTCAGCCAGCACCTGATTCTTAATCATGGCAGCCGGGCCGGGCTCCGGAGCCTGCTTCGGCGCCAACGCCGGATCGATGGTCTCCGGGTACTGCATTCCCGCGCGGTCCTGCGGCGAGACGATGTTCATCTCCACCAGGCCATCGAGGACGTAGTTCCAACGCTGCTCAGCCTCCGGGCGGTTAGTCCACGGATCCAGTGCAGATGGACGCTGAATCGAGGCTGCCAGCACGGCACCCTCTTCGGCATTCAGCTCACCGACTTCCTTACCGAAGTAGGCCTTCGACGCTGCCGCGATACCGTATGCGTTACGACCAAAGTAAATCGTGTTGAGGTAGGCCTCAAGGATTTCGTCCTTAGTCCACTCCCGCGCCATCTTCGCCGACATGACCAGTTCCTTGGCCTTACGGGTCAGCGTGCGCTCATTGCCCACCACAGCATTCTTGACGTACTGCTGCGTAATGGTCGAGCCGCCACCGGCACTGGAATTACCAGTCACGACTCCCAGAGCCGCACGGGCATAACCAGTCAAGGAGAAACCCGGGTTGGTATAGAAATCACGATCCTCAGCTGCCAGCACTGCATTGCGTACAGCATCCGGCACCTTGTCGATAGTGATGTTGCTTCGGTTACCGCCCTCGGGGACGATGCGCGTGATTTCCTTTTCACCAGTACGGTCATAAATCACCGCAATCTGGCTATTGGCCAACTCCTCTGGCTCCGGCACGTCCGTTGTCGCATAAGCAACACCGAACACAACTACCGGCAACAGCACGACCAACGCCACGGCTAGACCGAGCCACGCTAAAATTCGCCGCTTATTATCAGTCGGCTGTTCTTCTTGCGCCATCGAGCTTTCCTCTTCATGGTCATCTGGTTCATGGTCATCGGGGGCGTACTGCCCCTTCGCCGGGTCCGGCTCGCTTGCCGACGTCATCTCTGAATCGGTAGCCAGACCCTCGTCCCTGCCACCGACCGAAACAGCATCAATGCTGTCGCTGGAATCGTCGTCAAGCGATGCGTCATCGGAGCGTGCGTGCGTATTCAAGGAATCAGCATCCGGCTGATCCCACCACTCGCCTGATGAATTAGAACCCTGGCCCTCGTGAGGGCTGTTAGGACCGCCTGGGCTATCGGGTCGATCATTGCTCACGGGTGCTCTCCCTAGTTTTCTGACTCTTCTCGAGCTGCCTGAAGTGTCCGGGTCAGGAAACTCCACTTGCAGTCGGGGCACACCTCAACTTCTTTGACGGTGCACGAACCATATTCATTAACTATTGCGGATAATTCGTTTTCAGTACAAGCAGAGCCGGAACGACGGCCCAAGTTTTCTCCGAACACCCAGAATACGAGTCGGAGGTCGAATTTGCGACATACTGGGCACTCTTCCTGGGACTTTCTGCCGTGAAAACGCGCGGCAGCGACCAGCCGAGCATCGGCATCACAGAGTGATTTTCGTGAAATCTCCCCTGCACGCCACTGCTCCAATAACTGCTTCTTGAGCAAGGAGTGATCAATCTCGCCCTGCCATGTCATCACGAAGACAGATTAGCAGGCGCGTGCGGGCTGATTTCACCCCCGCTTTATCGGTAAACACATGCCCCCTCACGGTTCGGGCATCGGCAAAAAACGCATAAAGGTATAACGTCACGCTCGTTACCTCAATGCGTGCACCCACTCACGGCCGCACTGCTGGCGCAAGGTCCTGGTGCGGGGTCCTGATGCTAGGTCCTGATGCGAGTTCCCGGCGCGAGGTCAAAGCCTCCGAGCACATAGTTTCAAGGAGAATTACCAAATGAGTTCAATTCGCGTCGCTATCGTCGGCGTCGGCAACTGCGCCTCCTCCCTGGTGCAGGGTGTCGAGTTCTACCGCGATGCAAAGCCCGATGAGACCATTCCTGGCCTCATGCACGTCGTCTTCGGCGACTACCACGTCTCCGATGTCGAATTCGTCGCAGCTTTCGATGTTGACGACAAAAAGGTCGGCAAGGACCTCTCCGAGGCCATTGTTTCCTCCGAAAACTGCACCATCAAGATCGCCGATGTCCCGACTCTCGGCGTTGAGGTTCAGCGCGGCCCGACCCTGGACGGCGTTGGCAAGTACTACGCGGACACCATCGACGAATCCCCAGCTGAACCGGTCGACGTAGTTCAGGCGCTGAAGGACGCCAAGGTCGATGTCCTGGTCTCCTACCTGCCGGTCGGTTCCGAGCAGGCCGACAAGTTCTACGCACAGTGCGCCATTGACGCTGGTGTAGCCTTCGTCAACGCCCTGCCGGTCTTCATCGCTTCCGACCCGGAGTGGGCCAAGAAGTTTGAAGACGCAGGCGTTCCGATTGTCGGCGACGACATCAAGAGCCAGGTCGGCGCAACCATCACCCACCGCGTCATGGCCAAGCTATTTGAGGACCGCGGTGTTCGCCTCGAGCGCACCCTGCAGCTCAACGTCGGCGGCAACATGGACTTCAAGAACATGCTCGAGCGCGACCGTCTCGAGTCCAAGAAGATCTCCAAGACCCAGGCTGTCACCTCCAATCTCACCGGTCCGCTGGCCGGCAAGATCGACGACCGCAACGTCCACATCGGCCCGTCGGACTGGGTGGACTGGCTGGATGACCGCAAGTGGGCCTACGTCCGACTCGAGGGCAAGGCCTTCGGCGAGGTGCCACTGAACCTTGAGTACAAGCTCGAGGTCTGGGACTCCCCGAACTCCGCTGGCATCATCATCGATGCTGTTCGCGCAGCCAAAATCGCCAAGGATCGCGGTATCGGCGGCCCGGTCTACGCCGCTTCTTCCTACCTGATGAAGTCCCCGCCGAAGCAGCTTGCCGACGATGTTGCGCGAGCACAGCTCGAAGCGTTCATCAAGGGCGAAGACTAAAAGGTATAGGCACTCAAAAGTACAAGCGAGCAGCTCCGATAGCATGTTCCTTGAAAAGCGCCAGAAGGTTACCCATGCGGTAGCCGCTGGCGCTTTTGTGCTTCTCTCTCCCCTATCCTCCCCGCGTCCCTTCCACGCCCTTCTCGTCCTCCTCGCTGCTGCGCCCATCTCGTCCCCGCCATGGATGCGTGCGCTGCAGTCGTCGTAAAGCTGACAGCAATACATCCGAGAGGATTGATCCGCGAGATATATCACAAGCCGAAAGTATTCGCGAGAGTAGCCACATGGCTACCTCCAAGCCAACGTTCTAAGTACAGAGGAAGTGACACTTTAGGGGGTTTCTGCCAGCACCGAAAAAACCTTATACGCAGATAGGTTTAATGCTTCGTACTGGGACTTTAGATGATTGGTGGAAAATTCCTGGTGATTTCATTGCCGAAATCACCAGTTGTAGAAAAATAAATAGCACCCCAAATAAATTTCGTATTGGCAACTAGCACTGTTCGCATATAACATCGTCGCTATGACATTATCTTCGGGCTCGATTGGCAATCCTGATGCCGTTACTCCTCTGTCGCTCGCTAAGCGCATTCGCCCTCTCCTGACTCGCGCTGAGCTGCTCTACAGTCGCCGCTCCTCGGAATCCCAGCTCAGCCGCGCGCAGCTGTCCATCATGATGACCCTGGAGGCACTGGGTGCCTGCCGTATCAGCCAATTGGCTGAGGCTGAGGCCATCCGCATGCCCACCGCCTCCAACGCCGTGCACCACTTGGAGGTCGCCGGCATGGTGGAGCGCGTCCGCGACAGCAAAGACCGCCGTGGCGTCCGCGTTGAACTGACCGACCGTGGCCGTGAAGAGCTGCACCGCGTTTCTGAAGAGCGCAACCAGCAGATGGCTGAGATGTTCAGCACGCTGACCCAGGAAGAGCTGGAATTTGGCGCTGGTCTTGAGACGATTCTGTCCAAGATCCTCGAAAACTACCCGGAGCACCCAAAGGCAAACCCAAGCGTCTAGTCTCTTTTCCAGCTAGTCCTGCCACCTTTAAGCCCACAGGCAGGATACATAGCTTTTACACTTCCTCGGTGCCGTTTTAAATATGCCCGCCTATCCACGTAGGCTACTACCCAGAAGCACCACTTGGATATTTCTGAGTAATCACAGGAGGATTAGCGATGGCTTCCCGCCCGCTTCGTATCATGATTGCGTGGCGTCCAGGCGAGTACGGCACCGAAACGCTTGCTTACGCCGCTTGGTTAGCTCGCACCACGAAGGTGCAGATTCGCGTTGTCAGCGCACTGTCGCGCGGCTGGCCGCTGACCTCACTGGCTCGGTTGAGCACCAATGACTCCTGGGTTTCCCACGAAACCGAGTCTCTTGAAAAAATCATCAAGGATGAGCTAAAGCTCGCTGGCCTGCGCAAGGGCATGCTTGACGACGATGCCGTACGGATCATCGAATCCTCCAGCGAATCCACAACTATCTGCAACGAAGCCGAAGAATTCGAAGCCGATGTGGTTCTGCTTGGCACCCGCCGAAGCAATACCAAGGACTGGGCCGCCAAGAACCGCAGTCGCTTTACCGCGGGATCAACCTCGGATGCGCTGCTGCATTACTCGCCAATCCCGTTGGGGCTGGCCATCCCGGGTGCGAAGCTTTCTAAGCACGGTGTGACCCGTGTCAGCATTTGCTACATTGACACCCCGCAGTCCCACCATGCATTGAATAAGGCTGCTGACCTGGCATATCGCTGGGAAGTTCCCCTGCGTTTGGTCTCGTTTACGCCTCGTGGTGCGACCATGTACCCAACGGAGAACGGCTACGGCCCCTCCTCTGACCTGATGATTGAGTGGCGCGAGCAGGCTATGGGCCTGCTCGACCGCGGTATCGACCGCGCGCATACCCGTTACCCAGACCTTTCCATTGATACGGAAGTAGCCTCCGGCAACGGTTGGGAAGAGGCCATTCAGTCCATCAAGTGGAAAAAGGGAGACTTGCTCGTTTTGGGTTCGTCTACTCTTGGCCCATTCGGGCGAATTTTCATCGGCTCGTCGACTAACCACATCGTTCGCCACAGCCCAGTGCCAATGCTGATTACTCCGGCCTAGTATGGCAGGCACATCAGACGGCATTTAGAGGCGAGGGGAGCAGATGGTGGATAATTCATCGAAACGCAGTACACCAGAGCGCAATGAGGATGAAATCTTCGACGAGCTTGAGCGCAAGATGTATTCCGGCAAGCGCGCCTACATCTACACCGCGGGTGTGATTCTTACGACGCTGCTCGCGGGCCTCATTATTGGCATCGCTGGCGCCATCGTCGGTGGCCCCACCTGTGATGCGGGTAAGTCCAGCTTCCTCTGCTCCCGCACTTGGGAGATCCTTTTCCCCGTTGTCCCGGGCGTAATCTCCCTGGTCGGCTGCCTTTTGGGCTTTTGGCAGACCTACGTGGAGTGGAAGAACTTCCGCAACTGGCGCGCGTGGCTCGCTATGTGCTGGGTGCTCATGCCCTTCACTTTGATGTGGATGCTCTCCACATTCGGTGTCCTGATTCTGGGCGTTAAGTAGGGGTAAGAGGCGACCAGCCTCGGCGCCACCCCTTGAGGCTTTTGCGAGAAAGTCTCAAGCGAGAAAGTGTCTGGGTTTATGTCAAATTCGAGCCGATTTTAGGCTTCAAACTGACATAAACCCAGACACTTTCTTGTACGCACTGGCCTCCCTGGCTACTTCTTCACAACCAGGTTGACCATCTTGCCCGGAACGACAATGACCTTCACGATATTGCCACCGGCATTCTCCACAGCTGCGACAACCTTTTCGTCGGCACGCGCGACGGCCTCGATGTCCTCGCGGGAAGCATCGGTAGCCACGTCAATGCGAGCGCGAACCTTGCCGTTGATCTGAACCGGCAGCTCAACGGTGTCGTCGACCAGCCACTTCTCGTCAACTGCCGGCCACGGGCCGTGTGCCAGGGACTCGGTGTGGCCGAGGCGGCTCCACAGTTCCTCCGCGATATGCGGCGCGACCGGACCAAGCATGAGGGCCAGCGGCTCCACGGCGGCGCGCGGTGCACCGGCCGAACCGTAGGTCTTAGTCAGGTAGTTGACGTACTCAATGAGCTTTGCGACGGCCGTGTTGTCACGCAGCTCTGCGTAGTCGGAGGTAACCCCTTCCACGGTGCGGTTGAGGGCCTTGAGGTCGTCGTCGGAAAGCGCTGCGTCCGTGACGGCGAGCTCACCGGAGTCCTCATTGACCACCAGGCGCCAAGTGCGCTGGAGGAAGCGCTGCGAGCCGACCAAATCCTTCGTCGCCCACGGGCGGGAAGTGTCCAGCGGACCCATGGCCATCTCGTAGACGCGCAGGGTGTCGGCGCCGTAGTTGTCGCAGACCTCGTCGGGGGAGACAGCGTTCTTCAGGGACTTGCCCATCTTGCCGTACTCCTGGAAAACCTCCAGTTCAGAGCCGTCTTCGGCGCCGCCTGGGATGAGGAACTTACCATCGCGCTCAACAACCTGATCCGCTGGCTGGTAGACACCACGGGCATCGGTGTAGGCGTAGGCCTGGATGTAGCCCTGGTTGAACAGACGGCGGTACGGCTCCTTGGAGGTCACGTAGCCGAGGTCGAAGAGAACCTTGTGCCAGAAGCGGGAGTAGAGCAGGTGCAGCACTGCGTGCTCGACGCCACCGACGTAGAGGTCGACGCCGCCTGGGTCGTCCTTACCGTGAGTCTCTGGGCGGGGGCCGGTCCAGTAGCGCTCATTTTCCAGGTCGACGAACTCCTCAGCGTTGTTCGGGTCGATGTAGCGCAGCTGGTACCAGGAGGAACCTGCCCAGTTCGGCATGACGTTGGTGTCACGGCGGTACTTCTTCTTGCCATCGCCGAGATCGAGCTCGACATTGACCCAGTCAGTGGCCTTGTCCAGTGGAGCCTTTGGCTCGGTGTCGGCGTCGTCCGGGTCGAAGGTGACCGGCTTGTAGTCCTCGACCTCTGGCAGCTCGACCGGAAGCATGGTCTCGGGCAGTGCGTGGGCGTGACCGTCCTCGTCGTAGACGATGGGGAAGGGCTCGCCCCAGTAGCGCTGGCGGGCGAATAGCCAGTCGCGCAGCTTGTACTGGACCTTCTCGTGACCAGCACCTTCCTTCTCCAACCACTCAATGACGGTGGCGATGGCGGTGTCCTTGTCCAGGCCATTGATGTCCAGGCCGGAATCATTGGCGGAGTTCACGCACGTACCGTTACCGACGTACGCCTCCTTTGCAATGTCACCACCTGCGACGACCTCGCGGATTGGCAGGCCGAAGGCAGTGGCGAACTCGTAGTCGCGCTCATCGTGGGCCGGGACAGCCATGATGGCACCGGTGCCGTAACCAATCAGAACGTAGTCGGAAATGAATACCGGCACCTGTTCGCCGCTGACCGGGTTGGTGGCGCAAGCGCCCAGGAAGACACCGGTCTTTTCCTTGTTCTCCTGACGTTCCAGGTCAGACTTGGAGGCAATTGCGGCGCGGTAAGCGGCGACGGCCTCGGCTGGGGTTTCCTTGCCGAAGGTCCAGCGCTCATCCACGCCCTCGTAGGAACCGCTGCCGGCTTCGACCAGCTGATCCACCAGCTCGTGCTCAGGAGCGAGCACCATGTAGGAGGCTCCGAAGAGAGTGTCCGGGCGCGTGGTGAAGACCCTGATCTTGGTGGAGACCTTCGGGCCGACCTCGGCTGTGAAGTCGACCTCGGCACCGCGGGAGCGGCCAATCCAGTTGCGCTGCATGGACTTGACCTTGTCCGGCCAGTCCAGCAGCTCCAGATCGTCGACCAGGCGATCAGCGTAAGCGGTGATGCGCATCATCCACTGGCCCAGCCGCTTGCGGAACACCGGGAAGTTACCGCGCTCCGAACGGCCTTCGGCGGTCACTTCCTCGTTGGACAGCACAGTGCCGAGGCCCGGGCACCAGTTGACCATCGAATTCGACTGGTAAACCAGGCGGAACTCGTCGACGGCTTCGCGTTGCTCGGTCTCGCTGAGCTCAGCGTAGACGCGACCGTCCTTGGTAGCCATCTCGCCCGACTCCAACAGTGGAATCAGCTCATCGATGCGACGGGCCTTGTTCTGATCCTCATCGAACCAGGCGTTGTAAATCTGCAGGAAAATCCACTGCGTCCACTTGTAGTAGTCCTGGTCAGTGGTCGCGAAAACACGGCGGCGGTCATGGCCAAGCCCCAGGCGGCCCAGCTGGCGCTCCATGTTGGCGATATTCGTTTCCGTCGTCACGCGCGGGTGCGTACCGGTCTGGATTGCGAACTGCTCCGCCGGCAGACCGAAGGCGTCGTAGCCCAGGGTGTGCAGCACGTTTGCGCCCTGCATGCGGTGGAAGCGCGCGAAGACGTCGGTGGCGATGTATCCCAGCGGGTGGCCTACGTGCAGACCGACACCGGACGGGTACGGGAACATGTCCTGGACGAAAAGCTTGTCCTTCGGCGGAGTCGAGCCGTCGGCAGCTGCCAAATCGCCCACCGGGTTGGGGGCGTAGAAGGTGCCGTTATCTTTCCAATACGCCTGCCACTTTCCCTCTAGCTGAGTCGCCAGCTCGGGGGAGTAGCGGTAGTCGGTGGCTTCTGCCGAGGACGAGGACTTTTCGCTGTTGGTCATGGTCTCACAGTCTAATAGGTGCGTTTGGCACGTGCTCAACCACCTATATAAATTGGAAGCATGATTGTCATCCCTGTAATTACCCTAGTTTTGGCTGTTTGCATAGCCGTTGTCGCTGGTTTGGCATGGTCGGCGAAACTGCCGGGTAATAACTGGATCGGAATTCGTGCGCCTGAGGCTCGAAAGTCCCAGGAAAACTGGGATATTACGCACCGCGTTGCCGGCCCGCCGTGGGCTGTGTCCGCTGTCGCTTTCCTCGGCGCCGCCATGCTCGGCTTCCTCGCCATCCGCCCGGAGGCCTCTGGTTGGATGTGGCTGTGGTACGCCGTCGCTCTGCTCGCCGGTATCGCCATGCTCGGCATTGGTGCGGCTATCGGCTCGCACACCATCGCGCTTTACGACGCCAAGGTCTCCGCCGAGTCCGGCTCCGGTTGTGGGTGCGGTGACGCTGACAGCGGCTGCGGCTGTGGCTCCGCCGCCACTGATGCCACCGACGCTGCAGCTGATGATGCCTGCTGCTCCGACAACCCGGCAGCTGACTGCGGTGTCTCCGGTGGCTGCAGCTCCTGTGGCCTGGAAGGACTGTGCACGGACAAGGGCTCATCCGCGAATGCCACTTTCAAGCCTGTGGACAAGGATGCGCTGCGCAAGGCAGCTGAGCAGAAGAAGTAAGAAAATTATTGCAGAGAAAAGCTTCTGCAAAATAGTAAGACAACATCTGGTTGCCCACTAAGCTATTTGTCCATGTGGCAACGAATTGTGAATTGGCGTCCAGATCCCCTCATCGTCGGTATCGTTGCTGCAGCGATACTGGCGATTATTTTTCCTGCAAGCGGCACTACCGCTGAGGTTTTCAGCTGGGCCACAAAGATCGCCATTGGCTTCTTGTTCTTCCTCTATGGCGCGCGCCTGAGCCCGCAAGATGCGTTGGCCGGTGTTAAACATTGGCGGCTGCACATAACCATTCTGGCTTTCACATTCGTGCTGTTCCCAATCCTCGGCCTGCTGATGAAACCCCTGGATTGGATTCTCTCGCCTGGCCTCTACCTGGGCATTTTGTACATGACGCTGGCACCGTCGACGGTGCAGTCGAGTGTGAACTTCACCTCCATCGCCAAGGGCAATGTCGCCGGCGCAATCGTCAGCGCCTCGGCATCTAACCTGCTGGGCATCGTTGTCACACCGGTGCTGGTGATGCTGTTGATGGCCACTGGTGGCGGCGTTCATGTGGATTCGTCGGTATTCTTGGATATTTCGCTGCAGTTGCTGCTGCCATTCGCAATCGGCCAGCTCACTCGTCGCTGGACCTTCAAGTTCGCCGCAGCGAAGACGACCAAGAACGTCGACCGACTTTCCATCGCGATGGTTGTCTACGCCGCGTTCTCCCAGGGCATGGTGCAGGGCATTTGGTCGAAAGTGCCAGTCGGAGACATTGTCATCCTGTGTGTGCTTTCGGTCGTGCTGGTGGAATTCGTTTTGCGGTTGTCCGGATTCGTCGCAAAAAAGATGGGCTTCGACCGCAAGGACCGCATTGCGATTCAGTTCTGCGGTTCGAAGAAGTCCCTGGCTACCGGTCTGCCCATGGCTGCCGTTATCTTCGGTGCCGATGCCAGCCTCTACATTTTGCCGCTGATGATTTTCCACCAGATTCAGCTGATGATCTGTGCGGTCTACGCCGCTCGCTGGGGCAAGGAAGCAGAAGCTGAGCCGGAGCCACAACCCGCTTAACGCGGTCTAGCGCATGGACCCGAGGGGCGAATCCGGCTTGGCACATATACTGGGGCGCACAACATATGGTTCGGTTTTAAACGAGCAAACGAAAGTGTGAGATTCAGCATGGCTAACGAGAATCCGGCTCCGTTCTCCCCGGAACAGCGCGCCGCAGAAGAGACCGCAATCAACGAGTTCTGGTCGTGGTGGAACTCTTTTGGTGCCGATGCGCTCGACTCGATGTTTAGTGTCCAGCTCGGTATCGATGGTGCCCCGAACGCCGCCGATGTGGACATTATTGATGTCCAGAAGGAGGTCGGCGGCCGCATCGCCGCTATTAATGACCGGCTCATCTGGGGGTTTGAGGCTGGCGCTCCGTATTCTCGCCACCTTCTGACTGTTAGCGCTGCGGGTGACCCGGAGCTGCGTCCGGTCGCTCGCCGTTGGCTGGAGGCCGCGCCTGACGACGGCGCGGTGTGGTCTTTCACCGACCTCCGCCAGGCGGATCCGGCGATGAAGCTGTCGCTGGGGGATGTCGCGGCCACGTTGGTTGCCCAGGGTGCTCTCGAGGCCGATGCTCCGGCCGAGGTCGATCCGGCAGATGCCCGCGTGGCTGTTAGCAGTGGTCATGGGGCAGTGGACGTTCGCCTATTCCACCCGCTGTTCCCGGCAATTGCTCAGTTGGAGGACGGTGAGCGCTTGGTAGCTCAGCTCGGTTTCACGCTGCTGCAGCTGGCTCTGGGGGAGGAGGACTTCGGCCTATGGCTGCGCGGTTTTGCCTTCGCTGGCGAGCAGCCGGAAGGTGCTATCCCGCTACCGGAGCTGGGCGGTGTCGTCGAGAAGCTCGCGGAAGAGTGCCCAGAGTGGCTCACCATTGATGCCGAAGCCAACGGCCAGCCGCTCGTCGTCGCCACCCGCGCTCCGATTACGCAGCTGGTGAGCCCGACTATGACGCAGCATGTACTGATTCAGCTCATGCTCGGCAGTATTGATGACAAGGGCTTGCCGACGGACGAATCGAAGGAATCCCTCTCCGAGTTCAATACCGCTGCCGCTGAAGCCATCGCTGAGGACAAGGGTATTTTTGTCGCAACCGAGCAGTCCGATGGCATGGCTCTGATGCACTTCTTTATTGACCCGGCATCTGATGCGGAGGCGGGTCTGCGAGCTGTTGCGGAGACGTGGACCGAGGGAGAGCACGTCGTCGATACCGCTTACGATCCAGCTTGGCAGCGCGTCGGCCACCTGCGCGTGTAGATTGGTTTTTTGTTATGAACGCTCGTCATCGCCTTACTCCACGGCCTTCCCGCACAATTCGCCTGGGCCTTACCGGTGTCATCGCTGTCACCAGCCTTCCGCTGGCAGCCGGAAACGTCGCTGCGGCTCCGCAGCCGAAACTGACTCCGCAGGGCACTATTGATGCTCCGGGGCGAACCCAGATTAGCTTTAGCCACACCCCAAGTGGCGCGCACTACGGTACGGCGAACGAGAATGAAGCTCGTCCGGGGCTTTCAATTGTCAAGCTCTACATTGCGGACTACGTCTTCAAACATGGCACCGAAGCGGACAAGGCGAAGGCCACAGAGATGATTCGCTACTCCGATGACAATATCGCCAGTGAGCTCTATGGCCGTTACCCGGATTCCATCAACGCCACTGCGCGTGAATACGGCCTCAGCAACACCCACGGTGCAGATCACTGGGGAAATTCAACTACGTCCAGCGCGGACACTGTGAAGTTCCTGGAGGCCAAGAAGCGTGAGAACGCTTCTGACCCG
This sequence comes from Corynebacterium sp. 5QC2CO, assembly GCF_024580435.1. Lineage (NCBI taxonomy): Bacteria > Bacillati > Actinomycetota > Actinomycetes > Mycobacteriales > Corynebacteriaceae > Corynebacterium > Corynebacterium sp. 5QC2CO. The sequence goes on along the minus strand of NZ_JANIKI010000005.1, from coordinate 134,813 downwards.
GTGCTGGTTGCTATGAGCACCGCGTCACCTGTGGCAGCGGATGGCTACCGTCAGGATTACGGCACCGCCACGCTGCCTGGTGTTATTGGCACAAAGTGGGGTTGGTCCGATGACCGCCAGAGCGTTCACGCCTCGGCATCCATTGGGCCTGACTTCAGCGTCGCTGCTAACACCTATGGCACGAAGGAAACTCACACCAGCGATGTTCAGAATGCCTTCGACGGCACGCTGGGCACCCCATCGCTGCCTGGCCTGCCCGAGAGCCCGAGCCTGCCGAACATCCCAGGCGTCCCGAACCTGCCCGAGAGCCCGAATCTCGGGGAATTACTGAACCTGCCGGAATCCCCGCAGCTGCCGCAGATTCCGGGACTGCCGAACTTCACAGGCCAGGTACCGGCGCAGTTCTAGCCACTGCCGTTAGTCGCTGGTCTGCTGGCACCGTCCCACCCAGCGCCCACCCAGCGCCCACACAGCGCACCTCACGCGACAAGGTTCACGAGGACCATATACAGCGCCGTGCCTACAAAAATTGAAATCACGGTGTTGCGCCGCCACCAGTGCAGGCCAATGGTGACCACCAGCGCTACGGGCACGGCCCAAGTAGCGCCGGGGTCGCCACCCTCACCGCTGAGCCCCAACCGCCCAAAGACGGTGTAAACCACCAGCGCCACCATGACTCCAACCGGCATGGTCGTGCCGAGGAATTCGAACAGGGGAGAGCCCTTCAGGGTGCGCACGAACGCAAACGGCAGCGCACGCAGCGCAACTGTCACCGCTCCCATCGCAAAGAGCGCGGCAAGCACATAGCCGGAATCGGGCATCGCGGTCATGCTCACTCTCCCTCCGTTACACGCTGATTGCTTGCCGACGTCATACGCATCACCCGATCCACTCGCGGTGACCACACGCGCAACAGCAGCAGACCGAAGTACATCAGCAGCCCGATAACCAGCATCTGGTTCGGGTTAATCAGCCAGCCCACCAGCGTGCAGACGATAGCGGACAGGGGCAGTGACCAATCCTTGGAAGTCTCAAACGCGTCCATGGCCAGCACCGTAAAGAGCGCCACCAGTGCGAACCCGGCACCGCGGATACCCTCGGGCAGTGCTGCGCCGGTTAGCGCCCCGACAATGCCGGAGCCCACCCACAGTAACTGGCAGAGAATCTGAATTGTCAACAGTCGGCGGCCCGACATCTTTTCGGCCGGATTTGCTGCAGAGACGATGGCATACGACTCGTCGGTAAGCGCGTATGTGGAGTATGCGCGACCGAGACGAGACTGTATCCGGTCGCGTGGGAACGTCAGCCCGTAGAAGACGTGGCGGAAGTTGACCATAAAGGACGTCACGGCACAGCCGAGCAGACCCGTATGCGCCATAACCAGGCCGACAGCGAGGAATTCCATCGACCCCGCGTAGACCACGAAGGAGAAGATGGGTGCCCACCACCAGCTAAAGCCAGTTTGTGCAATAAGCAGGCCGAATGCGAGCCCCAGCGGAATGAGGCCCATGCCCACAGGCAGTGTCTGCCGAATGCCGGCAGCTATGTCGCTGCGGTCGCTGTTTCCTGTGGCGCTACTTCCTTCAGCCCTGTTTCCTTCGGTACTGTTGTGCTCACTCATCTAGTTGTCACGTACATCTACGGGATAGGTGCCATACAGTGGCAGCGGCCAGGGCTGACGGCGCATGCAATCACCCCAGATGTCCGCGGCAGCAGGCGCGAGTACATCTGAGGGCAGGGCAGGGGCGACGTACCAGTCACCGCGGTCGAGCTCGTCTTCCAACTGGCCCGGATCCCAGCCTGCGTAACCGGCGAAGATGCGCGCGCCATCTATGCGGTCGCGTACGTCCTCCGGCTCCGCACCGAGGTTGACCAGTGCAAACCTGTGGGCGATGCGTTCCATCAGCGGCGCACCGGTAATACTGTCGGTCTCCTCTGGGAGGGTGGCACCATTTCGCACCACACCAATGCAGATTGGCTGCGTCTGGTTGACCGGACCCCCGACGTAGAGCACCGGCGGCTTAGCCATCAGCGGCGCCCAAGGCTCGAGCACATTGTGTACCGGCGTCTGCGAACGCTGTGTGAGATCGACACCAAGGGTGCCGTGTTCATCGTGCTCAATGAGGAAAATCACCGAGCGGGAAAACTCCGGCGAGAGCATGCCGGGTGCTGCGAGCAGCAGCATACCGGCAGCCGGGTCGTTGCGCTCGAGGCTGGTAAAAAGCCGGTCGCCGTAGAGATTTTCCGGATTAATCGATGCCATTAGCTCTCACTTTCGCTTTCAGCCTGCTCACCGGACTGCTCGTACCACCATTTCTTCAGCGCCAAGATAGCATCTTCACGCTCCAGCGGACCGGACTCCAAACGCAGCTCTTTCAGGTAATTCCAGGCCTGTCCGACTTCTTTGCCGGGCTTCAGGTCCAGAATTTCCATGATTTCGTTGCCATCCAGGTCGGGGCGGACGCGTGCGAGGTCCTCCTGCTCGGCGAGCTCCTTGATTCGCGCTTCCAGGCTGTCGCAGGCGCGTGCGAGACGTGCTGCTTTACGACGGTTTCTCGTCGTACAGTCGGCCCGCACGATTTTGTTGAGTCGTTCCAACAGATCTCCGGCGTCGTTGACATAACGTCGCACCGCCGAGTCCGTCCACTTGCCTTCGCCGTAGCCGTGGAAGCGCATGTGCAGGTAGACCAACTGCGAGATTTCGTGGTTGGTCTTCTTCGGGAACTTCAGTTTCCGAAGGCGGCGCCGCACCAGCTTCGCACCAACCACTTCGTGCTGGTAAAAGGTGACGTTTCCCTGCTCGTTGTAGGCACGGGTAGCGGGTTTGCCGCAGTCGTGCAGCAGTGCCGCCCAGCGCAGTACGAGGTCCGGTTCACCGGGTTCTTCCTGGTCAATAGCTTGCCGCATGACCTGCAGAGAGTGTTGGTAGACATCCTTGTGCTGGCGGTGTTCGTCCTGAGTCATGCGCATGTCGGAGATCTCCGGCAGCACGCGGTCGGCCAACCCCGATTCCACCATCAGGTCGATACCTCGGCTTGGGTCCGCACCCAGGATGAGCTTATTCAGCTCGGTGGAGATGCGCTCGACCGTGATGCGGTCAATTTCGCTGGACATCTCCTTCAGCGCTTTGAGCACACGCGGTGCCACGTCGAACCCGAGCTGGGATGCGAAGCGGCAGGCACGCAGCATCCGCAGGGGGTCGTCGCCAAAACTGACCTCCGGCGCACCCGGGGTATCCAACACACCCGCGACAAGATCCTCGAAACCTCCGAGCGGGTCGAGGAAGGTGCGGGTGCCGTCGCCGTGGAGCTCCACGGCGATGGCGTTACAGCGGAAGTCACGGCGGATTAGGTCGCCCTCCAGCGTGTCACCGAAAGTGACCTCCGGATTGCGGCTGACCTGGTCATACGTATCCGCGCGGAAGGTGGTAATCTCCACCTGACGGCCATGCCGTTCCGCGGAGAGTGTGCCGAATTCAATGCCGGTATCCCAGACAATGTCCGCCCAGTCATCGAGGATCGCGCGCGTCACCTCCGGGCGCGCGTCGGTGGTGAAATCGAGATCCACGCCCAGTCGCCCTAAGAGAGCATCGCGCACAGAACCGCCCACGAGGTACAGGCGATGGCCGGCTGCACTAAACGCAGCTGCCAGCGAATCGAGGATCTCCGACTCCTTGGCGATCGCCTGATCCGCCACTGCCAGCATTGCCGTCCTGCGCACCTGTGGGTCCGCGTCAGCAGCCGCCGGAGTAGCGCCGTGAGGAGTAGTCCCCCCGGGCTGGTCACCATTTGTCGTTGAAGGAGTCGATTGTGTCACGACCGACACAATACCCGCTTATACCTATAAACCCGGTAGTCTAAGTGGAATGAACAACGTGGTACGCAATGACAACTCGGCGGCGAAGAGCCGTCGACGTCGTCGGCGACCGCGCAGAAGGGGTGGCGTTTCCTCGTCCACCAACACTAGCAACACCACTACCAGCGGAAATTCTGCAAAACGTAGTGGCTCCGGTGCCAATGGCCCCCAAAAGGCCAAGCCAAACTCCGGTGGCGCCAAGAAATCTTCCAAATCACCGAAGTCGGCACGACCCTCGAAGCAGTCGAACAACCGCGGTGGCCGTAAGAACGGTCAGGATAGGAACAATCGCCGTCGTCACGCACAGACGAAGCGCACAAACAATCGCCGTGCGCACTCGTCGCGCGCGCAAAATGCAGCGCCGATGCAGACCTCGATTGAGACTTCGGCGGGCGGACTGGTCGTCTCGGGGCTTGCTGAGGCTGTCGGCGATGGCGGCAAAGTCAACCTGTCACGGATTTATGTCGCGCTGATTGGTCGGCACGATCGTCGCGGGCGCCTGCTGTGGTCGATGCCTAAGGGCCATGTCGAACCCGGCGAAGCTTTCGATTCCACCGCCGAACGTGAGGTGTGGGAAGAAACGGGCATTCGCGGCGAGGTCATCGAAGAGCTCGGTGTGATTGACTACTGGTTTGTCTCCGATGGCACGCGGATTCACAAGACCGTGCACCATCACCTTCTGCGCTACGTCGATGGCGATTTGAACGACGAAGACCCCGAGGTCACCCAGGTCATGTGGGTTCCTGTAGACACCCTGGTGGAACGGTTGGCCTACGCTGACGAACGCAAACTGGCCCGGCGCGCGCACAATCTGCTGCCCGATCTCGCCCGCGCGGAAAAGCGAGCAGGCCGGCAGACTCCGAGGTGATTGCGCATGTTCAGGTTGCAGTTCCCAAGGAATGTTGTTCGTAAAGTCACGGCCGCCACCGCAGCGCTCATACTGTGCTTGCCGACGGCCGTTGCGCCCCCAGCTTTTGCGCAAGATGAGCAGTTGTGGGGCAGTGGCACCAATCGTGTCGGTGAACAGGGCCCCCTTCGGCTTTCGATAACCAGCTTCACTCCGCATGTCGCGGCTCTACATTCGACGCTGACCATCAAGGTGCAGGTGCACAACACCTCCGATGCGGATATCAGCAATGTTGCGCTGCGCCCACAGCGGGCTGGCGCACTGGCTTCCTCTGCAGATGCGCGAACGATTCTCGCTGAGCCTGAATCGGTATTTGATGTGGCTGGAACCTTCAGTTCCCCCATCGAGCTGAAGGCGGGGGAGACGCGTGAGATTACGCTAAGTGTTCCTATCTCCGCACCGGCTCCAGAAGGACTCGACATCACGGAAGCTGGCACGTTTCCGCTGCTCATCAATGCTAACGGGCAACCGGCAGATGACATCGACCGTTTGCTGGCGGAAACACGCGCACTGCTACCGGTGACGGATCCGCAAGCCGCAGGTGATGAGCCGGAACCGCCTGCCGGTGATGAGACCGAGAATTCCGATGCGCCCACCCGCCGCGACCCAGTGCCGTTTTCGCTGATTTGGCCCATCAGCCAGCCAGTGCCACTGGTTGGCGGTGAGACCGGTGACGCACCCTCGTCGCCGAATCTCATCCTCACCGACAATTCTTTGGCCGAATCTCTCGAACGCGGTGGCCGCCTCGACGGTTTGCTCACCTCGTTGGAAAAGGGCTTTGCCGGCCCGGATGGGCAGAGGTTGCGGGAATCGACCTGCATCGCCATCGACCCGGAGACCCTCGACGCAATCTCCCGGATGACCCGCGAATACTGGATTGGAACCAGCCGCCCAAGTCCTGTGGAGTCCTCTCCGCGACTGCGGGATTCCTGGGGAAACGCGGATGACACCAATCTCACGCATATGCCCGCCAGTGACAATGCCGCCGCCTGGCTCAATCGGCTGCACGATCTCACACAGGACACCTGCACACTGTCACTGCCGTGGGGCGGCACCGATGCCAGCGCCGTGGCTCGCGTGGGGGATCACGAGCTTTCGATGGAGGCACTCGCCGCTGGTCGGCAGACTATCGCCAAGCATTTGGACGTTCAGGCACTGCCGGGCCTCTATTTGCCGGCCGAGGGATACGTGACGTCGGAAAGCGCCCCGCTGTACTCGGCGGCGACGGCTCTAAGCGGGACCTCCCCGGAGCGCGCATTCGAAGACCGCGTCGATACCGGCGAGACGATGCCACCGTCGCCCACCCCACTCGAAGCCGCGCACGACACCACCGTGTTAGTCGCAGACAACACCGCTGTCACCGCCGATGGTCAGACACTGCGCCCCGGCCACAGTGGCGTGCTTGCCGACGGTAGCCGCGCCTTCGCCCTCCCTGGGGCACTGACAACCTCTCTGGCTGCAACAGGACGGTCTCCCCAGACTGTGGCGTATTCGAATCTGCTCGGACGCTACGATTTCCGAATCGACTCCGAGGCTGCACGGATGCAGACAGCGATTGGCACTCTGTTCCAATCATTGACTGATTCGGATGACCCTCGCGCGGCTGTGGTGGCAGCACCACCGTCCGGTTGGGATCCACGCGCTAGCGACGCCGAAGATTTCATGGCCGCGGTCCGGAAAGCCGTGGACGAGAACCTGGCTGAGCTGACTCCGCTGATGGACTCCATCACCGCTTCAGCTCACGACCTGGATGCGGGCTCGGTTACTCCAATTGACGAGCTTGCCGATCCCGCGCCAGTGAGTGAGACGCTCGTGGAGAAGGCTCAGACGGCCTCCCGCGAGATCACGGACCTGACCACAATCATGTCCAACGATCCCAACGTCGCGCTGACGCGGTATGAATTCACCCGCCCCCTGCGGCACGACTTGCTGCGCTCGTTTACAACTCTCGGCCGGCGAAATCAGCTGCAGTCACCTGACGTGCAGCGGCGGAGCGAAGAACTCAGCGACCAGGCACTGATTATGACTCGACGCCTGCGCAATTCAGTGACGTTGGTAGCTCCCGGCGGTGTCTACACCCGCGCAACGCAGCTGTCGCCGATTGCGGTGCTGGCTCGCAATGGCCTGCCGCTGCCGGTTCCCGCGTTCGTGCGCGTCGGCGCTGGAGATTCGGTGATGGAGGAGAAGTATGAGGCCGCCATCCCCGCCAAGGGGTCGGTGACTGTTCAGTTCACTCCGAAGTCGGGTGATGATGCAGAGTCCACTCCGGCAACCAATGCTCCAGAGGGAGACCGGCCACGGGATAGTGGAGACAACTCCCACAATCTGTTGCTGTGGCTCGAATCACCTGGCGGCACGCCGATTTCTCGATCAGTGAGTATTTCCGTGCAATCGGGCGCTTCGGTTGGGGTTTTGGCTATCGTGACCCTCGTCATCGTCACTGTTGGTGGGTTTTTTGCCGCAAAACGGTCTCAGTACTTTCGGAAATAGACCCCCTTTTAAGCAACAATAGGACATGTGACTGACTCAGACGCGCATAAATCTGGACTTCGAGGCCGCATTCGTCGCCCCGCGCCACCGGCTCCGGTTCCGGCGGCGCGGCCAACGGCTGAATCTCAGCCGGCCGAAGCAGCCCCGGACCTAACTCGCGTATCCGGCCATAAGGCAAATGCCGATACCGCCGCTGACGCGAAGACGGAATCGGCATCATCATCGCCAGCAAAGGCGGCAACTGCGACAGCAACCGCTTCCAGCGATTCCTCCGCGGGCTCGACGGTGGACGCAAATCAGGGACAGTCGAATTCGGACATCGTCGCCTCCACAGGCTCGATGGCAATCGCTACCCTGATTTCGCGCATTACGGGTTTTTTGCGAAACCTGCTCATCGGCGCGACGCTGGGTCCGGCTGTGGCTTCAGCCTTCAACGTCGCCAACACACTGCCTAACCTGATTACGGAAATCGTCCTCGGCGCAGTGCTGACTTCTCTGGTGGTGCCGGTGTTGGTGCGCGCGGAGAAGGAGGATCCAGATCACGGTGCCGCCTTCATTAGACGTCTCTTGACTGTCTCTATGACGCTGTTGGCAGTGGTGACGGTGCTGGCGGTGATAGGTGCGCCACTGTTGACCAGATTGAGCCTTAACGAGGCCGGTAAGGTCAACGTTCCGCTGGCAACGTCATTTGCGTTCTTACTATTGCCGCAAATCATCTTCTACGGCATATTTGCGCTGCTCATGGCGGTGCTAAACACCAAGGGAATCTTTAAACCCGGTGCGTGGGCACCTGTCGCCAACAACGTCGTGGCCATTGCCACGCTCTTGCTATATCTGTTCCTGCCCGGCCAATTGAGTCCGGATTCGGACGGTTCACTCTCCGATCCGCACATCCTGCTTTTGGGTCTTGGTACCACCCTGGGTGTCGTCATTCAGGCAGCCATCATGATTCCCTACCTCAAGCGCGCGGGCATTGATTTGCGTCCGCTGTGGGGTATCGACGACCGCATCAAACAGTTCACCGGCATGGGTGTCGCGATTATCACCTACGTGGCAATTTCCCAGGCTGGTTACTTCATCACTACGAATATTGCCTCGACTGCCTCCAAGGCCGCGCCGATGATTTACCAGCAGGCGTGGCTGCTGTTGCAGGTGCCCTACGGCATCATCGGCGTTACCTTGCTGACCGCCATCATGCCGCGGCTGTCCCGCAATGCAGCCGACGGCAACGATGGGGCAGTGGTCCGAGATCTGTCCATCGGTACGCGACTGACCATGATTGCGCTGGTGCCGATCGTCGCATTCTTCACCGCATTCGGCCGCCCCATCGCCGTCGGTCTTTTCGCGTATCTGGAGTTCCCCCGCGAAACCGCAGAGATTCTCGGCTGGACGCTGTCCTTCTCGGCGTTCTCGCTTATTCCATACGCCATTGTGCTTTTGCACTTGCGTGTTTTCTACGCCCGTGAAGAGGCCTGGACCCCGACTTTCATCATCCTCGGCATTACCACCGTCAAGGTGATTCTGTCGTTCTTCGCTCCTCGTCTGGCTTCTGACGCCGAGACCGTCGTCGTGTTGCTCGGTGCCGCCAACGGTTTCGGTTTCGTCGCCGGCGCAGTAATTGGCTTCTTGCTCTTGCGCCACACTCTCGGACACTTGGACAGTAAGGCGACCGTCCACACCGTGCTGTGGGCACTGGGGGCATCGCTTGTCGGTGTCGCCGTTGCTTGGGGCGCATTCGCATTGACCGACCTTGTGCTGTTCGATTTCTTCGGTTCCTTCGGCGTTCTGCTGCAGACCATCGTCACCGGCGTGGTCTTCCTCATCGGTACCGGCCTGGTGCTCGCTCAGGCTCCATTGGAAGAGGTCCGCGTTCTGGGCGGCTTCCTCGGCCGCATCCCGGGTCTACGCCGCTTTGCTCCGCAGCCTCATGCAGCCGACAATGCCGTCGCCGACCGTGAGGATATGGAGCGCGAACGTGGCTTCGCCGCTGATGCTTTCTCGATCGCCCCGTCGAACCTGATCGGCGAGGCCACGGGTCTGGCAAACGAGGGCTTCACCGCTTCGCCGCTGCTACCGCCGATGCCGACGCAGGGGTCTCGCCCAACCCGCTATGTACCCGGCGAGATGGTCTCGGGTGGCCGTTTCCGTCTGCGTTCTGAAGTCGCGACCTACCCAGGTCTGCGCCTGTGGCGCGCCATGGATATGGGAGATCCCGACAACTCAGATGTCGCACTTGTCTTCGTCGACACGATTGCACTGCCGTACTACGACACTTCGCCATCGGTTGCTGCCCAGAAGATTGCCACGACGACCAATGAGCTGCGTGACCTGGCCGGCACCGGGATGTCCCGCATTCATAGCGTGGCGAAGACACGCACCGAGGTGCTCATCGTCGCCGACTGGACCAGCAGTATCGGTATTGAGCGGTTCGATCAGGCCGCCCACCCGGACGCCCTGGCACTCGCAGTAGCATCACTTGCCGAGACGATCGCCGACGCCCACGAGTCTGGACGCTGCCTTGGCCTGACAAACAAGCCTGGGCAACTGCGCATCAGCAGCGACGGCCACATCTACGACGCGTTCCCCGTCGTTTTGCCCGATAGCTCGCAACGTTCGGACTACAACGCGTTGCTTTCTGTCATCGACGAGCTGTTCTACAACGTGCCAAATATCCCCTCCGATATTTCTGCTGCCATCGACCGCGCGAAGCAGGTTCGCCCGGAGAACTTCAATCAACAGGAGTCGCCAGCTCGCACACTCGCGGAGGATTTGCGCACTGCAGCGCTCGGCCCCGACTCTTCGGAGTTTCTCGCAATCGACCCCGACACCGGTGCGCGCGAATCCGTCGATGCCGACGGTGCAGCCCAATCAAGCGCTCACCACACCAAGAATCGAACCCGCGCATTCAGCACCGGCGCAGTCGTTGTCGGTGTAGTCATTGTCGGTGCACTTGTCGCCGCGGGCATCTTTGGTCTGGTTAACCGTTCCTCGGACGCACCGATTAACTCCGAGTCCGTACGACGCGGCCCGGCTCCAATCACGACGCTTTCGCTTACCGACGCTAACGAGTGGCAGGCCGACAGCGACAACCCGGCAGCCGGTCCAGACAATCCAGACATGGCTGAGCTGACCATCGATAATGACGAGGAAAGCTTCTGGGTAACTTCGACTTACCTCCGCCAGTTCGGCAATCGTCCAGAGGACTTCAAACCTGGCGTTGGTATTCGGGTCACTCTGGATGAACCGGCAACCATTCGAGAACTTAAGGTCGCGGCGACCCCGGGCGCACATATTGAAGTTCGCGGCCTACGAGATGCTGACTCGACGAACTTGGATGACACAACGGTTCTCGGAAGCGCTACTGCCACCTCAGGTACGACGACCATCGAAATCGATAGCCGCGACACTGAGTGGAAGAACCTTGTTGTCTGGATCTCCGGCTTGCCGACGGCTGCGGAAGCGGTAGCCGACAGCGACTCAAACACTGACGCTGATACAGATGCTGATGCTGAGTCGCAAAATTCCGATGCGGACAACCCACTTGTCGGCGACCGCAATCTGGCTGAGCAATCCCCGGATTCGTTGCTGCCAGTTGCTATTGGCGACATCCAGGTGCGTGGTACGGAATAGCGCTCTGAGCTTGCCTTAGGCGGCAACAGTTCAAGTTGTCCCAAGTTATCCACAGCTGCTTGGACGTTTTGAAATTCATCCACAGCCCGCGGTCTCCACGGCAGTTTTGCCAAGCGGAGAGCGCGGGTTTCGTGTTTGCATAGGAGCCATGAACTTTGGGGGAAGAAATCGAATTGGGGACAGTCACCGTAAGGCCCGCATGGGTCGGCGACTGGGGGATTGTGGTGTCGTCGGTATGCAAAAGCATGCATCTGCGGACGAGGTCGATCGTGAATTATTGAAGGCGCACCTGGCGGGGGATCGCCGCGCGTTCGCGGTGTTGGCACAGCGTTATTATCCGCAGTTGGTAGCTATGGCGCGGCGCTATCGTCGGGATGATTTCGATCCCTTGGATGGGGTCCAGGAGGGGTTAGCGCGGGCAATTGCGGGGGCGGCGAGTTTTCGCGGGCGGTCGACGGTGGCGACGTGGCTGACGTGCATCGTGAAGAATGCGTGTATTGACCACAACCGCGGTCGTTTCGGGGAGATCCCTCTCTGCGATAAGGAGGAGGATTTTGAGACGTTTATGAGTTCACAGCCGATTCCCTGCCCGGATGTTCCGCTACGTGTGACTATGGCCGCCGCATTGGAGCAGCTGCCAACGGATCAACGGGATGCCCTGTTGTACTTGGACATCTTTGGATATTCACTGCAGGAGACCTCTCGCAGTATTGGGCAGCCGAGCGGGACGTTGAAGTCTCGGCGGGCGCGGGCGCGTCGTACGCTTCGGCGACAATTGGAAGAAGTGCAGGTGGCCTAACAACTGCGGAGCAGGGGAGAGGCTGGGGGAATAGAGATGGCTAACCTCACGTTGGTTGAGGTAGCTGGTTCCGGTAATTTCTTTCCCGGAGCTGAAAAATTTGCTTACTACTGAGCATCACTGTGCGCCATGTGATGTAAGAGATAAAAATTATAGGAGTCTTCATGAGCGATATCGTTCACGACCTGATCATTGTCGGTTCCGGTCCCGCCGGTTACACGGCTGCCACCTACGCAGCCCGTGCCGACCTGAAGCCTGTGGTGTTCGAGGGCATCGAGTTTGGCGGTCTGCTTATGACGACTACCGATGTGGAGAACTACCCAGGTTTCTCCGAGGGCATCATGGGACCAGAGCTGATGGATCAGATGCGCGCACAGGCAGAGCGCTTCGGCGCTGACCTGCGCATGGAGATTGTCGATCGCATGGATCTCACCGGCGATATCAAGTCTGTCTGGGTTGGTGAAGAAGAGCACAAGGCTCACGCTGTCATTCTGGCAACCGGTGCCGCTCCGCGTTATGTCGGTGCTCCGGGCGAGCAGGCGCTGCTGGGTCATGGCGTCAGCGCCTGTGCCACCTGTGATGGTTTCTTCTTCCGCGACCACGATATCGCCGTCATCGGCGGCGGTGACTCCGCAATGGAAGAGGCAACCTTCCTTACCAAGTTCGCCCGCTCGGTGACGATTGTCCATCGCCGCGATGAGTTCCGTGCGTCGAAGATTATGGTCGAGCGCGCGCAGAATAATGACAAGATTCGCTTTGCGACGAACAAGGTTGTGTCCCAGGTTCTTGGTGAGGACAAGGGTTCAGTTACTGGTCTCGAGCTGGAAGACACCGTCACTGGCGAGAAGTCCGTCCTGGATGTGACTGCCATGTTCGTAGCAATTGGCCACGAGCCACGTTCGCAGATGGTTCGCAATCAGCTGGATTGCGATGAGAATGGCTACATTCAGGTAGCCGCTCCGAGCACCCAGACATCCCTCAAGGGCGTCTTTGCGGCGGGTGATGTTGTTGACTCGCATTACCAGCAGGCAATTACCGCCGCTGGTTCTGGCTGCAAGGCTGCGCTGGATGCTGAGCACTACTTGGAAACCGTTGCTCGGTAGCTGACAGCAGGGCAGTCGCACTAACTGGATAAACACCTAATAGTTGGGGCATCACAATTGTTGGATAAGCCCTACGATTGCAGATATCCAACTATGGGGAATATCTGATAGTCGGTAAGCCCAATTGTTGTTAGCTGTCGCTCAATCAGGGCGCAGCGGGACGTGTTATAGCCCGATACGTCCCGTACCGCACGAGCACTTGCAGCGTTCTCAAGAACACCATTAATTAACAATTTAGTACTTCACTCGCACCACCGGAAGCCCTAATTTTTGACGCCTTGAGCGCCAAATCCGTACGCGAGGCTGAAGAAGCTAGGTTGAAAAATTAGAATCAAGACCACAAATCAAAACCATTAAGAACTCAAACGAGCTCATTCTAAGGAGAAGAATTTCATGGCTCCGGTAACCGTCACCGCCAACACCTTTAAGTCCGATGTCCTCGAATCCGATAAGCCGGTACTTGTTGATTTCTGGGCAGAGTGGTGTGGCCCGTGTAAGAAGATTGCTCCCGTTTTGGACGAGGTTGCGACCGAGCTCGATGGCAAGGCCGTCATCGCCAAGGTCAACGTCGATGAGGAGCGTGCACTGGCTGGCATGTTCCAGATCATGTCCATCCCAAGCCTGCTCCTATTCAAGGACGGCAAGAAGGTCGAAGAGATTCGCGGAGTCCGTCCGAAGGGCGAAATCACGTCACTCATCGAAAAGCACCTTTAAAAGAACTTGGGGTTGCTCCTTATCCGATACGAGGTCACGACCGCCCACCCGTCACTTCGTTACTGCCACCTTCGTTGGACACACCCCATTAAGATGTGACTGAAGTTGTGGTTGTGATTTAGAGTTAGTCCTGGGGTTCTGCCGTCGGGCTAGCCGACGCGCCCTCGTAACAATCGATTCGCGCCTGCGACCTGGTAATCTTGCTGGAAATGGCGGTTTACGTCTTCCTTAATACCGTGAAGGAACCAGGTTGCCGCCAACTTGAGAGGTATTGCTGACCATATCCTCTGAGAGTGTGCGGAGTTTCTCAACTGAAGTTTCGTTTCGCTCACTGGCCAGTAATACTGATTAAGTGTTGTGAGGACCCACAACGTCCTGAACATAATTGTGGAGTTCGGAAGGGAGTTTTCGTGCCAGAGTTTCTGAAGGTGGGCGATAGGTCACCTCGTGTTGCCGAGGTACGTTCTACCCTGGCTCGTCTTGGGCTTCTGCCCAACTGGGAGGGCTCAGCTGCAGAGGAGAACTCGCCTCAGTGGTCTGGTGACGATGACCTCTTTGATGAGGATATGCGCAACGCTCTCCTGGCGTTCCAACAGTCCCGCGGTGTCTATGCCGACGGCATCATCCGCGACAGCACCCTGCGCCTACTGCGAGAAGCCTCGTACACTCTGGGCACCCGCGTACTGTCCTACGATCCACTGTCACAAATGACCGGCGAGGACGTAGGCGTCCTCCAAGCTACCTTGCAGGAACTCGGTTTCCACGATGCCCGAGTAGACGGCCACTTTGGCCCGAAGACCGACGCCTCTGTACGTGAATACCAGCTCAATTACGGGCTGGAGCCCGACGGAATCTGTGGCCCCGTTACTCTCCGGGCGCTCAGCTACTTGGGCAGAAGGGTTACTGGTGGCTCGGTAAACGCCTTCCACGAGAAGGAAATACTGCGCACGATGGGGCCGAAGCTCTCTGGCAAGCGCATTGTCATTGATCCAGGCCTTGGGGCAGGGGAGCCCGGCATCGTGGTCGACGGCCCCTACGGTCAGATTTCTGAAGAAGAGATTCTTTGGGACTTGGCCTCTCGCATTGAAGGTCGCCTTGTCGCGGCAGGTGCAGAGACTATTCTGTCTCGTCCTCGTACCGACAATCCGTCCATCGAAGATCGGGCTGAGATGGCCAACGTCTTTGGCGCTGACGTCTTCATCTCCCTGCAGGCTGACCACTATCACAACAACCGCGCCAGCGGTATTGCGACTTTTTACTTTGGCTCGATGAAGGGCTCCAACTCCATTCTGGGCGAGCAGCTCTCTGGCCTTATCCAGCGAGAGATTGTTGCCCGTACGAGCCTGGTGGACTGCCGCTCGCACGCCCGTACCTGGGATCTCCTCCGTCTGACCAGGATGCCCACGGTGGAAGTTGCCGTTGGTTACCTGACCAACGAGGATGACGTCGCAATTCTTTCTTCCCCAGATCAGCGGGACGTAATTGCCGAATCTATCGTTGTCGCTGTAAAGCGTCTGTACCTGGGCGATGAAGAGCAGCAGCCAATGACCGGCGCTTACAGCTTTGCGCAGCTGATTGAAGAGGAAAAAGCCTAAACACGGTTGACCAATGAAACCCGGCGCTAAAGACTGAACAGCTTTGAGCGCATAAAGGGTTCTTTCGCACTTAGATCCAACGCATGGCCGATTTCTTCGTCCCAGTCCAATTCCGCATCCAACTCGATACGGAGTTTCGGATGAATCGGATGTGGAGTGACCACCCGAAACCCGGAGTCAAGAAGGGTTCGCGTACGAATCAAATCACCGGCGTTATGGTTAATCGCCGCCAACGAATCTGAAATACACGGCTTAGGATTTAGCTTTTCTTCGAGTTGCGCTTCGAAATCAGCGATTAGATTCTCCGTACCGTCGTCAGGCGTTGGCGACGACGGCGTGGATGCCGACATAGAATCCGCCGTGCCACTGCAACCAAACGCTTCTACCGCTGAAATCCCGCGCAGCGCGAGCTTGTGCAGAGCGGTCACAATGAGCACGCGGAGCATGTCATCGTCAACCTCTAAAGCGTTGTAATGCAGACTCGTCAGCGCAATCGCATCCGGCGATATTGGTCCGGAAGGAATGGAAAATGTCGTCGGGCAGAAGCGTGGCGGTGCAAAGAGCAGCGTGCCGACGGTCTCAGGTTTCCCATCGATAAGTGATGCCGGTGGCTTTCGTCGTAGCGAATATCCGCACGGTCCCCAGGAAAGGTAGACGGTATTGAGCCATGCCTCCTTCTCCAAGCGCACCTGGGCGGCTAAATCAGAGCTTAAATCGCCATTTAAGCGGCTCTCGCTAGCTCCAGCTGGCTGAGTAGGGGGTTGGCCGTCCGAATGCTTTAAATCACCGTTGAGCGCTTCATCCTCTTCTGGCGTGCTGGGGTCCAAATTAGGTTCGCGTGGCTCAGTCGAGAACTGGGGTAGGGCAGTTGCTGTACGGATATGCTCCATGCCCTGTTCCCAAAACAGGCTTAACATCGTCTCTGGATAGATTCCTTCGATGTCGGCCAGCGAAATTTTCTCGATGAATACTTCAGTCACAGTAACCGGGTTTACTCTTCGTCGAGATGCATCAGTGACATGATGCGATCAAAGTCCTCGAGGTTGCCGAATTCGATAACGATTTTGCCCTTACGCTTGCCCATCTGGGCAGTCACCTTCGTATCAAAAGAATTGGACAGGCGGTCAGCCCAATTGTGGAGGACCTCCGGCTGCGGAGTGGGCTCGCGGTGCTGCTTTTTCGGTCGCTCGCCGGCATTGAGTAATGTCACTGCCTCTTCGGTCGCACGGACGGACAGTCCTTCAGCAACAATTCGCTCAGCGAGGCGCTGCTGCTCTTCCTTACCTGCCTTAACTCCAAGCAAGGCACGTGCGTGACCAGCCGACAGGACACCGACCGCTACTCGTCGCTGTACCTCCACCGGCAACTGCAAGAGTCGAATCATGTTGGTAATAACGGGCCGCGAGCGACCGATTCGATCCGCCAGCTCTGCCTGAGTAACACCAAACTCTTCGAGCAGCTGCTGGTACGCAGCGGCCTCTTCAAGTGGGTTCAGCTGAACGCGATGGATGTTCTCTAGTAGGGCATCTCGGAGCATGTCCTGGTTTGGAGTATCGCGAACGATGGCGGGAATCGTGTCGATTCCAGCTCGCTGAGAAGCACGCCAGCGACGTTCACCCATGATGATTTCAAACTCGGGTTGCGGCGCGTTCGAATCTTCCTTGCGCGCTGCCTCGAGTGCCGCCGCACGACTATCCTCAGAGATTGGTCGTACGATAATCGGCTGCAATAGACCAAACTCACGAATAGAGTGAGCGAGCTCATTCAGGGGTTCTTCATCGAAGACCTCTCGTGGCTGCTTCGGGTTCGGCGTGATCAGCTTCAAGTCGATCTCGCGATAGGTCGCGCCAAACTCGTTTGCGGCCGAAGTGCCAACATCAGCGACCTCGGTGCCGCTATGGTCCGTTACTCCCGACATCGTCGAGGGCAATGTTTCACGTGAAACATCGCTAGACTTATCAATAGCGTTATCGTCACTGTGACGTTTCTTCGCCTCATTGGTATGGGGCTTGCTCTGCCCAGATTTTGCAGATTTTCCGGGGTTTTTCCCCTCAGTCAACGAGGTGCCGGCTCCCGTATCGGCTGCCCCCAGTACGTCGGCAACTCCGCTACTTCCAGGCTGCTTCGTCCCCTGGGTACGGCGGGGACCGAAGATAATATCCGCGGCACTCTCACCTACCGAGGGGTTAGCCGCCGGAGCAGTTGGGATCAGCGCGGCGATACCGCGACCGAGCCCTCCCTTGCGGTTCTCCTTTTTCTGATTCGACATCGGTTACTACTCCTAGTGGCTTTAATTTGTCTCAGTGGAATTGGACGGGGTAGGGGAGGAAGCTGGTTTTTGCCCAATCGCACTTCCACCCGGAACTGCTGAATAGTCGCCACGCGTTGCCAATTCCTTCGCGGCATCAAGATAAGCAACTGCGCCCCGAGACCCTGGATCGTAGGAAATTACGGTCTGCGAATATCCCGGCGCCTCCGATACCTTCACGGATCGAGGGATGAGATTACGTAGAACAACGTCACCGAAGTAGTTACGAACCTCATTGGCAACTTCTTCTGAAAGCTTGGTACGGCCATCGAACATGGTGAGCAAAACAGCAGAAATGTGTAGCTCCGGATTGAGGTGCTGACGAATCATCTGCACGTTATTCATCAGCTGAGTCACACCCTCCAAGGCGTAAAACTCACACTGAATCGGAATCAAAACCTCGTTGGCGGCAGTCATCGAATTCAGAGTCAACAGACCGAGCGAAGGAGGGCAGTCAATAATGAGAAAGTCAAAGCCGTTGTCAATCAGGTACTGATCTGAAACTGCGTCGAGAAGTCGGCGCTCGCGGTTCAGGAGAGAAACCAGCTCAATCTCGGAGCCCGCCAAGTCCAACGTTGCTGGCACACAAAAGAGGTTCTCAGATTCAGGGGAACGCTGGATGACATCGTCAATCTGTAGTTCGCCAATAAGAAGCTCATACGTCGACGGAGTCCCGGAAACATGCTCAATCCCCAGGGCCGTAGAAGCATTTCCCTGCGGGTCATTATCGATGACTAGTACCTTGAGACCATGTCGCGCGAGCGCCGACGCGATGTTGACTGCCGAAGTGGTCTTGCCCACGCCGCCCTTCTGGTTGGCGATAGTAATACGGCGCGGACGTTCGGGGCGCGGAAGCGATAAACGGTTCGGGGCCTTAACTTGCGCCGCCCGTTGAGCTGCCGCAGCGATGGGTGTGTCTTGCCAGGACTTCCGGCTCATTAACTATTCCCCTTACAAGCACAGCAATCACCAATCATGGCCACTGGAGTGCGAATAAAAACTTAGTAACTATCTGCAAAAGCGTAATCATCAAGCCCCAACAACCGTTAGACGCCGACGATTGTGGAAATGTTTCACGTGAAACATCCACCTTGGCCGGTAGGACTTTGCCATACCGCGATACTTATCCCACTCTAGCCCGACAGCACTACGCGCCTCAATGTCGAAACCAAAACACAAGCGAACCGGCAGTGGAGTAGGGGAGGAGGACTTACAACCTACTTCTTCTGAATAATCACGGCGTACGTCGAAGTTCCCAACACGGAACCGCCAACCTCTACAACGCGGGGATTAGTTCCCTTCGCCTTGGCAATAAGCTTTGCGTCCCGATCAATCTCCTCTTGCGCAGTTCCACCCTTCAGTGCAACCATCGCGCCTCCGGATTTAACTAAAGGAAGCGACCAGCCCGCCAATTTCCCAAGAGGGGCAACAGCGCGAGAAGTGACGACATCTACTTGGCCAACCTCAGCGCGAACCACTTTGTCCTCAGCGCGCCCGCGAACCACCGTTACATTGTCCAGCTCAAGGTCCTGCACAACTTCATTCAAAAAAGTTGTCCGCCGCAGCAATGGCTCTACAAGAACCACCTTCAAATCCGGGCGTGCAAGAGCAAGCGGAATTCCGGGCAAACCTGCCCCCGAACCAATGTCCGCAACTACAAGCCCTTTGCCTATCGCTTCTCCAACTACCGCGGAATTAATAATGTGGCGATCCCACAGCTTTGCAGTTTCACGTGGCCCAATCAAACCTCGGACTGTAGCTTCCTCAGCCAACCATGAGTGGTAGCGGTATGCTCGATCGGCATTCCCTCCAAACACGGTATCTATCACCGAACGCAGATCTGCATCGACCAAACCTGCGGAGGCTTCTTGCTTATCGACGTCTTTCGCGGAGTTACTCAACAGTTCCACTAACCTTTCCAATGGGGCAGCTGTGCCGTCACCCGTCGAGCTTTTCATTACCCCTAGTGTACGACAGTGCAACAGCGATGTTTCACGTGAAACATTGACCGGAGTTGGATGCCAAACTCCAGGCCCCAAAGAAAATTACACGCCTGTAATAACAGCGACGTTGTTTGCGCGATCGAGCACCAAGGCAAACAAAAACGCCCCGCATCAAATGCGGGGCGTTCCGATTAATTAACTTATGTAGACGAAGAGCGATTCTACTTCAGCTATTTCTTTTTGCGCTTCCGGTTCTTCCGATTTGCGGGTTTCTGTCCTGGCGCTGGCTTCGAGGCTGGGCCCTGCTGTCCCTTCCCCGAATTACCATCCGGAAGATGGGTAGAAGCCTTGTTCGCTGTAGAGGCCTGACCGGACTGCGCCTGCTGCGCATTCTGCGCTGCCTGACGCTTGCCACCCTTCTTCGGGTTGATTGGCTTCTGGCCAACCTTCGGAGCGAGCTTCTCCTGTGCCTCGCGCTTGGCAGCCTTCTTAGCTGCGACAGCTTCCTTCTCTTCCTCATCCAGCTTGCCGAAGATGTAGCGCTGCTGGAAGTAGGTCCAGACGTTGTTAGTCACCATGTAGACAAGGAGACCGATGTGCCAGAAAGCACCGGTAACAAGAATCATGATTGGGAAGAACCAAAGCATCATCTTGTTCATCATGTCCATCTGCTGACCCATGGGGCCTTCCTGGCGTTTTACCAGACCAGCTTCCTGGCGAGCACGAGTGCGCTCGACCGACATGCGAGCGTTGAAGTGCGTTGCCAGTGCCGCGATAACGATCAGCGGGATGGCAACGATCATGATGTCCATGCGGGTGAAGTCCGCAGGAGTACCAGGCACTGTGAACGCTGCGTATTGATCCTCACCCATACCAACCGAACTGGACAGTGGAGCATTGAGCACACGAGCCAGCAGGAAGGACCGCACCTCATCTACACCGAAGATGTAGTTAGGCGTATTCCAGTTCTGTTCCACCGACATGCCGAGCGCATTGCCCGACGTACCCGTTCGGTTGAACGAACGCAGCACGTGGAAAAGACCAATGAACACAGGCATCTGAACCAGAATCGGCAGACAGCCGCCGAGCGGGTTGACACCCATTTCCTTTTGTAGCTGGCGCATAGCAAGGGCCTGCGCCTGCTGATCGTTCTTGTACTTCTCCTTGATCGCCTGCATCTCAGGAGCGAGTTGCTGCATCTTGATGGCAGAACGCTGCTGGTTCAGCATCGGCTTAAACAGGAGGATACGGATGGTGACCACAAGCAAAACAATGGCCAGCACCCATGAGATACCCGAGGAGGGATCGAATAGGAAACCTGAGGCCTTATGCCAGAACCACAGGATGGCCGAAATCGGCCAATACACGAAATTGAGCACGGTCTAAGATCACTCCGTTCTTTAGGGGGACAGCGCACTCGCGCCTTCGTCTACAAAGCCCGGTCAAAGGCTAAGCATTACTAGAGGTTACCTGTGCATTCGCTTCAACCACGAACCCAGGCCGGGGAATGTGGCAGGAACTGGATCCCAGCCGCCCGGATGCCAGGGTGCGCAACGGAAGATACGTAGAAGAGTCAGCCACAGGCCACGAATAGCTCCGAAACGGCGTACGGCCTCAAGACCATATGCGGAGCAGGTCGGTTCAAAACGACATGTGCTCGTTGGCTTCAGATTAGAGATGCGGTGGCGATAGAAGAGAATCGCCCGCTCCGCCACACGTGCACCAGGGCCGTGGGCGAGGGGACCGTCGTCAAGCGAATTATCGCCGACGTTCGTATTTGGCGAGTGCCGATTGCACATCGTGGGACAGCTCCTGGCTGGTGGCTGTGGCAGATGCGGGCAGCGCGCGAACGACAATGTCCATGGTGGACGGGAGATCCTGCGCGGCCGCGGCCATGACATGGCGGAGCTTGCGGGATACAGCGTGACGAGTCACGGCGTTGCCCACAGCTTTAGATACGACAAGACCGACACGCGGACCACCAAACCTGGCAATCTGCGTATCGGTCTTATCTTCACCGCCAGAAGCGGCGGTGTCACGAATATGCAAGACCAAGGTCTTGCGTCCGATTCGGCGTCCACGTCGTACGGTGACCGTGAAGTCACGCGAAGAACGCAGCTTATTGCTCTGAGGGAGCACCGAAATCGGCGTCCTCTTGCTTAAGCGGACAGGCGGGCACGGCCCTTGCTGCGGCGTGCTGCCACAACGGCGCGACCGGAACGGGTACGCATACGGGTACGGAAGCCGTGCACGCGTGCACGACGGCGGTTATTCGGCTGGAACGTCCGCTTCGACACGGTTGACACTCCTTGAAACTCAAACGACCACGAGTCCACGCTGAACACACCGCAGTAAACTCCTCGCTTCGAGTGCGAGGCAGCGATGCGTCTGACGCATTCCCGTGATGCACGGAAAAATTACTTACCGACAGATTGAAAGCTACATGCGTTCTGTCGGGTCCAAGCACAAGCTCGGACTCATATCTCAATGGATATGAAACACCCAGATAGGTTACGTCGAATCGAGCGAGAAATTCAAATCAACACGCCGGATTTACCTGGAGAATCATTTTCCAAGTTTTCCGACGGTACCGATGTTGACCTGTGGAAATACTGACCTATGCACTGCAATCCACAGGGTGTTTATCCAATCAGCTGTGGATAACTTCCACACCATGAATCACAGCGAGCAGGGGAAATAACGTGTTTACCTAGGTAAACGCAGACTAGGGGGCTATTTTTCATTGTGGGCAAACTGTGGATAAACTGTTAGTCAATTAGCGACAAGGTTTATCCACAGGTGTGGACAAACATGTGGAAGTCCTGCTCGGGGCGTATAGCACCTTGTGTAGAAACACCCCACAGGGCGAATTACAAGAAATAGCCCCCAAATGGGCAGATATGGCGCTCTCGCCATGCCAAAAACGCTCCACAAAAACAGGTCGCCTCGATAAATTTGATGAACGTAAACATGTAAAAGGACATTCACACAGTGAGCGAACAACCAGAATTGCCAGGTGGACTCTGGGAGCAGGTCGTTTCTATCCTGACTTCACCAGAAGGTGCGCCGGAGTTGGGCATTGCACCACTACGCCCGCCACACAAGGCACTGCTGCGGTCAGTGACGCACACTGGTGACTTTCCAGGTTTTTTCCTGCTCAGCACTCAATCGCCAGTGGTGCAGGCGCTGGTAAAAGAAGAGCTCAAGGGCATTATCGAGGCCGTCTTAGCTTCGCTGACCGGTGAGGAGTTGGAAACGGTCATTACCGTTGCTGATCCTGCTGACGACGCTGAAGATAGCCAGGCAGCAGAGACCACTCAATCATCTGCACAGCACTCGGGGCAGATGCCATCTGCAGCTTCGCGTCCGCAGCAGGCTCAGCGTCAACAGCCAAACCAGCAGCACCAACAGCAATCTGGCCGCAACTACCCGTTCCCCAGTGCAGATACGAACGACTTCAATCTCCACGAGCAGCACCAGGGATCGACGCAGACGCCACAGGTGCCGCAGACACACCAGCAGAATGTCCATAATCAGCAGAGTGCCCAGTCACAGCACCGATCGATGGACGCCGTAGATTCGATGGCCCAGGGGCTTTCGCACTCATCTGCCGAGAATCCGATGACTATTGCTGATCAGCGCCAGGTCACAAGTCCTTTCCGCTCCGAGAGCCACGGCACTCCAACCGAGATGAGCATGCCTTTCGAGGAGCCCACCCTCAACCCGAACTACACCTTCGAGACCTTCGTTATTGGTCCGCAGAATAAGTTCGCCGCCGCAGCCGCCGTCGCTGTTGCGGAGTCTCCGGGGCGCACCTACAACCCGCTGTTTATCTCCGGCGGTTCGGGTCTTGGCAAGACGCACCTGCTCCACGGCATTGGTCACTACGCCAAGCATTTGTACCCTAACCTGCGGGTTCGCTACGTTTCGTCGGAAGAGTTCACCAACGACTTCATTAATTCCGTGCGTGACGACGCCCAGGAATCCTTCAAGCGTCGCTACCGCGATTTGGACATGCTCATCATCGATGACATCCAGTTCTTGGAGGGCAAGGAAGGTACACAGGAAGAGTTCTTCCATACGTTCAATGCCCTGCACCAGTCCAATCACCAAATTGTGCTGTCGTCGGACCGCCCACCACGCGAGCTTAAGACCCTGGAGGATCGCCTTCGTACCCGCTTCCAGTGGGGGCTCAATCCGGATCTGCAATACCCGGACTTGGAGACGCGAATCGCAATTCTGTCGAAGAAGGCACAGCTATCTGATTTGGTCGTTCCGCATGATGTACTCCAGTACATCGCGGAGAACACCTCGTCTTCTATTCGTGAGCTCGAGGGGCGTCTACTGCAGATTAGTGCTCACGCATCCATGATTCATGAGCCTGTGACCTTGAAGTTTGCGCAGGAGATCCTCGGTGCCGACGAAATCGAGGTGCAGATTACCCCGGAGATCATCATCTCCACCACGGCTGAGTACTTCGACCTAACGGTTGCGGATTTGGTGGGCCCGGGTAAGACTCGCCCGGTCGCTCATGCACGCCAGATCGCGATGTACTTGACGAGGTCCTTCACTGAGCTTTCGTTGCCGTCGATTGGGCGGGAGTTCGGAAATCGTGACCATTCGACGGTTTTGCACGCTGAACGCAAGATTGTTAAGGAAATTCAGGAGAAAAAGCCCTCAAAGGACCAGGTCAACGACCTGACTACACGCATTCGTGACCGAGCTCGCGGCACGGCTTAAAATCCTTGGGTTCGGCGTGCGGAATTCTTGTTATTAACTGCGGTTTTTCCGTGCACAGAGCTGTGGACAACTCGTAAATTTTGTGGATGAAAGATAAAGCTCGAACACTATCCACAGACACCCCAAGTTATCCACAGTTAGGCGCACTGGTTATCCACAGCTCGAAACCGGTGAAGACCAGCGGGAATCATGTAATTTCACAATGTGCACACCCCCTATTACTACTCCCGACTTTAAAAATCTCTAGAAACTTCTAGATAAAAGGGGGCCTGCGCACAACCTCTGGCAAGCAACCTCTCGCGCACAACTTCATAAATGCCAAGAACGAGCAGAACTAGGATTAAGCACTAGACGGACTACAAGAATCCCAGTGAGGTCTTTGGCAGTCTGCAGTAGAGTTGTACGATGGAATCTTTGTAACTCCAGTCATGTGCGCTGACATAGCGTGCTGACAACACAAAAGACGGCTAATAACAGACATCCAATACCGGTGGAGGAACGATGGAGCAGACCGAAGTCCGTATTCGCGCGGCTAAGGACGATCTCGCGGGTGCGGTGAGCTGGGTTGCTCGTAACCTGCCTGCACGCCCGACTCAGCCGATTCTGCGTGGCATGATTTTTCTCGCGGATGACAATGGTCTGCAGCTCGCTGGCTATGACTACGAGGTCTCCACTCAGATTCGTATTAGCGCAGAGGTCGATGAGCCCGGTCGCTTCGCCGTCAATGGCAAGTTGGTTTCTGACATTGTCTCTAAGCTGCCGAATAAGCAGGTAGAGATGCACTTTGATGGCACGAAGGTCATCGTTCGCTGTGGTTCTTCCCGCTTCGAGCTACCAAGCCTGACCTTGGAGGATTACCCGCAGCTACCAGAAGCTCCGGCTGCTACCGGTACTGTCGATGCTGCTCTGCTGGCTGAGGCTATTGGTCAGGTCGCTATCGCTGCCGGCAAGGATGAGTCGCTGCCGATGCTGACCGGCATCCGGATGGAAACCGAAGGTAACGAGGTCACTCTCGCTGCCACCGACCGTTTCCGCCTGGCGGTTCGCAGTTTCGAGTGGGAGCAGATCCCTGAGGGGGAGACCAAGCTGCTCATCCCGGCAAAGACCTTCGCGGAGACTGCCCGCACTCTCGATACCACTTCCAGCGAGCCAGTGACCTTGGCATTCGGCGACGGATCTGATGATCGTGAGGTCGGCTCCGAAGGTCTGCTGGCTATCCTCGCCGATCCTCGTCGCACTACCACGCGACTGCTGGACGCCGAGTTTCCGAAGTTCCGTCCGCTGCTGCCGAAGCAGCATTCCTCCATGGCTGTTGCTCGTGTTGACCAGCTGCAGGATGCCATCCGTCGTGTGTCTCTGATGGCGGATCACGGTGCGCAGATTCGCATGGACTTCTCCGACGGCCAGGTTGTCCTTTCCGCGCATGGCGACGAAGTTGGTCACGCAGAAGAGACTGTGGCCTGCAACTTCTATGGGGAACCACTTCTGATCGCCTTCAACCCGCAGTACCTGCTCGAGGGGCTCAGCGCTGTTCGCTCCCACCGCGTTCTGCTGGGCTTTACGCAGCCGTCGCGTCCCGCGATTCTCATTCCAGAGCCGGAAGCTATCCCGGAGCTCGGTGAGGACGGCTTCTACCCAACGCCGGAGACCGACTTCACTTACCTGCTGATGCCTGTGCGCCTGCCGGGCTAGTCTGCGGCTATGCACATTCGGTATTTGTCCTTGCGGGACTTCCGCTCCTGGCCGGAGTTGGAAGTCGAGTTCACGCCTGGAATTACCGTATTTACCGGGCAAAATGGCTACGGCAAGACCAATATCGTCGAGGCCGTTGGATATCTCTCCACGCTCGGCTCGCATCGAGTGTCTACGGATGCTCCGCTGGTTCGTTCGGGGACCCCGTCGGCACGCATTTCGGCGACGGCGGTCAATGATGGCCGCGAGCTGACGGCGCATCTGCTCATCAATCCGCATCGCGCGAATCAGGCGCAGATTAATCGCACGCGGCTGAAGTCTCCGCGGGAGCTGCTGGGGATCGTTAAGTCGGTCTTTTTCTCGCCCGAGGATCTCACGCTGGTCAAGGGCGAGCCCGCTTCCCGTCGCCGATACATCGATGATTTGCTCGCTTTACGACGGCCACTGTCCGCCGGTATCCGCATTCAATATGACAAGATTTTGCGTCAGAAGAATGCGCTGCTGAAGTCGGCGGGCTCGACGCTGCGCCGTGGCTATTCTTCCTCGGAGGGGCAGGCCGCCCTGAGCACGCTGGATACCTGGGATGCGCAATTGGCGCAGGTGGGAGCGGCGCTAATGGCTGCGCGCATGGATTTGATCGCCGAGCTTTCCGAGCATGTCAGCGAGGCCTATGCCACGCTTGCCCCGCACTCGCGCCCAGCCACGATTGCCTATGCGCCGAAGGTCGACAGTCTGGATGGCGGGCCATTGCCCAGCGAACCGGAGCTGCTCGAGGCACTGCTGCTGACGAAGATGGCGGAGCGCCGCACCGCGGAGATTGAGCGCGGTTCCTGTCTCGTTGGTCCACATCGCGATGATCTCAACCTCATTCTCGGCAATGACCCCGCCAAGGGCTTCGCTAGCCACGGCGAGACCTGGTCTTTTGCACTCGCGCTACGTCTCGGCGCGTACTTTTTGCTCCGTGCCGATGGGCCCGACCCGATTTTGGTGCTTGACGACGTGTTTGCGGAGCTCGACCGGCATCGTCGGGAAGCTCTCATGGAAATCGCGCAGCAGGCTGAGCAGGTGTTGATCACCTCCGCGGTGGGAGAGGAGTTGCCTCAGGCACTGGTCGAAGATTCGTCTGTCACTCATCACACGGTGACGGTGGCGCAGACTGAGCAGGGGCGAATCTCACTGCTGGATGAAAACCCAGTCGCGGAAGAGTGACGGGTATGGTCGAGAACATGGAGCCGGATAACTCACCGGAAGAAGAAAAGGACCTGATTAGCGACGTTTTCTTCCGCATGCGCGATGCCGCTAAGGAGGGCGGTCACAAGTTACCGAATCTCCAGCGGCCACCGAAGAAGAAGGGCTCGTGGTCTGGCCTCGATAGCCGTGTGCCTGTGAAGGCCGCGGAGGGGATTGTTGCGGACGTCGATAAGCAGCGGGCAGCGCAAGCAGTGGTGCGAGATCGTGCCGGTACGGTGATTTCGCCGAGCCTGTTGAAGGAGGCGGGGATTCGGCTGTACCGGAAATATGACCGTCGACCTGCGCCGATTGGTGCGGTGCTGAATAAGGCAGTAGTTGATCGCGGTTGGCAGATCCACATTGCCCACGGTGTGATCATGACGGAGTGGGATTCGATGGTCGGCAAAGTTGTCGCGGAACATTCCCAGGTCAAGGAGTTCAAGGACGGCACTTTGGTGGTCGAGTGCCAATCGACAGCATGGGCAACACAGCTGCGGCTGGCACAGCGACAGGTTTTGAAGTCGATTGCGGAACGCGTCGGCGATGGGGTGGTTGAGGAAATTAAGGTGCTGGGGCCGAAAGCGCCGAATTGGCGCAAGGGCAAATTGCACATCGAGGGCCGAGGACCGCGTGATACTTACGGGTAAAGGTCGGTAAACGGTCTACGAATAGTCGTCGGTATGCGTAAAACTGCGAAATTTGGTCCTTTGAGCGCATCGGCTATATCCACAGTAGGGGACTACGTTGGGGTAAGATGGGCAGGAGAAAACCGGCAGGCGGTTCTTGAGACGTTATCGACTTCCAAACTAGCCAGACCTATCTAGTAGTCCTAGGTAGTTCTGGCTGGCGCTGATAGCGCTTGACCGCCGGCCTATTTTTCGCGCGCTGACGAATGTTGCGCGGGGAGAGAATCAAGAATAGGAGACGCGCCGAACCGTGGCTGCTACCGAACATCAATATGACGCCTCATCGATTACCATCCTCGAGGGCCTCGAGGCCGTGCGTAAGCGGCCGGGTATGTACATTGGCTCGACTGGTGAGCGTGGCTTGCACCACCTGGTGTGGGAGGTTGTAGACAACTCCGTCGACGAGGCGATGGCGGGTTACGCCACCGATGTTGAGGTCACTCTGCTGGAAGACGGCGGCGTTCAGGTCCGCGATAACGGCCGTGGTATTCCTGTCGAAATGCACCCGTCGGGTATGCCGACGGTGCAGGTGGTTATGACTCAGCTGCACGCCGGCGGCAAGTTTGACTCCGAGTCCTACGCTGTTTCCGGTGGTCTGCACGGTGTGGGTATTTCGGTGGTTAACGCGCTGTCGACGCGTATGGAAACCGAGGTCATCCGCGATGGCTACACCTGGTACCAGAACTTCGACCAGGCTGTTCCGGAAGAAATTATCCGAGGTAAGAAGACTCGCGGCTCGGGTACCACGCAACGTTTCTGGCCGGACCCGGAGATTTTTGAGACTACCGATTTCAAGTTCGACACCATTTCTCGCCGCCTGCGCGAGATGGCGTTTTTGAACAAGGGCCTGACCATCACGTTGGTGGACAAGCGTGTCTCCGAGGAGGAGCTCGAGGCTGAGGCTCTGGCGGAGCAGGCGGAGACCGAATCCGCTGAGATCGCCAAGGATGCGGTTGAGGAGCAGAAGGAGAAGGCAGAGAAGACCACCAAGCCGAAGGAGCGCCGCAAGGTCTTCCACTACCCGAATGGTCTGCGGGATTATGTCGAGACTCTGAATAAGTCGAAGAACATCATCCACCCGACCATCATTTCCTTCGATGCTGCAGGTGATGGCCACGAGGTCGAGATTGCCATGCAGTGGAACTCGGGTTACTCCGAGTCGGTGCACACCTTCGCCAACACCATTAACACCATTGAGGGTGGCACGCACGAAGAGGGCTTCCGTTCTGCGTTGACATCGCTGATGAACCGCTATGCGCGTGAGCACCGCCTGTTGAAGGAGAAGGAAAACAACCTCTCCGGCGAGGACTGCCGTGAAGGTCTTGCTGCCGTGATTTCGGTGAAGGTCGCCGATCCGCAGTTCGAGGGCCAGACGAAGACGAAGCTCGGTAACACCGAGGTGCGTTCCTTCGTCCAGCGCATGACTAATGAGCACATCGGTCACTGGCTGGAGGCCAATCCGGCTGAGGCTAAGGCCATTGTTAACAAGGCGATTGCTTCTGCGCATGCCCGTCAGGCGGCTCGTAAGGCCCGTGACCTGGTGCGTCGTAAGTCCGCGACCGATCTTGGCGGTCTTCCGGGTAAGTTGGCTGACTGCCGTTCGAAGGACCCGAAGCAGTCCGAGCTGTTCATCGTGGAGGGTGACTCCGCAGGTGGTTCTGCGAAGGCAGGCCGAAACTCGCTGTTCCAGGCCATTTTGCCGCTGCGCGGTAAGATTTTGAACGTCGAGAAGGCGCGACTGGATAAGACGCTGAAGAATAACGAGGTCCAGGCCATTATTACGGCGCTGGGCACCGGTATTCACGACGAGTTCGACATCGAGAAGCTGCGCTACCACAAGATTGTGCTGATGGCCGACGCCGATGTCGATGGTCAGCACATTGCCACGCTGCTACTGACGCTGCTGTTCCGCCTGATGCGTCCGCTGATTGATGAAGGTCACGTCTACCTCGCCCAGCCGCCGCTGTACAAGCTCAAGTGGGCCAAGGGTGAGCCGGGCTACGCCTACTCAGATGCTGAGCGCGATCAGCTGCTGGAAGAGGGGCTGGCTGCCAACCGCAAGATCAACAAGGACGATGGTGTTCAGCGTTACAAGGGTCTCGGTGAGATGAACGCCGCTGAGCTGTGGGATACCACCATGGATCCGGATCACCGCGTGCTGCGTAAGGTCGCCCTCGAGGACGCGCAGAAGGCGGACGAACTGTTCACCATTCTGATGGGCGATGACGTCGCTTCACGACGTTCGTTCATTACCCGTAATGCGAAGGACGTTCGCTTCCTCGACGTCTAAGCCGATACCAAGTCTGGTTATCGGCTTGTCGGTTCCCCTGACAAAACCTCCGTTCAGCCATTAATGTTTATGCAATGGAAGATACTCGGGGAAGCATGGTCAACGGGGAACCGCCAGTCGAGCCACGTATTGTGCAGGAGACATTGCCAGATGGCTCCGTGACCCCGATGGCGCTTCGGTTTCCCGAAGGTTCGCCTCGGGGCATTGTCGTTATTTGGCCGGGCTTTGGCATGGGTGCTCGCTACTACCGGCCGATTGCCCAAGAGTTACAGCGTCGAGGTTTTTGCGTCCTGACCTCGGAGTTACGCGGCCAGGGTAACCAGACTGCGGTGGCCACCCGCCGTCACAATTGGGGCTACCAGGATTTAGCGTCGGTGGATTATCCCTTGGCGGTGGCTCGTGCTCGGAAGGAATTCGACCATCTGGCAGCAGGGGAGAAGCTTCCCGTTTATTTGCTGTGTCATTCCATGGGCGGTCAGATTGCCTCGCTGTATCTGGCCCGACCGGAAGCGGACGTGGCCGGCGTGGTGATGGTCGGATCCGGCACCCCGCACTATAGGTGTTTTACTGGCAACGAGTACAAGCGGCTTCGCTACGGTGCACCATTTATGCAGGTGGTATCCCAGATTTTGGGTTATTGGCCGGCAGGCAGGTTCGATGTGGCCGGTTACGGTCGGCAGGCTCGCAATCATGTGGTGGAGTGGGCGCGCTTCTCGCGCACGGGCTTGCTGCGACCACGGGGTGCAGACATCGACTATGCCGCTGAGATGCCGAAAGTAACTACCCCAGCGTTATTGCTGAACTGTGGCGGTGACCGTGATTGCCCAGCGGAATCTGCGCAAGCGCTAGCTCGGATGTTGCCTAAGTCTGCGAAGTACGAGTTCATTGAGCAGCGCCTTGGCCATAATCGGTGGGCGCGTGAGCCACAGGCTGTGGTTGACCGTCTAGAGCAGTTTATTGAGGAAATTTAAACCCAGCCTCTGACCAGTTCCCACGTCTCTGCGAATGACAGCTCTTCGCCGTTGGTGGTGAGGAGTATGTGTGCAAGTAGTGCGCCCAGTGCGGTGTTGCCAAAACTTAGTGGTTTCACGTGAAACGTTGCGTAAGCGACCGCCTGCGCTGCCGCAGAAATCGCGGGAAAGCTACGGTGACCAGCAATGACTCCTGAGCTGGCGGCGACAATAGCGCTGATTGTCCATGGTCTCGCAAGTGTAGCGTCGGCCAATTCCGGCACTGTGGCCACCAGTTCATCGGTGGCCGCCAGGATAGCGGCCTCGCTGAGGGGCTGAATCTGGAGCGCGCTCATTCCTGTGCTCCCCGGGGCCTCGGGGAGCTCAACTTTCGCAGCAGCGCCATGTCAGTATCAATTACGCTTGCCGTAATTTCCCGGGCCTGACCTTGCTGAAGGGCTCTCGCTGCGGCGGATTCGATGGCGCGAATGGCGGCCTCGTGTTTAGACACGCCCTCCATGTGCGCCAGCAGCGCCAGAGCGGTGTCCTGTTCTTTCGTGAGTCTCAAGGTCATCGCCATCGCATTTGCTCCTTGTTTCCTAGCCGTGCCGTTCTATTTGCCTCTACTAGGCCTAAAACCCCAGATTTGATACCACAATGGTATCGAAAAGTTGCACACGGCGTCGTAAAGCGGGCTCTAAAGCCCTGTAGAATGGATGCGAACCTCTTTTAAGTAAAGGAAGCAGTCATTGAGCGACGATAACAACAACGACGGCTCATCCTTCGGAAGTGGAGTATTGGGCCACCAGGTTCGCCCGATCGACATCAATGAAGAGATGCAGTCGAGCTATATCGACTACGCCATGAGCGTGATTGTTGGCCGTGCGCTGCCGGAGATTCGTGATGGTCTCAAGCCGGTGCACCGCCGCATTCTCTACGCCATGTTCGACAACGGCTACCGCCCAGAGCGCGGTTATGTGAAGTCCGCAAAGCCGGTCTCGGACACGATGGGTAACTACCACCCGCACGGCGACAGAGCTATTTACGACACCATGGTGCGCATGGCGCAGCCGTGGTCCATGCGCTATCCGCTTGTCGACGGTCAGGGTAACTTCGGCTCCCGCGGTGACGACGGCCCCGCAGCTATGCGTTACACCGAGGCTCGTCTGACGCCGTTGGCCATGGAAATGGTGCGCGACATTCGCGAAAACACCGTCGATTTCCAGCCGAACTACGACGGTCGTACGACAGAGCCGGTTATTCTGCCGTCGCGTGTCCCGCAGCTGTTGATGAACGGCTCTGGCGGTATTGCCGTCGGTATGGCCACCAATATCCCACCGCACAACCTGCGTGAGGTCGCGGATGCCATCAACTGGTGCCTGGATAACCCGGAAGCGGATGAAAAGACCACGCTGGATGCGGTCATGGAACGCATCAAGGGCCCGGATTTCCCAACTGCCGCCCAAATTGTCGGCGACAAGGGCATCAAGGAGGCCTACACCACCGGTCGCGGTTCGATTCGCATGCGCGGTGTGACCTCGATTGAGCAGGAGGGCACTCGTCAGTCGATTGTCATCACTGAGCTGCCATACCAGGTCAACCCGGACCGCATGATTGCCAACATCGCGGATCAGGTCAAGGATGGTCGTCTGCAGGGCATTGCCTCGATTGATGACGAATCTGACCTGAAGTGGGGCATGCGCATCGTCGTCAAGCTCAAGCGCGACGCCGTACCGCGTGTGGTGCTGAACAACCTGTACAAGCACTCCCAGCTGCAGACCAGCTTCGGTGCGAACATGCTCGCCATCGTCGACGGTGTGCCGCGTACGCTGCGCATTGACCAGATGGTGACGCTGTACGTCGCCCACCAGATTGAGGTCATCGTTCGACGGACCCAGTTCCGCCTGGACGAGAAGGAAAAGCGCGCCCATATCCTGCGTGGCCTGGTCAAGGCCCTGGATATGTTGGACGAGGTCATCGCCCTGATTCGCCGGTCTGCCACGGTTGATACCGCGCGCACGGGCCTGATGGGTCTGCTCGAAATCGACGAGATTCAGGCTGACGCCATTTTGGCGATGCAGCTGCGTCGCCTGGCTGCTCTGGAGCGCCAGAAGATCATTGACGAGTTGGCTGAGATCGAGCTCGAGATCGCCGACCTGAAGGACATCCTGGCCAAGCCGGAGCGTCAGCGCGCCATCGTTAAGGAAGAGCTGGGCGAGGTCGTGGAGAAGTACGGCGATGACCGTCGTACCCAGATCGTGGCCGCTGAGGGCGATGTCACCGAAGAGGACCTCATCGCCCGCGAAAACGTGGTTGTGACCATTACCTCCACGGGCTACGCCAAGCGCACCAAGGTCGATGCCTACAAGGCACAGCGCCGTGGTGGCAAGGGCGTGCGCGGCGCGGACCTGAAGCAGGACGACATTGTCCGCCACTTCTTCGTCTGCTCCACGCACGACTGGATTTTGTTCTTCACCAACAAGGGTCGCGTCTACCGACTCAAGGCCTACGAACTGCCGGAGGCCACTCGCGCCGCCCGCGGCCAGCATGTCGCCAATCTGCTGGAGTTCCAGCCGGAGGAGCGCATCGCTGAGGTGCTACAGATTCAGAGCTACCAGGACAGCCCGTACCTGGTGCTGGCCACCAGCGAGGGCAAGGTCAAGAAGTCTCGCCTGGAGGACTACGAGTCCGCTCGTTCCGCTGGCCTGATTGCCATCAACCTGCGCGAAGGCGACTCCCTCATCGGTGCTCGTCTATGCTCTGCTGACGATGACCTGCTGCTCGTCTCCGAGCGCGGCCAGGCCATTCGCTTCACCGCCTCCGACGACGCGCTGCGCCCGATGGGCCGCGCCACTGCCGGTGTCCAGGGCATGCGCTTCAAGGGCGATGACAAGCTGCTCAGCATGGTCGTGGTCGAGGAAGAGCACAACCTGCTCGTCGCAACGACCGGCGGCTTCGGCAAGAAGACCAAGCTCAGCGAGTACACCCCGCAGAACCGCGGCGGTATGGGCGTGCTGACGCTCAAGTACGACCCGAAGCGTGGGCCGCTGATGGGCGCCCTGGTGGTCGACAACGACGACGAAATCTTCGCTGTCACCTCCGCCGGCGACATCATCCGCACCAACGTCAACGAGATTCGCGCCACCTCGCGTGCCACTAAGGGCGTGCGCCTGGTCAACCTCGCTGACGGTGTGGAACTGCTCGCTATCGACCGCAACGTCGAGGATGAGGGCGAGGAGACCGCTTCTAAGGTCTCTGAGGCCGGAACGCTGGACGTAGTCCCGAAGCGCACAGGCGCCACCAAGAGCACCGGTGCTGCCGAGTCCGGTGACTCGGAGGCGGAGAAGGAGTAAGCGCATGGCCGAAACTAACTTGGTAGTCGACAAGGTGAGCCCCTGGTCCGCCATGCGCATTACGGCGGCCACCGGTTTCATTGGCTTCCTCGTCTGGCTTGCCGCGGTTGGCCTGCTCTACCTCTTGCTCTCCGGGATGGGGTTGCTCGCGCCAATCAGTGAAATGGTCGGCGGGGAGGATTCCATCAGCGCGGGTCTCGTCCTTGGCCTGGCGGCCGCTGTGGGAGCGCTGTGGTGGGTGCTGTCGATTGGGCTCATGGCCCTCGGCGCGGTCATCTACAACGCTTGCGGCGGTCTCGTCGGAGGTCTCAAGATTTCGCTTGCCGACGACGACTAGGCTGCCTAGCCTCCCGCTGGCCCCGGTGTCACCCCCGTTCGGTGGCCCCGGGGCCGCGTTGGTTCAGAGGTGTTTTCAGTGATCTGGTTATGGAGTAGCCGTAATGACTACTTAATGACTGCTTTTTAACTCAATATTTAGGCCGCTGACCAGGCGATTTGTGAAGTGTCATGGTTACGGGTTAAGTTATATCTCGTTCCACGGGGCCTATAGCTCAGGCGGTTAGAGCACTTCGCTGATAACGAAGGGGTCGGAGGTTCAAGTCCTCCTAGGCCCACTGCCGAACAAGGTATAATTGCTCGGTGTACGGGGCTTTAGCTCAATTGGTAGAGCACCTGCTTTGCAAGCAGGAGGTCAGGGGTTCGATTCCCCTAAGCTCCACAAGGAACAAAATCCCCCGGTCGTAAGGCCGGGGGATTTTTGCGTTTTGAGGATGTAGAAGGGGAGGGGGCAAGAACGCCGAGTTACTGACTGCGTTTATGTCAGAAATGGCGTGAAAAATGGCTTGAAAGTGTCATAAACTTGCACAGTTTCACATTTGCAGCCCGTCTTTCTGAAGTTGTCAGGTTTGCTGCTTAACCAAAAACGCCCGACCGTCTGCGCATCAACTGCACAGAACGATCGGGCGTGAAAAGGCTCTTGGCTATCTAGCCGCCTATTTACTTCTTGCGAGCCTGACCCGGCTTCGGAGCCGGCTTGGACGGCTTGGAAGAGATTTTCTTAGCGTCGTCAGCGTTCTTCTTCTCGGTCTTGACCTCGTCGACCTTGATCTGTGCCTGCTTGGACGCCTCTGCGGCCTTGTCCTCAGTGGTCTCCTTGGCCTCAGCAGCCTTGTCCTTGGCCTCGTCGGCCTTGTCAGCTGCCTTGCCCTTTACCTCTTGAGCCTTTTCCTTAGCCTCAGAAGCCTTCTCTTCAACGGTCTCCTTGACCTCTGCGGCCTTCTCTTCGACCTTGTGCTTAACTTCCTGGGCCTTCTGCTGGTACGGAGCAGGGTCAACCGGGAGCTTGTCATCCTTGCGCAGCTTCCAAACAATGACACCGACGATTGCTGCAACAACAGCGAAGACCAGGGAAGCGGTTGCGATGCGGCCGTTCTTGGCGCGCTGCTCTTCCTTACCGGTTACCTTGTCGAGGGCCTTCTGGGTACGCACCTCGAGATCCTTGCGAGCCTTCTTGGCCTTCTTTTCAGCCTTCTTAGCCTCGCAGCGAGCCTTGCAACGGGTCTTCTTGCCCTTGCGCTTAGCGTCCTTCTCGGCCTGCTTCGCAGCCTTCTTAGCCTGCTTCTTGGTCTCCTTGGACTTGTTCTCAACCTTGCCGGACAGTTCTTCGGCCTGCTCAGCGAGCTGATCGCGGGCGTCGGAAACCTTTTCCTTAACGTCTTCCGCCCAATTGGTTGCTGCGTCCTTTGCTGCCTCGTTCTGTGCAGCTGCCACCTTCTTAGCCTCCTGCATCGTGTCGTAGAGCTCTGCAGCCTTCTTGTCCCGGTAATCCGAGTAGCTGTCGTAAGCGGACTTCAGTCCCTTGACAGCCAGCGAGATTGCGTTGGGGTTCATGACTCTCCTTTATTAGTGCGTCGCCAACAGGCATCGCCTTTAATTCTCAATCAATGATTAATACTGCTGCGGCGCCAGTGCCTCTGAGACCAAGATGCTTCTAAGTCCAAGAGCTAGGGCCCAGTTAGGCCTAGCGCCGAAATATTTGCAGCAGGCTCACATTCCAGCTTAGGCACTATTTGGCCTCCATGGGGGTCAACGACGAACTCTTTCCTTATCTTGGGAAAACATTTTCGCTGGTTTGTGCCACGGAGAAATCAACTAGTAGGAGCAATTGGCCACCAAGGTCGGTATCCTAAGGAACGTGACTATTAAGACTGCTACTGCAACTGTGCACACCAACCATGGCGATATCGTGATTGACCTGTTCGGCAACCACGCGCCGAACACCGTCGACAACTTCATCGGCCTGGCAGAAGGCACGAAGGAGTACAAGGGTCAGAACGCCTCTGGCACCGAGTCCGGCCCGTTCTACGATGAGGCCATCTTCCACCGCATCATCGCCGGATTCATGATTCAGGGTGGTGACCCGCTGGGCACCGGCACCGGCGGCCCGGGCTACATGTTCGACGATGAGATTCACCCGGAGCTCCAGTTCGATCGTCCGTACCTGCTCGCTATGGCAAACGCCGGCAAGCGCGGCGGCCGCGGCACCAACGGTTCCCAGTTCTTCATCACCGTGGTTCCGACCCCGCACCTCAATGGCGCTCACACCATCTTCGGTGAGGTCGCTGATGACGCCTCGAAGAAGGTTGTCGACGAGATCGCTCGTGTGGCTACCGACCACTGGGATCGCCCGCTGGAGCCGGTCGTGATTACCTCCATCGACATCGAGAAGTAATCCGCTAGCTTCTACGCTCTTTAACCCGTCCGGTTGTTCCGGGCGGGTTTTTTCATGCCATTTTCGCTTTACGACGGCCCGTAACTTCAATGTTGTGTTTAGGGGTAGTGGGGGTAGTAGCACATCGTGTTGATTCTCCACATCTCCACAGCCCTGTGGACAAAATACTCCACTGTTCACCTAGGTGAACACGGGCCAAGAAGCACGTTACGGGTCCCAATTTTCACAAATTACAACAATTCACAGTTGTCCACAGACTTGTGCACATGTGTGGATAATTCCATTCTTGTAATTTACGAACCAGCGTTCGAAAGTGGTCGAATCCCGCAGAATATTGGAGTTACACACAAGTTGACTTGCAACTATGTTACTTGTTCACAGAGTTATCCACAGGCTGTGGATGCTGTGGACACATGGGATTGACTGAAAGTTGTCATGCTTTACGGTTTCTGTCACGTAACCCGTGAGAAATTTGGGACGAAATCTCTCCACAGTTATCCACAAATTACATGATTGTTACACAGGTTTCTGTGGATAACTTTTTTGCGCGATCAGTAGGAGGGAAATCCTCATTCGTCGAAAAACATGTGGGAAACGGGTGTATTGACAGGGGTGAATTGACCTGGGTTTTTAGGCATGAAAAAGGCGCATCCACTTTTGGATGCGCCTGAGGGGGTGCGGTGTATTAGAGCTGACTAACGCCAACCCATAGTCATCAGCAGACCAACAATGAAAAGACCAAAGCCGATGACGTAGTTCCATGCGTTCAAAGTCACCATGAACGGAATATGCGGACCCGCGATGTAGTTGACCAGCAGCCAGCCCAAACCAATCAGCATGAATCCGAACATCAGCACCTTGTACCACACCGGCGTCTGAGTGCTGTTAATCTTGACCGGGGTACGGCTGACGGAGGAGCCACCGGATTGTGGTGAATTAGTGCTTTCAATCTTTGCCTTAGGCATAGCGCTTTAAACTCCTTAGGTTGTGGTCAGCAGGTTGCGATCAGCGCGGTATCTACACTCCCGCGGTATATGCATAATTGTAAACTTTGCATCCGAACTTACCAGTGAAGTTCGCAGGCAGTAGAATTCCCAGTTATGCAGATTCTCGTCGTCGATAACTATGACAGCTTCGTATTCAATCTGGTCCAGTACATAGGCCAGCTCGGCGAAACGGTTACTGTCTGGCGCAATGATGATGCGCGTCTCCGCGATGTTGACGACGTCGTAAAGCAATTTGATGCAATCCTACTGTCGCCCGGTCCCGGTGAGCCGTCCAATGCGGGGTGGACAGAGGACATTATTCGCGCGGTGAGCAGGCAGGACGAGCCGACACCGGTGTTGGGTGTGTGCTTGGGTCACCAGGCGATTGGTGAGGTCTTTGGTGCGCAGGTCGTGCGTGCCGACGAGCTGTTGCACGGCAAGACCTCCCCGGTCACTCATGACGGCACGGGTGTTCTGGCTGATGTGCCCAGTCCTTTTATTGCCACGCGCTACCACTCGTTGACGGTGGATCCGGAGACGTTGCCGGAGGAGCTCATTGCCACGGCATTCACCGATTCGGGCATGCTGATGGCGATGCGCCACCGCGACCTGCCGATTCACGGCGTGCAGTACCACCCGGAGTCGGTACTCACCCAGTACGGGCACCGCATGCTGGTCAATTGGCTGCGGCTGGCCGGCGGTGAGTACACCGAGGAACTCCTGGCGGAGTTGGAAGAGCAGCAGGCCGTGTACCAGCGCGCCTTCTCAGACGTGCTGGCACACTAGCCGCTAGTTAGGCAGCAGATCCGGCAGCCTTATGGGAGGTTCCGGAGCAGGCCGTTCCTCTGAAGAGCTCTCCGGGGCAACCCCCAGCCGGTAGACGCGCAGGGTGACCTCGCCGTCCTTGTTGAGCTTGGAGCCGGCTGACGGGTCGGCCTTCTCCACGTGGTCGACCTTGGACAGATCCAGCGTGGTGACTTCCTCGGTGCGGATAGTTCCCTCGAAGCCGGCATCGGTGAGTGCCTTCTCCGCATCGCTGAGAGTCTGGCCCTCAACTCGTGGCATCTTAATTTGGTTGCCGCGCGAAACGTGCAGTTCGACAGTCGTTCCGACGGTGAGCTCCGTGCCCTTCTGGGGAACCTCAACAACGGTTCCCTGCTCCTCAGTGGAGTCAACCTCCACCACCTCGACAACGAAACCAGCGGATTCGAGGGTCGTGCGGGCGGAATCCAACCTCTGACCAGTGACATCCGGAACAGTCTTGGTCTCGATACCGGAGGAGACAGTCAAAGTTACGCGGGTTCCCTTCGACACCTGAGAACCGGCAGCTGGAGACTGCTCGATGACATTGCCGCGCGGAACGTCCTCACTCGGTTCCTCTTGCAGCTTCGGATTGACGACAAGCCCCGCCTCCTCGAGCAGGCGGCGAGCTTCCTCTGCCTGTTTGTCGCGCACATCCGGCACATTGGTCAACTCTGGGCCCGAAGATACGCGCAGCTTGATACGAGATCCCTGCGGCAACCCCGATCCGACACCCGGTTCGGTGGCAATCACCGTGTCTCGGGGCACATCTGGGTTCGGCTCGTCGACGCGGTTGACCACGAAACCAGCCTGCTCGAGAACCTGCGTTGCCTCATTGACATTTAGGCCCTCGACCTGCGGAATGGCAACGGTCTCGACCTCGGTGGACGAGTTGAAGAGCTGGTAGGCACCGTAGCCGACACCGCCGAGAGCAACCAGCGCAGCAGCCGCCAGTGCGACAGTCTTTCCTGCGCCACCCTTCTTTTTCTCAGGCTCGTCAGTGTGAGCGATCTGAGCAGGGGCTTCCGGCTGGGCAGCCGCTTCTTTCGGTTCCGGAGCCGGAGCCGGAGCAGGGACAGCGGCCGGAGTTGCCTGCTGCGCAGGGGTCACCCGGGTCTCAGCATCCGACGGAGTTGCCGGAAGGAATTCGGTGGTCTTCGCGTCGTCGTCATGCGCGCCGTGGTGCGCCAGCGCCAACGGATCCTCGCCGCGTGCAAGACGACGCAAATCCTGGGCGAAGTCCTCTGCGGAGTCGTAGCGCTCCATCGGGTCCTTGGCCATCGCGGTCAGCAGCACCGCGTCGAGGGCCTGAGCCGTGTTTGGGTCGGTGTTGAGCTTCCCCGAAGGTCGCGGCGGCTGGTCCTGAACGTGCTGGTAAGCGACAGAAAGAGGGGTTTCACCGGTGAATGGCGGGGCGCCCGTGACGGCCTCGAAAAGTACGCAGCCGACAGCGTAAATATCGGAACGGGCATCGGCGGTCTTACCGCGCGCCTGCTCCGGCGAGAGGTATTGCGCGGTACCCAGCACCGCCGCAGTCTGCGTCATCGTGGTGGAATCACCGAGCGCGCGAGCGATGCCGAAGTCCATCACCTTCACCTTGCCGGTGTTGGTCAGCATGATGTTCGCTGGCTTGATGTCACGGTGAATAATGCCCGCATGGTGCGATGCCGTCAGCGCATCACACACCGATGCCATGATCGACGCGGCTTTCTTCGGGTCGAGCCGCCC
Source organism: Corynebacterium sp. 5QC2CO (assembly GCF_024580435.1). Classification (NCBI taxonomy): domain Bacteria; kingdom Bacillati; phylum Actinomycetota; class Actinomycetes; order Mycobacteriales; family Corynebacteriaceae; genus Corynebacterium; species Corynebacterium sp. 5QC2CO. The sequence continues at coordinate 94,282 of NZ_JANIKI010000005.1, read as the reverse complement.
CTCACGACGAACAAGATCACGCAGGGTCTCGCCCTGAATCAGCTCCATGACAATGAAAGGCACGCGCCCCATCGGGCTATCCGTCTCGCCGGTGTCGTACACCGACACGATCGACGGGTGATTCAGCAGCGCTGAATTTTTCGCTTCACGACGAAACCTTGCGAGGAAGTTCTCATCCCTGGCAAGGTCGGCCCTCATCATCTTGACCGCGACAGAGCGACCGAGAGCAGTATCTTCAGCGCGGTAGACATCAGACATGCCGCCAACGCCAATGAGCTCGCCGAGCCGATAACGGCCGGAGAGGAGATCGTCATTGCCAGACATTGTTCGTCAGTCCCTTCGGAAGGATTTCCACCAAAACATCTTGTACCTGAATATTACTGTGCATCTGGAGTCCCCAAGGTATTACCGGAGTCATTTCCCAAGGGCAATTGAATACCGGGTAGACCACCGCCACTGGAGTCGTCGCCACTGTTGTCGCCACTGTCGTTGCCCGAATCCTGAGTCGGTTCGGACGTATCCGGAGCGGTCTCGCTGGTGTCCTGCTCAGTGGAGCTGTCAGAGGCACCGTCATTGTTGCCGCCGTAGTTTTCCCCGGAGTTGCCGCCGTCGTTATTTCCCCAGTTACCGGAATTGTCTCCCGACCAACCGTAACCAGAACCGTCGTTGGGGTCGGTGTTTTCCTCTGTGGTTTGCTGCTGTGACTGGTTCGGAATGTACTGCTCCAAGTTCGGAATGGTTGGCAGTGAACCGGTAGTCGACAGCGAATAGACGACTGCGATAGCACCGGCCAGCAACACTAGCAGCACCAACAGCACAATGCTGCCGCAGCCACAACCGCAGCCACTGCGCTTCTTTGCTGGCTTACGCTGTCGGGCGGGTTGCTGCGGTGGCCGCTGCGGTTGCTGCTGTGGCTGCGACACCGGCATGGGCGGTCGCGTCATGGCACCGAGTTCGGTGGTCGCCGGGTTGGCAGCGTTGGATTGACGGTGCACCGTTGGGGTCACACCACGCGGCTGCGGTGGGCGGTGCCCCGCGCGCACTCGCAAAACAGCCTGTGCCAGCTCACGGCCATCGGCATAGCGACGCTGCGGATCCTTGCGCAGCATGATGCCGATAAGTTCGCGGATATGCGGATTGACCGTCGGTGCCAACGCAGGCGGTGCCTCGTTGATGTGTGCCACGGCAACCGCGACGGTGGAGTCGCCCTGGAAGGGGCGGGCGCCGGCTACCATTTCGTAGGCGACACAGCCAAGCGAGTAGATGTCAGTCGCCGGGCTCACCTGTTTGCCCTGCGCCTGCTCCGGTGAGACATACTGCGCGGTGCCGACGACCATGCCGGTACGCGTCAGAGGCACCGCTTCAGCGGCTTTGGCAATGCCAAAGTCGGTAATCTTCACGGTGCCCTCCGGCGTCACCAGCAGGTTGCCCGGCTTGATATCGCGGTGGACGAGGTTCGCAGCGTGAATTGCCGACAGGCCGTGCGCAGTCTGCTCCAGTACATCGAGCATCAGGTGCTCCGGCAGGGTGCGACGTCGCTGCAGCACCTGCGACAGGGATTCACCGCGGATGTACTCCATGACGATGTAACACGCGCCGTGGCTGCCGATATCGCCTTCCTCGTAGGTGACAATCTTCACCACGTTTGGGCTGTTGACGCTGCGCGCAGCGGCGGCTTCGTTCTGGAAGCGCTGCCGGAACTCGTAGTTGTCCGAGTACTCCTGGTTCAGAAGTTTGATTGCAACCAGTTCGCCGCTGGTGGCGTCGTCGGCAAGCCAGACGGTGGACATGCCGCCACGGCCGAGCAGACGGCGAACGTGATATCGATCGCCAACGATGTCTTGAACTTGGTGGGCATCCATGCTTATCGACCCGCCTGTTCGACCGCGTTAATGAGCGCACGGCCAATCGGGGCAGCAACGGAGGCGCCGGTAGCGCCCTGGCCCTGGCCGCCACCGTTTTCCACGACGACAGCCACGGCGACATCGGAGTCCGGCGCGAAGGCGATGTACCAAACGTGCGGTGCGTACTCGCCGCGGACAGCACCGTGTTCGGCGGTACCGGTTTTGGAGGCAATACGCGAACCGTTACCGCCCGAGTGTGACTCGGAGCCGCGCATCAGCTCAGTTACGGTCTCCGCGACCTCCGGCGAAATCGCCTCGCCGGCTTCAATCGGCTTGAAGGACTTGATTTCGGAGAGGTCGGCACCGCGCACCGATTTGATGATTTGGGGTTCCATGCGCACGCCGCCGTTGGCAATCGTGGCGGCGATGATGGCGTTGTCCAGCGGCGTGAAGGACACGTCGCGCTGACCAATGGAGGTCTGCCCCAGCGAGGACTGATCCGGAATATCACCGACGGTGGAGGGCTGAATCGGCAGGCCCGCGTCATCGTGGGTCTCACCGATGCCGAATCGCTTAGCGACGTCCTTGAGCGCATCGGCCCCGTACTGCATACCGAGCTCCGCGAATGCCGTATTACAGGACTGCGCGAAGGCCTGGCGGAGAGTCGTAGTAGCCCCACCACAGGTCGAGCCACCGTAGTTCTCCAACGTGGTGGTGGTATCCGGCAGCGTAATCTGCGGTGCGCCAGTGACCGAGGTGTCCGGGGAGGCGCCTTGCTCCAGTGCCGTGACCGTGGTCAACACCTTGAAAGTGGAACCCGGCGGCAGCGGACGCTGAGTGGCGTGGTTGAGCAGCGGTGCGCCCTCATTGTTATTGAGGGACTGCCAGGTACTCTCGTCGCCGGCCGCGATGTCATTCGGGTTGAACGACGGTGTGGAGGCCATCGCGAGAATTTCACCCGTCGATGGGCGAATGGCGACGGCGGAGCCGACGTAGCCGCGTTCAGCGAGTTGTTGGTACGCAGTCCGCTGAGCGTTCGGCAACAGCGTCAGCTCCGTGGAGGCCCCGGAGGGTTCCTTGCCCGTGACCATGTCGAGGGCGCGGGAGGTAAACAGCGAAGGGTCGCTGCCGTTCAAGATCTCGTTCTGAGAGCGTTCGATACCGGCCGAGCCGTAGATGTCCGACAAGTATCCGACCACCGCGGCATATGCCTCCGGGTCGGTGTCGTAGCTGCGGTCATAGAAGCCGCTCTCGCCCTTGACCGAGTGGGCCAGAATGTCGCCGTCAGTGGTGATTTGGCCGCGAGGTTTGGACTTTTCCTCCAGGAACTGACGGCTATTCAGCGGATTGTGGGCGTACTTATCCTGCTGGAAGCCCTGGATGTAGGTCAGGTTCGCCAGTAGAAGAACGAAGAGTCCGAGAACGACAACAAAGATTTGGCGAATGGTTTTATTCATCTACTGGTTCACCTCCTGAGATGCGTTGGCATTGTCGTTGAGGCCCGAAGGGGTGCTTGGAATGCCCCAGGGGCGGTTGGCCTCGTCAGAGACGCGCAGCACGATGGCCAACATGATGTAGCTGGCCAGCAGTGAGGAACCACCGGCTGACATGAACGGCGTAGTCAGACCGGTCAGCGGCATCAGCTTGGAAACACCGGCTGCAACCACGAACAGCTGAATGGCCATCGAGAATGCGACACCGGCCGCCAGCAGCTTGCCAAAGGAATCACGTACTGCCAAGCTCGCCGAAATACCGCGGGAAATCAGAATCGCGAACAGCAGGATGATGGCACTCAGGCCGGTAAAACCGAGCTCCTCACCAAAGGCCGAGAGGATGAAGTCAGAGTGTGCCACCGGAATGTTTTGTGGGTAGCCCTGGCCCAGACCGGTGCCACCGATGCCACCCCAGCTCATGCCAAATAGGCCCTGGGAGAGCTGGTAGCCACCCTCGTCGTAGGAACCCAACGGATCCAGGAAGTGAGTGACTCGTGCCTGAATCTTGTCCGAAACCATGTAGACACCGACAACGCCGACGGTCACCAGCACCATGCCGATGATCAGCCAGGAACCACGACCGGTGGCAGCGTAGAGCATTGCCAGCACAGTGCCGAAGAGAACCAGCGCCGGGCCAAAGTCATTCTGCAGAGCCATGATGACGGTAGCGATGCCCCAGATCAACAGAATCGGACCCAGGTCGCGAACACGCGGGAAATCAATGCCCAGGAAACGCTTGCCCGCCACATTGAACAGCGAGCGCTTATTCACTAGCAGCTGTGCGAAGAAGATCAGCAGCATGACCTTGGCAAACTCACCCGGCTGCATGGAGAACGGGCCGATGGAAATCCAGATGCGGGCATCAGCATTAATCGACGACGGCCACACCAGCGGTAGCGCCAACAGAATTAAGCCGCCGAGACCCAGCAGATACGAGTACTGCGACAGCGAGTGATGGTTGCGCAGCAGGACGATCACGCCGATAAACAGTGCGACACTGAGTACGGTCCACATGATCTGATTGCGCACCAACGAGGTGTCGTTGGCCAGGTCGAGGCGGTGAATCATCACCAGCCCCAAGGCATTGAGCGTGGCTGCAACCGGCAGCATCACCTGATCGGCGTTGGGCGCCACAAAGGTCAGCGCGATATGCGCCACTGCAAAGATCACAAAGAATCCGCCAATGATGTAAAAGACATCGGCGGTCAGAGAGTTGCCCTGAGCCAGTTCCAGCGAAATTAGTGCCAAAAGCAACAATCCTGCCGACAGCAGCAGCAGGAGCATTTCCTTCATCCGAAGCTGTCGCTTCGTGGTAGTTTCACTCATTTTCGCACCTGCCTACAGTTGACTCCTGGCTTCGAGCCCAGCTTTTCATCCTTCTTGTCGGCGGAAGTGGCATCCTTGTCATCGTCGGAAACGGACAGACATACCGGCAGTGCCGACTCCGCCAAACGCCCAATCTGGTCGCTGACACCGTCGTAGGAATCAGCCGGCAGACCTTCCAGCGAATTGCGTGCCGCCGGCGAGAGATCTTCCGGCGTCATGATGTGGCAGTCGACCTTCTCCTTCGGCGTCCCAGCCGGAGGAAGCTGAACTTTGTTGTCATCGGTCAAACAGATGAACTGATGTGGCTCTTGCAGATCGAAGCCCAGCAAACTACCGGGCACGCCGTGCATCAGCTGCACCTGCCCGTCGACCACCGCGAGATGGTACATCGACTCCTTCTTCTGCCAGCCCCAAATACCAAGGCCGACCAACCCGGCCACCAGCACCAGCACCACAGAAATAACTAGCCACTTGCCCTTGGAAGCTTTCTTCTCCGGCGCCGAAGTCACGGCAATTTCCTGCGACTTCCGCGGGCGGAGTGCCGCCGCGCGTCCCGCTGACGTATTGGGGCGGGGGAGTTCCTCCTCCGCACTCTGTAGGGCACCGGCCAGGGCGGGCTCGTAAGGCGTGCGTGCCGACGAATCGACAACATCGGCAACCACCACGGTGATGTTATCCGGACCACCGGACTTCAATGCGTAGTCAATGAGCTTGGTAGCGGCCTCGTCCGGAGTGCCCTCCGAGAGCACATCCTTGATGGTGTCCGCGGACACTGGATCGGATAGGCCATCCGAGCACAGCAAGTAGCGATCGCCCTCGTGAACATCGCGATAAGACAAAGTAGGCTCCACCGGGCGACCAGTGAGAGCCTTCAAAATCAGTGAGCGCTGAGGGTGAATTGCCGCTTCTTCTTCGGTGAGATTGCCCTCATCCACCAGCGACTGCACATAGGTGTCATCCCTGGTAATGCGGATGAGCTCCCCGTCGCGCAGCAGATAGCCACGCGAGTCACCGACATGGCACATGCCCAGGCGGGTGCCGTCGAAAAGCAGAGCAGTCAGCGTAGTGCCCATGCCTTGCGTAGAGGGGTTCTGCTCAATTTCATCAGCAATGGAGTTATTGCCCTCCATGCAGGCGCTGCGCAGAGACTCGAGCAAATCGGGGCCGGGCTGATCATTGTCCAGCCGAGAGACGGCCGCAATCATCAGCTGAGATGCGATTTCTCCGGCGGCGTGGCCACCCATGCCGTCGGCAAGCGCGAGCAGACGCGAACCCGCATAGGCGGAGTCCTCGTTGTTCTGTCGGATGAGGCCGCGGTCAGAGCGGGCCGTGTAATTCAGAGCAAGACTCATGGTTGCAACCTCAAAGTTGTACGGCCAATACGAAATTCCATACCCGAAGCCAGGCGTTCCGGCTGTTCCACGCGCTGGCCATTGAGGAATGTGCCATTGCGGGAGTCCAGATCCTCCAGGTACCAGATGCCGTCGCGGTTGATGACGCGAGCGTGCTGGCCCGAGGCGAAGTCATCGTTGAGGACGAAGGCATTCGACTCTGAACGGCCAATAGTGATGTCGCGTTGGTTGTTTAGGTTCATGCGCGAACCCGCCAGCGGCCCGGAGGTGACAAGGAGCTGATGTGGAGTCTGCGAGCGCTGGAAACGCTTGGCCGGAGCACTGCTGGCCTGCCGAAGTGGGCGCAGCGGAGCCGAGCCTGTTGTTTCTGTACGCAGGGTGCGAAGCGTCATCCAAATGAAAAACCACAGGACGACCAGCACGCCGATGCGCGAAAGCAGAAAAACGATAGCTTCCACGTCCGAGGAACCTCCTTATGTAGAGCTGGTGGGTCCGCAAACCGAACACACGGACGTAATTATTCCAGGAATGTGTCGGCAAACCTAGGGCAGTGGCATGTGAACCTGGTGAACCTCACTACTTAGCGGATCTGAATCAGCGGATTTAACTAGCGAATCTGAACTTCGAGAACAGAATGTCCCAGCGAGATTTCGTCGCCGTCGGCCAGCAGCCAGTTCTCAATGGGTTCGCCATTGACAATGGTGCCGTTGGTCGAATGCAAATCGACGAGCACAGCGTCCTGGCCATCCCACGTGATCTCGGCATGCTGGCGGGAAACACCAGTATCCGGGAGGCGGAAGTCGGAAGCGGTGCCGCGGCCGATGATGTTCGAACCATGGCGCACCTCAAATACGCGCGAGGAGCCGTCCTGCAACAGCAGGGTGACGGTCTTTTCCTGGGACTGGTCTTCACCCACGGCCGCGCTGCTCAGCTCAGTTGCAGCCTCTGGGTCGACCGTGGGGATGGGGCGGGAAGCGGTGGGGAACTGCTCAGCTTCCGGCTGCGGGTGGTAGGCGGCAGAGGTCTCTGCAGCTTGGGGTTCATCATCGCTTTGCGACGGGGCTGCGTCAGTGTTGGCATCATCTGCACTGTCGTCGAATGGGACGAACTCCGAGGTGCCCACGGTGTCCTCGGTGAAAGTGCTGGCCGTCTTCAACTGGCCGGTGTGGAGAGACTCCACTGCCTGCAGGTGGACGCTAATGGAACCGGTGAAGCCCCAGCCGTTGTTACGGCAGTAGCGTGTCATGCGGTCAGCCAACTGATTCGGCAGGTTGGGCTCGGACGCAGAGAGGTTCTTGTAGTCGGCAGCGCTGATGCCAATGCGGAAATCATTGGGTGCCAAGTACTGACCGTTGGCGTCCTGCATCAGGAAGTCTTCAATTTCCTGCTTCAGGCATTCTTCTAACTCATTCGGGACAACCTTGCCGCCGAACACGCGCGCAAAGCTGTTATCGAGCCCGCGCTGAAGCGAGCTATCGAGCTTGCGGATGCGTCCTAGGAAATCCATCTGACTAAAGAAATTCGCCTTCTCCCGCCAAACCGCGGCGGGTTACGTGAAAAAAATGTGCACAAAAATTATCGATACTTAAGAAACAGTATAGAGCCCTACACCTTCAGTTAAGGGCTAGGAACTGCTGAGGTTTATCAAATAGTGACGACGGTTGTGGAGGAAGTTGCTATTGCTAAGTGCTGAAAAGTGGTGAAAAACGTGCGCTGGCCTGGGGATTTGGTGGTGTATTAGCGCGGGGTGTTATAGTTCTATTCGTTCCCACGGGCGAGTGGCGGAATGGCAGACGCGCTGGCTTCAGGTGCCAGTGTCCTTTACGGACGTGGGGGTTCAAGTCCCCCTTCGCCCACAGCGAAGATCCTCGGAAGTGTAAAAGCTTCCGAGGATTTTTTGTTTGCGGTGGCGGTTGGAGTGGGGCTTGGGTTGAAGCAGAGGCAGATTGTTGGCTTGTCCTTTAACCCTCCTTTAACCCTGTCCGGCACTTATGGCCAGGTTTCGGGGACTTGTCGATGGATTCTCCTGACTTATCGATGTTTTTTCGGCACTTATGCCCACGCTGTGGGCCAGGCTCTCTCACTTGTCGATGCGCTATTCACTTGTGGACACGCTGTAGCGCATCGATAGGTGAATAGCGTGGCCATAAGTCGTCGGATGCGTGGGCAGAGCGCTGGAACGGCGCGGCTCCGTTAACCCCGTTGGCTCCATTGGCTGCGTAACCCGCCCAAACGCGACCTAACGCAACCTAAGCCCGCAGCAGGCGCATGGCGTTGACAATCACCAGCAGCACCGAGGCTTCGTGGACCAGCATGCCGATCGCCATGGTGACATCACCGGCGAAGATGCCCGACATCAGGGCGACCACTGTCAGCAGTGAGACCACAATGTTCTGGCGCATGATGCGCACGGTTTTCTTGGCCAGGCGAATGGCCTGGGGCAGTGCGAGCATGTCATCACGCATCAGCGCAATGTCGGCCGTTTCAATGGCCACGCTCGTACCAGCCGCACCCATGGCGATACCGGTATTGGCCGTCGCCAGAGCCGGGGCATCGTTGACACCATCGCCAACCATGCCGACTGTGTAGCCCTCTGCCTGCAGCTTTTCAATCACCGTTTGCTTGTCCTCCGGCAGTAGGCCGGCGTGGACCTCATCAATGCCGACCTCGCGGGCGACAGCTTCGGCGACTCGCTGCGCGTCACCAGTGAGCATGACAACCTTCTTCATACCAGCGGCGTGGAGCTCGTCAACCATCTCCTTGGCATCTTCGCGGATTGAGTCCGCCACCGAGATGACACCGACTCCACGGCCATCGACCGTGACGAACATGGCCGTGCGGCCGAGCTGCTCCTGTTCCGCTGCGATGTCGAGCAAGTGGTCGTCGTTAAGCAATGAACGATTGCCCACGGCGACGCGCTTGCCTTCGACGGTGCCGACGATGCCGCGGCCGGTGATCGGTTCGACATCGGTGGCGGGGGTGCCATCGGCGAACTCGACGATGGGGCCGGCCAGCGGGTGTTCGGAGTAGGTCTCGATTGCCGCGGCGAGACGCAGCACTTCGTCCTTGGAGGTGCTGGGGACGGTGGCGGGGACGAGGACATCGACAAGTTGTGGCGTGCCTGAGGTCAATGTGCCGGTTTTATCCAGTGCCACGGCATCGATGCGCGCGGCGGTCTCGAGGTATTCGCCGCCCTTAATCAGCAGGCCGGAGCGGGCGCCGCGGCCGATACCGGCGACGATAGCCACCGGAATCGAGATCACCAGTGCGCCTGGGCAGCCGACGACAAGCAGCGTCAGCGCCAGCGTGACATCACGTGTAATCAGGCCAGTGACCAGTGCCAACACGATGATTGCCGGCGTGTACCAGGTACTGAAACGCTCGAGGAACGTCTGCGCCTTGGCCTTGGCATCTTGGGCATCCTCAACACGGCGAATGATCCGCGCAAGGGTTGTATCGGAGCCAATGCCTGTTGCTTCTACGTGAATCGCGCCCGAGGTCGACACCGTACCGGCGTAGACCTGGTCGCCCTCGCCCTTTTCCGCCGGGATGGATTCACCGGTGATGGACGCTTCGTTGATGGTCGCCACGCCTGTTCGCACGACACCGTCAACGGGCACCGTCGCGCCGGGCTTCACGACGACAATTTCTTCTGGCTGTACCTGCCCCGGATCCACTTCGACCTGTTGGCCGTCGCGGATAACGGTGGCGGTCTCGGGGGCGACCTCAATCAGCTCGGACAGCGCTGCCCGAGTTTTGTTCATCGTGCGGGTTTCCAGCGCGTGACCGAGGGCGAACAGGAAGGTCACTGCTGCGGCCTCCCAGTAGTTTCCTACAAAGATCGCACCGATGGCGGCGATAGAAACCAGCAGGTCGATCGAAATATTCTTGACCTTCAGAGCACGAATCGCACTGATGAGGATTGGCAGACCGGCGATGATTGCGGCAACAATCATCAACCCGTCGGAGTACATTGCACTTGCGTTAGTGGCATGTTCAAGCACGAGCGCTAGTGCAATAGTGACGCCCGAGACTGCCACACGTTTGAACATTCAATTTCCTTGTCAGGTAGTCAGTTGGTTTAGGTGGGTCAGTTAGAAGGCGGAGTAAGTGGCCTTGTAACCGGCCTTGCCAATTTCAGCGATGATGTCGTCGCGGCTTACCGAGTCCGCATGATCAACCTCAATGCGGCTGGAGGCGAACTTCACCTCGACGCTGTCGACACCGTTCATGGCACCAACCTGGTTTTCGATCTTCTTAACGCAGGACGGGCAGCTGAAACCTTCGGCGCGGAAAGTGGAGTGGGTGGTCATGGTATTTCCTTCCTGTGAGCTGGGCTTTGTCCGTGTGACTTTGCCTTTGTGACTCTTAAGGTATGAAGGATTTGCAGGAAGTAACATGACGGCCGTCAATTAACGGAAATAAAGTTGAAATATGTCGAAAAGAACTCCGCTGCGCATCGTTGAACTGCCGCATCGATGCCCGCGACCAGTGCGAATGGCGGCGCTGTCGCACGCTTCGTACTTCACTGGTCTCGGTGAGGATGTGCTCGATGACGTCGATAAGCAGATGCGGACGATGAGTTATTCGGCTGGCGAGCGCATCTATACCGCCGGTGAGCCTGCCGATGCGCTCTATGTTGTGGCGGTGGGGCGCGTGAAGCTGACGCGCAGTGGTGCCGATGGGGCGGAGTGGATCAGCGACATCGTGGTCTCCGGCGAGTTGTTCGGTGCGCTGGGGTCTCTCGGCGAGCCGTATCACCTGGAATCGGCCGAAGCGCTGGTGGACACGTGCCTGCTCACGATCGGTCCCGACGAATTCCGTTCGGTGCTGACGACGTATCCGCCCATCGCGCTGCGCGTGCTTGACGACGTCGCCGCGCGCCTAGCTCACGCGAATTCGAAGTCGGTGGAGCCTGTACCTCAGCGCGTTGCGCGGGCGTTGCTGCATCTTGCGAAAAAAGTGGGCCGCCGTGAAGGACCCCGCTTAGTGCTGGATGTGCCGCTGACCAGGGCGGATATCGCCGGTCTTGCTGATTCCACGCCGGAGTCGGTCTCGCGGGTGATGAGTAAGTGGAAGCGCGAGGGCATCATCGATTCGGGCAGAAGGTGGACGGCCATTATTGATGAGGATGCCCTGGTGGATTTAGCGATGTAGGTGGCCTCGGGTTGAAGCAAGGCAGGTTGTTGGCTTGTCCTTTAACCCTGTCCGGCACTTATGGCCAGGTTTCGGGGACTTATCGACGATTTTTCGCCACTTATGCGCACGCTGTGGGCCAGCCCTCTCACTTGTCGATGCGCTATTCACTTGTGGCCACGCTGCAGCGCATCGATAGGTGAATAGCGTGGCCACAAGTCGCCGGATGCGTCGGACATCTAGCATTGCAGCCAGCTCGCGAGAAGAGATTATGAACCTTAAAACTGATTTTGTATTGAAAGTAGAAGAAAACTTGAATAGTTTTGAGATGCGCATGGGGGCAGCCGGCCTCCGTCTCTTAGCTGGCTGTAGTGCGGTGCGCGTCCCCGTCTGGGACATTGATATGGCGGTGTTCAGTCATGAACTTGGCTCACCGCCATATTTTGATGGTCATTTGGTACCTGTTCATATCGTGAAAAAGCAACTCAAGAATGTGTAAGAAGTATTAAGAGAGAGCTTGCATGGTGAGGAATCTTCTTCCGAGGAAAACCTGCCAATTCATAGTCGGAAGGCAAACATGAAAATTGTATTTAGAGCAATGCTGGGTGCCACAATTATTTTTGAAGGAGTTCTTTTCCTTCTTATGAATGTGGTATCTGGTTTGCCGGGTTGGGTATTCCTGTTACCACTTGCCGTGGTGGTTGCGGCTTTTCTCTTACTGTTTGGAGGTATGTGGCAGGACTATCTCAGAAATGGCAGGTCATGGGCTGCTTCGCTGTCCGAGACGTCAAAGAAATTTGGCGTACCTCGAAAAATACTAGCGTTACTCGTTTCGGAAGTTGGTTCGCTGCTAGCTGCTTTCACCTTTTTTAAGCCTCAGAGAAATGTCGACAGTGAAGTCAGATCCTTCACTGTACATAGAAACCTTCGAACTGTTGTTTTTATGATACTGGCGCTGAGCGTTGCAGAAATAAGCATAGTGCATTTTGCTATTTCTAATGCATTTTGGCGATATTTATTGCTGGTAATTAGTGTTTATGCCGTAGTTCTTTTATCTGGATTTTACGTAACTGTTCGGGACCATCCCCATCTAATAACACCGCAAGGACTCGTACTGCGAAATGGGCGAAGGCTTATTTGTGAAATTCCGTGGTCACACTTACGTCATGCGAGCTCCGTAACGGCAGGTGAAGGAGGGGACGTAGCAATTGACGAGCACGGCAATCTCAGGGTGCCTGTTTTGAGTGAAGTGAACGTCAGGTTAGTAGTCGATTCGCAGGTCGTGGCAGAAGATCTTTACAAGGGACCAATGATGGTTTCCTCGATTGAGATTTACTGCGACGACAAAGACACATTCCTGCGCGATCTCGCTGAGGAAAGGAATGCTCATTAAGTGCTTGGTAGCTTCCAGGGCTGGTAATCGACCCCGACCTATCGCCAAAACTTGGTCATCCCGCGCTTGTCCTCGATGTTGAACTCAATCATCTTGGCCAGCAGGTCCAGCGGCATGGACTCGGCTTTGCCGTCCTTTGGCCAGGGGAAACGGACCATCATTTTTCCGTAGGAGAGGCCGCGGACATCGAACTCGTCGGAGAACTTCACAATGCCAGCACGCTCCGGAGCGATCGCCATGTGTTTCTTGGCGTAGGAGAAACCGATGATAAAAGTGCCATCGAGCGTGAACATCGGCTGATTCCAAGCAATGCGAACGCCGAGTTCCGGGTACTTTTCGTGAACCCATTCCAACACCTCGAGGGCAACTGCGCGCTGCGTGTCATCATCTACCCGCGAGAGGTGATCGGCGAAGAACTCGGCGATGGTTTCATCGGTCATATGCTGAACAGCCATGGTCTGGATTTTACTGTGCCATCAGCTAGCAGCCGTGCCATCAACTAACATGACTCCGAGTGGCTACAGATTTGAATACTCAGTTTGATCCCAAAAAGGCGTGGCCAGCGCTATGGACCGTGTTGCTCGGATTCTTCATGATCCTGGTCGACGCCACCATTGTCACCGTTGGTATCAACACCATCCAGCATGAACTGGGCGGTGAGCTCAACCAGGTCATGTGGGTGACCAGTGGTTATCTGCTGGCCTATGCCGTGCCGTTGCTCATTACTGGCAGGCTCGGTGACCTCTGGGGAGTCAAACACACCTATGTAGCGGGCCTGGTTATCTTCGTGTTGGCGTCGCTGGCGTGTGGATTGGCGCCGTCGTTAAGCATGTTGATAATTGCCCGCGTGGTGCAGGGACTGGGGGCCGCGCTGTTGACGCCGCAGACGATGGCGCTGATTACGCAGATGTTCCCGCCGGCGCACCGCGGCGCGGCGATGGGGCTATGGGGAGCGGCGGCCGGAATTGCCTCGCTGACTGGGCCGCTGGCCGGTGGCGTGTTGATTGAGCTGCTGAGTTGGCGCTGGATTTTCCTCATTAATGTGCCGATTGGGCTGATCGGACTCGTCTTTGCGTTCCGCTTCCTGCCGACCTTTGAGACACACCGCAACAAGATTGATTATCTCGGTGTTGTACTCAGCGCCATTGGTATGTTCCTGCTGGTCTTCGGCATCCAGGAGGGAGAGAGTGCCGGTTGGTCCGGTTGGATCTGGGCGCTGATTGCCTCTGGTGTGGTGTTTCTTGGCCTGTTCACCCTGTGGGAGAGCAAGACGACGGCCGAACCGCTGATGCCGCTGTCCCTTTTAAAGGATCGGAACTTCACCATCTCCTCACTGGCGATCGCAGTGATGGGTGCGCTGGTGGTCGCGGTTGGTTTCCCGATCATCCTCTTCGCCCAGAATGCTCGCGACCTATCGACCATCCAAGCCTCACTACTGCTCGTGCCGCAGGCGCTCATTTCCGGTGTCATGGCGCCATGGACTGGGCGAATGCTGGACCGACTGAAGTTCCGCGAGTTCGCGCTGATCGGTTTTGGGTCCTCGCTGGTGGGCATGCTCGGGTTCCACTACCTCATCCACGAGGACCTCTCCGTGCTGTGGCTGCTGCTGCCGGGCGCCGCATTCGGTGTGGCAAACGCGTTTATTTGGGGCACGCTGTCGACGGCTGCCACCCGCAACATCGACCCGTCCCTCGCCGGTGCCGCCTCCGGTGTGTACAACACCATCCGCCAGATTGGCAGTGTGCTGGGTAGCGCACTGATTGCCACCGTCATGGCGGCGGCGCTCAGCAGCAACCGTGGCGACTTCACCACCGCCATGAGTGACGCGATGTGGTTGCCGGTGGCGCTGTCGGCCGTGGGTGTCGTGGCAGCGCTGGGGCTTAAGAATCCGAAGTAAAACGCTCCACCATGTAGTCCGCGATGCCGACGGGATCGGCTAGGAAGTCCCTGGTCGCCCGTACCGCGAGGGTTTCTTCGAAGTAGGTGGTGTCGGCGTCGTCAAGCGAAATGATTGTTGCTTCCGGTGCGGCGAGCAGGATGGGGGAATGCGTTGCCATGATAATTTGTGCGCCGGCTTCCGCGAGCGCGCCGAGGCGGCCGAGGAGTTCCAGTTGGCGCAGTACCGACAGGCCGGCTTCGGGTTCGTCGAGGAAGATCAGTGATTCGGCGCTGAAGCGACGTTCGGCCAGCGCCATGATGGACTGGCCGTGGCTCATCTGGGTGAGGTCGGCCATTTCTCTGCCACCTGGTAGCAGCCCAAGCGACTCGTAATAGCGCGCGAGGTTCAGGTGCGCGTCCCCGCGAAAGAAGAACGTGTCCGGGGGATTGCGCCTGGTCAGCGCCAGTGGGACCGGGGAGGTGCGCTCTTGCGTCTTGTATCGCGAGCCGCCGTCTGTATCGACCCCCATCGCCGATGCCAACGCCTCCAGCACCGTCGACTTTCCCTTGCCGTTTTCGCCGGTCAAGATGGTAATCGGCGTGGTGAAGGTCATGGGGAAGGGCAGCGCGAGCTTTACGACGTACGCCGGGAGCTCGGCATCATCGTGAATACGGGCATGGCGGAGGTAGATCATGGTTGCGGCAGCTGGTCGATCTGTTTGAGCAGTTCAAAGCCGTCTGCGCCCTCGATGAACGGGACCTCCTTGTTCTCCAGCTTTTCAATTGGCACTGCCGTGCCGTGGGAGAGCACGTGCTCGCTGGGAGTGAGGTTGCGGATTGCGATGGCCGCGACCTTGTCCGGATGCTCCGCCGCTGCAGTGCCGTAGATGAGCGGGTCGTACTGGCCATCATCGCCGACGAGGATCCAGTTGATCTCGGAGAAATCAATAAACAGGTCCCGCAGCCGTACCTTCTTGTGTTCCTTGCCGGAGCGGAACAGGCTGGTGGGCGTTGGCCCCCAGTCGGTGAGCAGCAGCGGACCCTTCGGCAGGTTGTTGCGGTGTAGGAATCTTTTTAGTGTGCTGAAGGTGTTCCACGCTCCGGTGGAAAGGTAGATGACGGGGACGCCCGTGTCCTCGTCGATTTTGCTCGCGTAACGACGACGAAGTTGCGCATAGAACTCGCTGAAGCCAGCGACGGCCTTGCGCTCATCTGTCTCTTTGACCCAGGAGTTGTAGGCGGCGATGAGGGCGCGCGGCAGCATAGTGACCAAAACGGTGTCATCAATATCGGAGACGATGCCGTATTTGGTCTCCGGGGAGAGGATGAGGACCTCTGCGGGAGTGTCGTTGATCTTGATTTCGTGCCAGCCGGGTTCGAGGCCGTGGTTTCTGATTAGTACTTCGATATAGCCGTTGCTATCCGTGGTGGTTTCCACCGTGCGATTGCCGGCTGTGATGGTGACCGGAAAGTCTGCGAGTTCGACGGTGAGGAACTGCCAAAACCCGCGTTTTGTGTTTCGTTCTTCGTCTCGTTTTTTGGCCGGATTCTTCAGGACGACACGGCCGAATACGCGAACGCGCTCTGCATTTCCGTACCCGGTGAATCCGATGATTTCCGGTTCCCAACCAGCGTTTTTGGAACGCTTGGCGGCCAGTGCGTTGATTCTTCTCTCGGTCTTGCGGACGACATCTGCCACGGACATGCTTTCCAGGATACGGGTTGACAGGGCGGGGGAGGGTGCGCGTAGGTTGGTCGGCCAAGAGAAAAGTCAACCCTTTAGGAGTGTTCTCTTTTTATGCGTTTTTCCGGTAAGTTCATCGCATCCGCCGCTGTGGCAGCAGGCATGATTGCTGCCCCGACCGCGGCCGCTAACGCTGCATCAGTTAGCGCCTGGGATCAGGTTGCGGCATGTGAGTCCGGCGGAAATTGGCAGACCAATACCGGTAACGGCTACTACGGCGGACTGCAGTTCTCGCAGCAGACCTGGAGCGGCCACGGCGGTGACCAGTACGCCCCGACGGCTGACCAGGCCACCAAGGAGCAGCAGATTGAGATTGGCGAGCGCGTGCTTGCCTCCCAGGGTGCTGGCGCATGGCCGAACTGCGGTGGCCCGCTGGGTTAATCCTCCCCATCATCAAAGACCAGATCTGGCACGGCCGCGAATGACAGCCACCACTTCATGTAGTGGTCATGGCGTGCTTTCGTCTTCTGAGTAGCGCGCTTGTCAAAAGTCTGTCGCCCGAACCCGGCTAATGGCCCGGCCGGGACGGTCGCCGCGGTAACACCGTCGGCAGAGGACCACACCTCTGAGCCGTCCTCATAAGCGGTGATATCCCAGAGCTTGTGGGTTTTCAGGTTGTGGTGCTTCCTGCATAGGCAGTGCAGATTCTGCGTGTCGGTGGGACCACCGGCTTCGGGGTCTTCCTGGTTGTACGGCGCGATATGGTCAATATCGCACTTGTACGCTGGGACTTCGCAGCCGGGGAAGCGACACGTGCCGTCACGACCGTGGACGCGGGCGACCTGCGCTGGGGTTGGGCGGTAACCATTGGTGGCGCTGTCTGCTGAGAAGCGGGCATGTGTCACCTTTTGCATCCACTCTTCTGTGACCAGCGCGCCGAGCCAGCCGGCACCGTCCAGCCAGGCGTCATCACTTTGGGGCTCGCGGAATACATTGAGCACAACTTCCGCATTGGTGCGCTGGTGGATCAGTTCCACAAATGCATCTGCCTGCGTCATTTCTTCATTCGCGCGGAAGACCGTTTCAATTGCGCACATGGCAAAATAGGCGCGGTCCGGCCGCAGTGTGAGAATGATTTGGGAGTAGCTGTCGGGACGTTCCACCAGAGTCACCGATTCCGTATCGGTGATGGTGGGAATTGTGCCGTCGGCACGAGCGCGGTCATCCAAATCCGCAGCAATATCACCAATTTTGGTGGTAAGCGTGCGAGGGCCAATCATTGCTTGACGACGCTTCCGTGGCGTAACCAATGCCAGAATTTTCTTCTCTGCATCGGGTATTTGATCAGGCTCGATGCCGACCACGCCATGTGCAATGATGCCGAGTTGCCGCATAGATAATGCGCAGCTTTCTCGGGCATACTCCGCCAACTGAGACATTTTCTCCAGCAATAGGCCAATGTCACAGATACGCAGTGCCTCACTGCGAGTGATTCCCAGCCGAACGCTGATCCGAGCGGCATGGTTTTCAACGTCATCATCACCTGCAGGGCAGCAGGCTTCAATTAACTCAAGTTGGGCGCGGTTGGTAGCCCGCGCGAGTGCTGAGAGCTCATCTTCAGAATTCTCATGAGCCCAATATGGTTCGGGTACTTGTTCGGACTTCATTGGATCCCCCTGGTGCTCCAATGGTTGTCGGTTTTCTTTCGAACTTACTTGTTATCGTACAGGCGCTTTTCTGGCTTGTAAAGAGAAATGAAAGAGAATTTTGAGGAGTTTTCGAAGGTGGAGGGTTGGCCATAAAAGCGCCGTTTAACTGGTCATTTGCAGGGCGCGCGCTAGGTGCTGTCCCAAAAATGCAAATAAAACACCCGTTCGAAAATGGAAGCTTGGTAATCTCGCTTTCATAAAAGCGGAGCTGTAGAAAACAGCACAGAAACAGCACAGAAACAGCGCAGACAATGGGGGCAAAACCATGATCATCCGGCACGCAAAGCGGGAGGACGCCGCAGCAATCGCGGAGATCTACAACGAAGCCGTGATTAATACCGTCGCCATCTGGAACGATGACACTGTCAGCGCGGAGAATCGCATCGCATGGATGGAGGCGCACTGGGACAAGGGCTACCCGGTTTTCGTCGCCACGCTTGACGACGAAGTCGCTGGGTATGCCACTTTTAGCGATTTCCGTGACTTCGACGGGTTTCAGTACACGGTGGAAAACTCCATCTACGTGCATCCGAACTTTCAGGGCCGGGGAATTGGCGGCGCACTGTTAAGCGCGACCATCGATGCTGCTCGGGAGGCGGGAAAGCACGTTCTGGTTGCGGCGATTGAAGGCAGCAACGAGGGGTCGATTGCGCTGCACAAAAAGTATGGCTTTCAGCGCGTTGGACTGCTGCCGCAGGTGGGTACGAAGAACGGGCACTGGTTGGACATGCTGTTGATGCAGGTCATGCTGACAGGCGGGCAGCCACCCGCTCGGCCGCGCGCTTAGCGAAGGGGCCAACACCCATGATCGTGGCGGCACCGGGGCCAACCCAGTCGCCGTAGCCGACGAATTCGAGGAGGTCAGAGTTGACGCTGCGGAAAGGGCCGAGCGCTGGGCGGAAACCGGTGCACCAGATGAGGTGGTCCGCGTGGACGTCGTCAAGCGAAGAAAACATGGGTGTCCAGGTGAGTGCGCCGGAGTCGCGGGCTTTGCGGACGGGCGGTAGGACGACGATGTCGCCGATGCTGTCGGTGGCGTCCTGGCGGTAGCGTTTGAATAGGACGCGGCCGTCGACGTCGTCGGGCATCCAGCGTGGTTCGTGGCGGGTGAACCAGGTGGTGTCGATGTTAGAAAGTACCAGTTCAGAGGCTATTTGTGCGCCGGAGTTCGCCGCGCCGACAACGGCAACGCGGGAGCCTTCGAATGGCTCGGGACCTGGGTAGTTGGCCGAATGCCACTGTTTCGCGGTGGTCGTGCCGGGGTAATACGGGACGAAGGGACGGTTGCCGGTGGCGGCGATGAGCTGGCGGGATTCGAAGTCACCGGCATCGCTGGTGAGGTGGAAGATGCCGTCGTGGGAGACGTGCGTGACGGTGACCGGGCGCTGAACGCGCAGTTCGTAGCGGTTTTCGTAGGAGCTGAGGTAGTCAATCACGTGGGAAGCGGGCGGGAAACCGTCATAATCGGGCATACGAATGCCCGGAAGGTTGGAAAAGCCCGGGGTGGAAAAGAGCGTCAGTGAGGGCCAGGTATTGTGCCAGGAGCCGCCGGGAGCGGGCTGATTGTCCAGAATGAGCGGGTCAATGCCGTGTTTGTGCAAGTAATAGGCGGTAGCGAGGGCAGCTTGGCCGCCACCGACGATGATGACATCCTCAAGCATGTTTCCAGCTTAACGACGAGTGCTGCGGCGGTTCGGTTGGGTGATTCTGTGGCAGTGACTAAGCTTGCCCCATGGATACTTTCGATAAACAAACGAATGTGTTGATTATTGGCGGCGGCTTCTCCGGAATGGCAACGGCTGTTGCTCTGCAAAAAGAGGGTATTAACGACTTCCACATCATTGACCGCGGTCATGATTTCGGTGGAACGTGGCGGGATAACTCCTACCCAGGAGCTGCTTGCGATGTTCCAAGCCATTTGTATTCACTTTCTTTTGCTCAGGACTTCGACTGGTCCCGCAGCTTTGGCACGCAGCCCGAGATTTATCAGTATCAGCGCGAGGTTGCGAGGAATTACGGGCTATACAGCAGTGCCCACTTTAAAACTGAGATGGTTGATGCCCGCTGGGACGACGACGCTGCCCGCTGGGTAGTAGTAACCGAAGACATCGATTCTGGTGCCCGAACAACATGGGCGGCCAAAGAGCTGGTGCTGGGAGTGGGCGCTCTATGTGAGCCGCGTATGCCTGACATCCAGGGTATTGAGACTTTTTCGGGAGAGCTCTTCCACTCCTCGCGCTGGAATCACGAGGTTGACCTCCGCGATAAGCGAGTTGCCGTTATCGGCACTGGGGCCTCGGCGATTCAGATCATTCCCAAGATTGCATCTGTTGTTGGCCATCTTGATGTGTATCAGCGCACTGCGCCCTATGTGATTCCCCGCCTGGATCGGAATTACACCAGTATTGAACGCACTGCGCTTCGTAAAATCCCAGGGCTACGCCGAGTCGTGCGGGCTCAAGATTGGTTTTTCCGCGAGCTTCAGATTCCTGGGTTAACACGGGATAGCCGCTTCATGGCGCCAATTAAGCTTGCGTCGCAGGGACTGCTTCGCATGCAGGTGAAAGATCCCGAGTTGCGTGAGAAGCTCACACCGAAATTCACCATCGGTTGCAAGCGGATGCTGATTTCGAATACGTATTTCCCCGCAATTGCTCGGGAGAATGTGGAGCTTGTAACGAGTCCGATCGACAAGGTTGGTTCGCATTCGATTACCACCGTCGACGGCACTGAACGAGCGATTGACGTATTGATTATTTGCACCGGATTCCACGTGACGGACTCTCCGGCGTTCGACCTGATACACGACGGAAGTGGACAGTCCCTAGCTACCAAATGGCAGCGTGAGGGCATGAGTGCCTACAAAGGTGCCACTGTGCCTGGTTTTCCGAACATGACAATAATCATGGGTCCCGCCACGGGGCTGGGGCATTCGTCCATGATCTACATGATCGAGTCGCAGGTGAAGTACTTCGTCGAAATGCTTAAAGCCAAAAAACGTGCTGGGGTGAACGTCGCGGAAGTCCGCGAGCAGGCATTTAATAAATGGAATGACTGGGTGCGGGAGCGAGTGAAGACAACAGTTTGGATTACCGGCTGCGGTTCCTGGTATCGCGACGCCCACGGCAATGCCCCTGCCGTATGGCCGAGCTGGACATGGCTGTTTAGAGCCAAGACCAGGAAGTTCGACGATGAAGCCTATGTGCTCAGTCGTTAGCTACAGTCTCGGCCGTGCACTGGCCAAAATGGCAGCCGCGACTTGCCTAGCATCATCAACCATGGGCACATGGCCGAGCTTGGGTAGTAGGTGGAGCTCAGCATTGGGGAGCACGTCGTAGTGACGCTTCCAGCCTCGAATGAGAGTCAGGTCCGTGGTGCCCCAATAGCAAGTCTGAGCTGCCTGGCCAGTGTCGGCGGAAAAAGAGAACGTAGTGTCGAGCGCGGACAGGAAGATATTGTTTTTGAGCAGCCCCGCGGCATCCCGGCTGACCTGCTCGGGCGACAATTTCCAGGGGCGTGCGGAAAACATTCCGAACATCGCTGTCCGGCCCACTTTTGTTTTTGCCATCGTCGGAAGTAGCTTCCGAAGTACCTTGGCGGTGCCATACAAAATGAGGAATTGGCTGGCGGTGCGGATCTGATCGAGTTTGCCGTGGAAAAAGCCAGCGGGGTTAAAAGCCACCGCCGATGCAGCATATCCCTGACGTGCAAGTTCAAGGGCGAAGTAACCGCCCAGAGAGTTTCCTGCGATATGTGGTTTTGTATCGGCGTCGGGAAGCGTGGCGGATAGCTCATCCAAGAAAGCGCGCAGTTCGGCCAGCATGCGCTTGCCCATGTCCTCGCTGGTGGAGGTTTCGATTGTCGGCCGCCCCGATTCACCATGTCCAGGAAGATCCACAGTGATGACGCGGAAATCGTTGACTAGGTGCGCAATTACGTCATCCCAGGCATACCGAGAATGGCACACACCATGAATCAGCACCAATACCGGGAGGTTGGAACCTCGGTGCTGGTGTAGCGAGTAGGCAATCGCTGTCTTGCCCGAGTGGTGATTCGTGGTGAGGAAGTTACTAGTCGTGGAGTCCATTCACCGATAATACACTGAGCAAAACTAAAAATTCCGCAGTTTTCGCGACGTCAGCTGTACTACCGTTGAGCAGCATGAGCTCGCTGTTTGATCTTTCGGACAAGCCCATCGATGAACTGCCCGGTTACCAGCGCACATTCGCGCCGGGCAGGCTAACTGTGGGGCTCAGTCTGCCCATCGAGCAGGATGCCGAAGCAGAACCCAAGGACGCGCTGAGCAACCAGATTCGACTAATCCAGAAAGCCGAACGCGCAGGCATCGCGGCGGTGTGGGCACGTGACATCCCGCTGCGCGTGGAAACATTTGGCGACGTCGGCCAGGTCTACGACCCTTGGATGTACCTCAGTTACATCGTCGCACACACCACCGACATAGCGCTCGGCACCGGCGCAGTCGTCGTTCCCTTCCAGCATCCGTTGGTGATGGCTAAGCGCGCTGCCACGCTGGACAGGCTTTCCGACGGCCGTTTCCTCTTTGGCGTTGCCACCGGCGACCGACCCGAGGAGTTCCCTGCCTTTAATCAGGACAAAGGCAAGCGCGGTGAGCGTTTCCGCGAGCATATCGAGGTCTATGAAAAGGCCATGAGCACTAGTTACCGGCCTATCCGGTGGTCCGAAGGAAAGATGGGCGGATCCGATGTGGTGCCCAAGCCGCTGGCACGCCGAGTTCCGCTGTTGGCCACCGGCTCATGCCAGCAGAGCCTGGAGTGGAAAGCCGCTCATGCCGACGGGTGGTTCATGTACCACAAAGGCCTGGAGATGCAGAAGAAAAATATCGCTAACTGGCAGGAGGCGGTGGCCCAGGAGTGCGGTGAGGGTGTCTTCAAACCCTTCCTGGAATCACTGTGGATTGACCTCTATGAAGACCCCGACGCGCCCGCGCAGGGCGGCCACTTCGGGTACCGACTTGGCCGCAACAAGCTCATTGAACTGCTGCAATCCCAGCGACAGCTCGGCATCAACCACGTCAGCATCAACTTCCGCACCTCCAAGCGAGATGCGGAGGAGCAGATTGATGAGCTAATTGAGTATGTGCTGCCGGCGCTTGATGCGCCAACTGCATAGACGCCCTTTTACACAGACTCCGTAGCGCCCTGCCACTGGTTAATCCCACGGTCAACGGCCCACTTGTCGATCTCCGCGAGTTCTTCGTCGCTAAACGGCGCAGCCTCCAGGGCGCCGAGGCTGTTCTTCAGCTGCTCCACCGACGATGCACCGATCAGGGCCGAGGTTACTTCGTCACGGCGGAGAACCCACGAGATGGCCATTTGTGCCAGGGACTGGCCTCGTCGTGAAGCAATGGCGTTGAGCTCGCGGATGGCGGTGAGCGTGTCGTCGTTGAGGAACCCCGAGCTCATCTTGTGCGCCCCGAGACGCGAGGACTCCGGCACGCCATCCAAGTAGCGGTCGGTGAGAAGACCCTGCGCAAGCGCGGAAAAGGCGATGACGCCCATGCCTTCGGCGGCGCAGGTCTCCAGCAATTCGTCCTCGATCCAACGGTTGAACATGGAGTAGCTCGGCTGGTGAATGGTCAGTGGAGTTCCCAGCTCACGGGCGATTTTCTGCGCGCGGCGCGTGAGCTCGGGGGAGTAGGAGCTCACGCCGACGTAGAGCGCGCGGCCGGACCGGACGAGGAAGTCGAGGGCGGCGACGGTTTCCTCGATAGGCGTCTCCGGGTCGGGGCGGTGGTGGTAGAAAATGTCCACATAATCCAGGCCCATGCGCTTCAGTGAGGCATCGCAGCTGGCCACAAGGTATTTCCGCGAGCCGCCGAAGCCGTAGGGGCCATCCTGCATGTACCAGCCGGCCTTGGAGGAAATGATCATTTCATCGCGGTAGGGCGCGAAGTCCTTGGCCATGATGCGGCCGAAGTTTTCCTCCGCGGAACCCTGCGGTGGGCCGTAATTGTTGGCGAGGTCGAAGTGCGTGACGCCGTGGTCGAAGGCGGTGCGCAGAATCTCACGCTGTGTCTCGAGCGGCCGGTCATCACCAAAGTTATGCCAAAGTCCCAGCGTAATGGCCGGAAGTTTCAGGCCAGTGTTGCCGGAGCGGTTGTAGGGCATCGTTTCATAGCGGTTGTCATTGGCGTGGTACACGTCTGGATAAGCCATGTGTTCGAGGGTACGCGTGCTTTACGACGGGCATTCGTACACCGGCAGCCTTCAACGGGGCGCGTGGCCAAATGGTTACCCCTAGAAGTAATAAAAGTGAGCTTGCTGGGGAACAACTGGGGCAGTTCGTACGACTAATAGGACATGACTTCACTAGCCACAGGCGATGCCGCTGGAACTCCAGCCGCAAACCCCGTCGCACAGACACAGAAAAATGGTGGGCCACGAGCATTACTGCACCGAATCCATGTCGTTGCAGGCATCCTCGTTGCGCCACTACTTGTTATTGCAGCTATCACAGGCGTGGCGTATGCCCTCGCTCCGAGCATAGAAAAGGTGGTTTACCACGAAGAACTAACTGCAACATCAAGTCTTCCCGCACAACCACTGGAAAAGCAGGTTGAAGTCGCGCAGCGCGTGCACCCAGACCTGCCGGTGACCGCGGTGCAGGTCCCGGAAAAGCCGGGGCAGACAACACGAGTGATGTTCAATGACGAACAGCTGAAGTCGGAGTCCTACCGACATGCGGTGTTTGTCGACCCAGGTGACTTGAGCATCAAGGGCGACCTGGCGCAGTACGGTTCCTCGGCGGCGCTGCCGCTGCGAGCCTGGATTTCGGAAGGGCACCGCAGGCTCTGGATTGATAACGATTTTGGTCGCCTCTACTCCGAGACGGCCGCATCCTGGATGGGGGCCTTGGCTATCGGCGGCCTCTGGCTCTGGTGGGACCGCTCGCGTCGCAAGCGGACACAGGGAACAAGTAAGAGGGCGCATCATATGCGTCGTCACGCGAATGTTGGTGTGGCGATCAGCGTTGGACTTTTGTTCCTGACCGTCACCGGCCTGACGTGGTCGTGGGTGGCTGGAACGGGCATCGCAAAGCTGCGCGAGACGATGGACTGGTACGCACCGAAACCAGCCATGACTGCGACTGCACCAGCGAATTATGACTGGTCAGAGGCAGATAGTGTTATGAACCTCGCACGTGCCGAGGGCCTGTCCGGGAAAGTCGAACTGACACCACCGGAGGCTGGCACGGTGTGGATGGCCAAGGAAGCCCGCGAGGAATGGCGGATGGGCATTGAGACCGTCACCGTTGACGGTTCGACCGGAGCGATGGTCGATCGGATTCATTTTGCGGACTGGCCGCTGCCGGCGAAGCTGACTGAATGGCTGATTAACGCGCACATGGGCATCCTGTTCGGGTGGGTGAATCAGCTGGTCCTGGCACTAATCGGTGTCGCTCTGTTGGCGATGATTGTGCGCGGGTACGCGATGTGGTTTGGACGCGGTCGAGGTGGCCGTCCTGGCAGGCTCCCGGCGCCGACGCGTTGGCGGGACATTCGCCCGGGTGTTGCGGCGGCTGTTGTGGCATTGCTGATTGCCTACTCGGTGGTTGCACCACTGTTTGGTGTGACTCTCGTTGGCTTCGTAATCGTTGATTGGGTCTGGCGGAAGCTGCGGAGAGGTTAGTGTAGATTCTGTCGCCTTCGGGTTCCCTGTACCTAACGGCGTAGTCAAACCCATGAAAAACACTCAGGAGGGTAAACGCATGACAAGGTATTGGGATCACAGCGGCAGTATCTACAAAGATGACGGTCAGGAAGACTGGTGCGTTTACAATCCGTCTTTGCGTGATTGGGAGCGCACTCCGCGCGCTAAGGAAGCCTACGACCAGGCAGGACAAGCCTCGTTCGACCCCATCACCGAGCAACAGGCAATTGCTGAGATCGCAGAGCAGCAGGAACAGCATGACGAAAGGGCGAAGAACAAAATCAAGGAACTGCGCGCGAGAATGAAATCGGTCGGTGCGCAGGCCAGGCAGGCTGACGAACAGCCGTATCCAACCTTTACTGAGCAGTCCGCCGCATACCGTGAGGGCGCGCAGGCCTACAACGAGGGCAAATCTTGGCGTGATAACCCGCATGCCCCCGAGTCAGGTCTAGCCGCCCCGTGGCGCATGGGTTTCAATACCCGCAAGCAGCAGGTAGCGGAAATCAGGGCACAGCGAGCCGCCGCTGCGCAACAGGAAAACTAGGCCCTGGCCGCAAAAACGCTCAACCAAAGCTCTAAATTCCTCACAAATTCCCGGTTCCAGCCCCGCGCAATCTGTTACACTTAGCAAAACGAAACTCAGGAGCTTGGTGTGCAGTACTTTTTCACGGTCCATGGCCGCAGAGATATCAACGCGTATGACTCTGATGAGGAAATGCACGCTGCCTTTGAACGGATTGGACGCTTCAATCAGAAGCTTCAGGACGAAGGCCACTGGGTTATGTCCGGCGGGCTGGTATCGCCGGAGGATGCCATGACGGTGCTGCCGGATGGTTCACATAGCGATCTGCCGTACTACAACGCGATGACGTTCCCGTCGGCTTTTTGGATCGTCCAAGTCGCAGACGAGCAAGAGGCCATCAACCTAGCCCACGAAGCCGCGGAGGCGTGTGCGCAGGCCGTCGAGATGCGCGCCGTCGCCGATTAACTCACCGCAGCCCGTGCACCCGGCGCATGATGGTCAACATCGCTTGCGTCGGGATTCGGCGCATGAAGGGCACCGCAACGCTTGCCGACGACCCCCGCGCCACCAGAGCCAAAGGTCGCTCGGCAGTCACCTCGCGCATAACCACCTCAGCAATCTCAGAAGCGGGAATGCCGCCTTTCTCATTGGCGTTCAACTTCGTCAGCATGCGGTGGACATCAGCAGCGTAAACGGAACCCTCATCGCCATACGTCGTCCGGCGTGTAGAAATCCCCGTGTTGATGGCACCCGGCTCGACAACCGTGACCCCAATACCGAACTGCGCGACTTCACCGCGCAACGAAAGCCCAAAGCCTCGGATAGCGGCCTTCGTCGCCACGTAAGAGGAACGGTAGGACAGCGGCAACCCGCCGAGCATCGAACCAACCAGCACAATTCGGCCACGACCGGCCTCGCGCATGCCAGGCAGTAGCTGCTGTATCAGCTCCACCTGCCCCAGAACATTGACTTGGAAGAGACGCTCAAGCGCCTCGCGGGGTAGCTCCTCGAAAGCGCCCGACTGGCTCTCACCGGCGTTGGCGACGACGACGTCGTAAGGCCCGTGGGCGACCGCAGCAGCGATGTCGTCGGCGCTGGACATGTCGAGCGCCACCATCTGCACGCCCTCGGGGTGCGGCGCCTCCGCGCCCCTGCGGGACGTACCAATGACCTCGAAACCGGCCTTGACCAGTGCCTCCGCGCATGCCCAGCCGATGCCGGAGGAAGCGCCGGTCACTAACGCACGGCCGCCACCTACACTCGGCAGTTTCGGTCCGCGGGTGATATTTGCAAAAGCACCGGTCAGGCCATCAATCATCGAGCCTGCACCGCCTCAATGGTCATGCCGCCCGCGCGGAGACGGCGGGACAGAGCGTCGCCAAGCGCGATAGTGGGAGTGAGCACGCCGGTAGCGTCCGGCAGATCGTCGTGAACGAGTGCGAGGGCGGCGCTGGAAATCATGATCGCGGTGCCCGCGTACCCGGGGTCTTCCTCGAGCGACACCTTGGAACGCCAGTGAATACCGGAGGTATCGACGGTGTAGGCCTCGATGGTGAAGCGTCCCTCGGCCTGTTCTTCAGCGCTCGGGCCTTCGCCCGGCTTCGGCAGCTTCTTATCAATGAGCTTGGCCGTCGGCTCAAATGCCATCGCCGCCAGCGCCAACCTGCAGACAGCCGCGAAAATATTTGCGCGCACGAAAGCCCTCGGACCGCGGCCGACATTGAGTAGCTCGCGGTAGCGGAAGGAATCACCGTAATCCGCCAGCATCGCCGAGCGCTGAACAATGCGGGTGTTGAAAGGGGACATGAAGAAGGGCGCTCGCCAGTGGCGACGGAAGCGCGCCGGGCGCAGGTCGACGCCGAACTTACCCTGGTCGGGACCCGGCTCAGCCAGGGCGTACTGATCGGCGATGATGCGACGCAGCTTGGGGTCCTTCTTGGCCTGTGCAAGCTGGACGCGGACCGAATCGATAGTGCCGCCGGAGACACCGCCCTTGACGTGCTTGAATAGGAGGGTTGTCTCACCGAGCTTGGTATGGGCCGCCTCGTGGAGCTCGCGGACAGCGACATCGGAAGGAATCGAGTCGAAGCCGCAGGAGTGGACAATCTTCGCTCCGGTCTGCTGCGCCACCTCGTGGTTATTCGCGATGGAGTCGTGGACGAACAGCACCTCGCCACACAGGTCGACGTAGTGAGTACCGGCCTTGGCGCACTCGGACACCAGGGTGCGACCGTACTTCGCGTACGGCCCCACAACGGTCAGCACCACCTTTGTACTGGCCGCAAGCTCAGCCACCGCCGGCTGGTCGGCGGCATCCGCAACAATGACCGGCCAGTCCGATACGCCTGCGTTCTCCGCGACGTCGGCAAGCTTCTGGGCGTTCCTGCCTGCGAGCGCCACCTTCGTCTGACCGGCGTGTTTAGCCAGATAGTCCACAATCAAGCGGCCCACGAAACCCGTGGCACCGTAGACGACGATGTCGTACTCGCGGTCGTGATTGCGACTCTGTGGCTGTGCGGAAGAAGTAGTCATGCCTACGAAACTAATAAAACGAAAGCGATACCGCGGGCGAATTAAAAAGGTTTTCTGAATCCGGGTACTCAGCGAGGGGTTTGGAGGGAGGGCTAACGTAGGACAAGTGACTAGCGCTAACGAAAACCCCGAACAGATCGAAGGACTACGGCCAGAAGATCCCGGATTCCGTCGCGCGCTTATCGCTGTGCTTTTCGCCGGCCTGGCATCGTTCCAAGCGCTCTACGCAACGCAGGCGCTACTGCCCACGCTTTCCGACGAGCTATCGGTCGACCCCGCCACCGCCGCGCTGACGGTATCCGCCACCACCGGTGGCTTGGCCTGTGCGATTATCCCGGTGTCCATTTTGTCGGAGCGCTTTGGGCGCAGGCGCGTCATCGTCATCAGCGCATTTGTGGCAACGCTGCTGGGGCTCGTGGTGTCAATCGCGCCGGGCATCGGTTCGATGATTGCGCTGCGCCTGTTGCAGGGCATTGTCATTGCCGGTGTGCCCGCAGTGGCTATGGCGTATGTCAGTGAGGAAGTCCACGCCGACCACGTCAGTCGCGTGATGGGGCTGTATATCTCGGGCACGACGGTCGGTGGCCTGCTCGGCCGTATCATTCCGTCCATTGTGCTGGAGTTCGCCTCCTGGCGGGTGGCGATTGCGGTCTCGGCGACGGTGGCGTTCATCTTCGCCATTCTGACCTGGTACTTCCTGCCGCAACAGCGCAGGTTTAAGCCGAAGGAGCTGTCGTTTGCAGGGGAGGGGCAGGCCATTGCGCGACACTTGCGCGACCCGCGCATCCTGGCGCTGTGCGCCCTGGCGTTCCTGTTTATGGGAGCGTTTGTCTCCCTGTACAACTACCTGGGCTTCCGGCTGGGCGATAAGTTCGGGCTCTCCCCGGCACTGGCAGGGTTCGTATTTATTCTCTACCTGTCGGGTACGTGGTCGTCGGCACGCGCGGGTGTGTGGGCGAAGACGGTGAGCCGCCGTCGCCTCATCGCCATTGCGACTCTGGCCGCGTGCGTGGGTCTGGGGCTGGCGCTGCTGCCGTGGTTGCCCGCGCTGATTGTGGGCGTGCTCGTGTTCACGGCCTCGTTCTTCGTGGCGCACTCGCTGTCCTCGTCCGGCGTGGGGCTGGTGGCACAGCGCGACCGCGCCGAGGCATCATCGATGTACCTGTTCAGCTACTACGCGGGTTCGTCCATTGTCGGTTGGGTATCCGGCATGGTGTTCAGCCACTTCGAGTGGGCAGGGCTGATTCCGTGGCTAGTGGCGCTGTCCTTCATCGCTGGTGCGTGTGCTGTGGCGGGGTTGAAGCCGCGGCGGTAGGGGATAAACCTACTTCTGGCCCACAATCAGCTCAGTGCCTTCGGCCGAAAGCGATGCCTGGCCAGCGGGCTTACGCGAGGGGCCAGAAACAACCTCACCAGTAGCAATGTCAAAGTGCGAATTGTGGTTCGGGCAAATCATCACACCATTGCTGACCTCGGTGATACGACCATTCTGGTGCGGGCAGGTGCTGGAGAAAGCGGCGAACTTGCCCTCCTCCGGCTGCGTGACGACGTAATTGCCGATCACCACACCGCCGCCAACCGGAATGTCGGCAGCGTCAACCTTCTCCACCGCAGACTTTGGTGCACAAGCGGCTACGAGTGCGCCAGCTGCAGTGGCGGCAGTTCCCAGGAGGAAACGACGACGGGAGCACGGGGAGACATGAGAACTCATGGCACTGAGATTACCTTCATTTGATTACCTTTATTTCTGATAGGAGCGCTCACCGAAGATGGCGCGTCCCACACGCACGGTGGTTGCCCCCTCGGCGATGGCTTCGCGGTAGTCGCCGGACATACCCATTGACAGTTCGTCGAGGCTGACACCCTCCGGTAAATCCCCGAGCAGACTGTCCCGCAGCTCCCGCAGCTCCGCGAAAGTCTCGCGCACATTCGGATCATTCTGGGCCGCGATGGTCATAAACCCGCGTAGACGCAGGTTCGGGTATTCGCCATCGGGGCCAAACATGCGGACAAACTCCGCCGCGTGGCTCGGCGCCAGACCCGACTTCTGCGGCTCGCGGGAGGCGTTGACCTGAATCAGCACATCGAGCGTGCGCTCGGAATCGGCCAAGCGACGCTGCAGTGCTCCGGCCACCTTCGGGCGGTCCAGAGCCTGAAACTCATCGGCACAGCTGACTAAATGGCCAGCCTTATTCGTCTGCAGTGGACCAATGATGGCCATATGTGGTGCCTTGTCGCCGAAGGCCTCCCGGAATGCCTCCGCCTTGGCCACCGCTTCCTGGACGCGGTTTTCCGCCAGACCAGCGCAGCCGGCTGCTGCGAGCTCCGGCCAGGATTCCACCAGGGCGTCGACAGGCACAGTCTTGCTGACTGGCAGCAGGCGGACCTCGGAGGGCCGGCGCCCGGCTCGTCGGCAAGCGTCGTCGATCTCGGAGCGAACCTTGCGATAGTTTTCCACGAACATACCTCCCACTCTAAGGCCTGAGTAGGAAGAACTGTGCGGTAGTGTCGAATCATGCTCATGGACAGACTCTCGACGCTTTCCGTCATGCAGAGACGGATCTTGGCAATTGTATTTGGGCTGGTGTCGCTGGTCGTTGTCATCGATCTCATCTATCTTGCGGCAACTGCCTACATGATGGACCTCGAGGTCTTCCAAGACGCCGGCTGGGCACTACGACGAGACCAGGATCTCTACTCACCAGAGTTTCCCACCAGATCGGGTTTCCGCTTCATCTACCCACCGTTTGCGGCGCTGCTGTTTTACCCGCTGACCTGGGCGGGACCGGTGACCCTGCAGATCATCTGGACATTCGCCACGGTGGCGGCGGTGTGGGCGATGCTGTGGATGGTCTTCACCCGTCTCGGCTCTGAGCGTCCGAAGCTGATGGCTACCTGCGTGCTCGGTGTTGTGATGCTGCTCGACCCGCTGCGCGCCAACGTGCTCTTCGGGCAGATCAACGTCTTCCTCGCGCTGCTGGTGGTCTCCGATGTGCTGGGCTTTTTGCCCAAGAAACTGCGTGGAATGGGCGTGGGTATCGCGGCGGGAATTAAGATCACCCCCGCGGCATATGCGCTGGTGTTCCTCATGCGCCGTGACTTTGCGGCCGTGGCCAAGAGCTTCTGCTGGTTCCTGGTGACCGTCGCTATTGGTTTCGCCGTGCGCTTTAAAGAGTCCATCTACTTCTGGACCGATGAGTTCTTCGCCGGCAACCGCGGTGGCGCCCCGACCTATGAAGCCAACCAGGCGTTCAGTGGTCTGCTCGCCCGCGCCGGGGTGGAGGGTAC
This sequence comes from Corynebacterium sp. 5QC2CO, assembly GCF_024580435.1. Lineage (NCBI taxonomy): Bacteria > Bacillati > Actinomycetota > Actinomycetes > Mycobacteriales > Corynebacteriaceae > Corynebacterium > Corynebacterium sp. 5QC2CO. The sequence continues at coordinate 62,433 of NZ_JANIKI010000005.1, read as the reverse complement.
CGCGCTCGATATTGGCATCTACGGTTTCTTCCTCATCGGTGCCATCGCCGCTGCTTTCGTGGCTTGGATCTACCACCGCAATGGTTATGATGTCGCAGCCCTTGGTTTCGCTGCGCTGGCGGTCAGCTTCGCCGGGCCATATGCGGTCAGTCACCACTGGTCGATCGTCATGGTCTTCGTGCCGCTGGTGCTCTTCATCCGCGAGATTGGACACATTATTGTCGGCACCCTGTTCATGATTGCCAACTGGTGGGCACCGTACAAGGTGTTCGTGGGCAATGACTTCGGCCACGCTGCCAATGTGGGGCAGTGGTTCTACGGCAACATGCAGGGAATCATGGGCGGCGTGCTCTTCTTCACCTGCCTGGGCTACGCAATCTACCTCTGCCGCAAGCCCAGTCGCGTGCGGGCACAGGCAGCTGCTTAACGACGGGCTTGCTTAACGACGACGCTTCGTTCTCGCAGTAGCCTGCTCCTCCCACGGGTTCTCCGGCCACGGGTGCTTGGGGTAACGGCCCCGCATCTCGGAGCGAACCTGTGCGTAGGCGCCATTCCAGAAACTTTCCAAGTCCTGAGTGACCGCGAGGGGTCGCTGAGCCGGTGACAGCAAATGCATTGTCACCGGCTTTTCCAATACCTGCGGGGTCTCCGCCAGGCCGAAGCACTCCTGCAACTTCACGGCGAGCACAATCTGCGCCTCAGGGTCGGTGGGGTCCTCCGGGTACTCCAGGCGAATCTTTGAACCGGAGGGGACCTCCAGGCGTTCGGGCACCAGCCGGTCGAAGTCCGTGGCCTCCGGCCAGGGCAGCAGGCGGCGGAGGTGCTCGGCATCTAGCTTGGGTGGGGTCAGACGGTCCAGCTCGCCAGCAAAGAGGAGCTCGGCCTGGACCGCGAGCCCTGCGGGGGAGACATCCGGCCATGGGGCACCGCGATGAGCGTGGAGAAAGGCCATGCGGCGGCGGAGCTGCTCGGTGTCGCGGTCGAGGTTGGGGCTGGCGTCGGCAAGCGTATCAGCAAGCCAGGCGGAGTTGGCGGCAATGCACTGCTCAGGCGTCGGGGAGACCTGGCGGGAGGACAGCTCGATGGCGCCGAGCAGGTCGCGCTCGCGGGCGCGAACGCGACCCTGTTCGACGCGCGCCGTGGTCTCCGTGCGGGCGAGGTGGCCGGCGGCGAGCATGGCAATTTCCAGGTCGATCGCCTCGCCGTCGCGGATTAGCGCACGACCGTGGGAGAGCCGCGAGATGTCGGCGGCCGCGATCCACTCGTGGCCGTGCAAGTCAGAACCGCGGGCGAGTTCCGCTGCGGTGCCGCCGGTGAAGAGGTATTCGTCGGAGTTCGCACTGCGCCGTCGCCCGATGAAATCCGGCCAGGCCAGGGCCGTGACCAGCGCGGGGATGTCCGAGGGCAGCAGGTTGGCGGGGGCTTCAGTATCCAGCTCAATGCGGCGCACCTGCTTGGCCAAGCCGCGGGTATCGGTGAGTTTCTCCACCGCACGTGCGACCGCGTCGGCGTGCCGCGGCATCATGGCCGTGGCGGTCAGCAGCGCGCGTCCCATGCGCGGATGCACCGGCAGGGTAGCCAGGGTGCGGCCGAGCTCCGTGATGTCACCGGCCTCATCAACAGCACCCAGGCCAGCGAGAATGCGGTTTGCAGCCTCCGTGTGGTGGGGTGGTGGGGCGTCGAGAAGCTTGAGTCCCTGCATCCCCGGCGTGCCCCACGCGGCGGCGTCGAGGAGCGCTTGGGTCAGGTCGGCGACCTCGATTTCCGGCGCGGGCCAGGCGGGAAAGGACGCGAACTCCGACTGAGAGACGCAGCGCACCACAATGCCCGGCCCCTCACGTCCCGCACGGCCCGCGCGCTGGTTCGCGGAGGACTGTGCACACGAGCTGGTGACCAGGCCGGAGAAGCCACGCGCGATGTCGAGCCGCGGTCCGCGCGCGAGGCAGGCGTCGACAACGGCGCGCACACCCGGCACGGTCACGGATGATTCTGCAATCGCGGTGGACACAATCACGCGCCTACCGTCCGCTTGTCGACGAAACACGCGGTCCTGCTCCTCGGAGCTCTGCTGGCCGTGCAGCGTCAGCACCATCGCGTCCGAAGAAACCGCGATATAACCCGCGCAGCGTTCCACCTCGCGGATCCCGGGGAGGAAAACCAGCACATCACCGGCGGCTTCCTCCACCAGTGTCCTGGCCTGCGCTGCCACGTGCTGCAGGAAGTCGTCGGTCACACCGCGCGCATCCAGCCGTTGCGGAAAGGGTGCGTAGCGGATGTCCAACGGGAAGATCTCCGCCTCCGCCGCCACGATGGGAGCCGGGGTGGAGCCGCCGAGCAAGGCCGCGAACTTCGGTGCGTCCACCGTCGCAGACATAGCGACAAGGCGCAGGTCATCGCGGATATCCCGCAAGTCGCGCACCATTGCCAACACTAGGTCGGTGTCCAAGCCGCGCTCGTGCACCTCGTCGATGAGCACCGCGCTGGCATCCACGTCGCCGTCGCGCAGCAGTCGGCGCAGCAGCACACCGGGAGTGACAAACTCAACGCGGGTGGCGCGGGAAACTTTGGCGTCGCCCCGCACCGAGTAGCCAACTTCCTCACCGAGCTTCGTGCCCGACAGCTGTGCCAACCGCCGCGCCGCCGAGCGTACCGCCACGCGCCGGGGAGCTGTGACTACAATGCGGCCGCCTAGGGTGTTGGCCACCGCCGGCGGAACCAAAGTGGTCTTGCCGGTACCCGGTGGGGCCTGGACTACTACGTCGTGGTCGCGCACGGCGTCGGCAAGCGAGGCGAGCTGCGACGCGAACGGCAGGCCTGCAGAAATGTTCTGCAAATTGAACTGGAAATCGATGCTCATAGAACTGGTAGTAACTCCGGACAGGCGGGTAAAGTGCCCGTATATGCAGGACTTATCTCGTTTTGGTTGGCTTTCAGTGGGGGCGGCGGTCGTCACCATCGCGCTGAAGTTTTGGGGCTACACTCTGACCGGATCGGTGGGCCTGCTTTCCGACGCGACGGAGTCGATTGTCAATCTGGTTGCGGCAGTTGTCGCAATTATTGTGCTCAAGGTTATCGCGCGGCCCGCGGACCGTGATCATGAGTTCGGCCATTCCAAGGCAGAGTACTTCTCGGCCGGGCTGGAAGGTGCCATGATCTTCGTGGCGGCGGCGGCCATTATTTATGTCTCCATCGAGCGGTTGGTGAACCCGCAGCCGATTGAGCAGATTGGCCTGGGCCTCGTCGTGACCGTAATTGCCTCGGTGATCAATGGTGCGGTGGCGCTGATTCTGCTTAAGGCCGGGCGCCAACACAACTCCCTGGCTCTGACCGCCGACGGCAAGCATCTTATGACCGACGTGTGGACCTCCGCCGGCGTTCTGGCGGGTGTGGCGCTGGTGTGGGCTACTGGCCTGTGGTGGCTTGACCCGATCATCGCGCTGGCCGTGGCCGTAAACATCCTGGTCACCGGCTACAAACTGCTGCGCGATTCCGGTAACGGCCTGATGGACAAGGCCATGGAGGGCGACGACCGCGTGGCGGTGGATGAGATTTTGGCCTCGCACCGTGACCGGAGTCGTGGCATTGACGTCCACGAAATCCGCACTCGCGAGTCGGGGCATCAGAAGTTCATTGAGTTCCATGTGCTGGTGCCGGGCGCGTGGAGCGTGGAGCGCGGTCACGATGTGCTTACCGCGATGGAGGATGAGCTGCGGGAGCGTTTCCCAGGTGTGCATATTTCCTCTCATCTGGAGCCCATTGAGGACGAACGCGCCTATGGGGATGTGCAGTTGTAACGCGCGTGAGCCGAATTCCACGAAAGTGCTGAAAGTGATGAGCCTTACACTTTAAGATTGTGTATACAAAATCATGCACTTGTTAAGTCCACTCGAAGGAACTGCATAAATGACCTCCGAAGCCTCAAACACTTCCACTGGAATTAGCCGTTTTTCCGCGAAGAGCCCGAAGTTGCCGGAGCCGTGCCCTCGGCAGGACATCATTATCCCGGCTAATGACCGCGTCCTGCTGCGCGGAACCATGTTCCGCCCGAAGGAGAACCCAGAGAACATTCCCAACGGCATCATCACCGTTCACTCCGGTACCGGTGTGCCGCAGGGTTTCTACCACCGTTTCGCTGAGACCGTGGCAGAAAAGGGCTACGGCGTTATCACCTATGACTACCGCGGAATTGGCCAGTCCGCTCTGAAGACTGACCAGAACAATGAAGACATCCGGATGTCGGACTGGATTACCAAGGATATTCCGGGTGTGATCGAGTGGGCCAAGGAGACCTACCCGGACGTGCCGCACTTCGCTGTCGGCCACGCGGTTGGTGGTCACGGCATCGTCTACGCCGGCTCCGAGGGCACCTATGACGCAGCAGCGCTGGTCAACTGCCGCGGTATGCGTATCTCCAAGGTGCCGTCCTTGGCGGGCAAGGTCCGCGCATTCTTCATCTTTAACATTCTCGGCCCGATCAGCGGTTTCATCACTGGCCACATTCCGGCGTCGGCGTGGCGTCTGGCTGTTGAGCCGCCGAACGGTGTCATGCGTCAGTGGGCTCGTTGGGCTCGCAAGGAAGGCTACTTCTTCGACGATTCCGAGTTCGACTTCGCTAACCGCTTCTCCAAGGCTCCGCAGCCGTTCCTGTCCATCCGCGTTCCAGATGATTACTGGACTGAGGAGTCCTCGGCAGACCTGATCACCAATGTGATGAGCTCTGCTGAAAAGATTGAAAAGCGCCAGGCTCAGCCGGCTGGCGGCAAGGGCGTAGGCTACGGTGGTTACTTCCGCTCCGGTCACGAGAAGGAGTGGGACGAGCTGCTGGACTGGTTCCAGACCAACAAGGGCTAAGTAGGAGGTTTCATGGCGATTGCCAAGGTGGAAACGCCCTTTGGAGCGCTTGGAATCGCCACCTCCGCTCGAGGGGTCGTCGAAGTCAATCTCTTAGGTCCCGTGCTTGACGACGACCCCAGCGCCGCCGACCCCGAAGCGCAGGCGGTGGCGGAACGGGCAGCGCAGCAGTTCCGCGAGTATTTTGCCGGGCAGCGCCGTGAGTTTGCGCTGCCGTTGGACTGCGACGTATTCACGCAGGATTCTTTCCGCGCTCGTGCGCTGACCGCACTGCGCGATGTGCCGTATGGCCAGGTCGTGACCTACGGTGAGCTCGCTGAAATGGCCGGCTCACCCCGTGCCGCCAGGGCTGCAGGCTCGGCCTGTGCCACCAATCCGCTGGGTATTCTGATTCCCTGTCACCGCGTGGTGCCCGCCAGTGGGGGAGCGGGGTCTTTCGGATCCTATGCCGGCGGCCGCGAAATGAAGCGCTGGCTGCTCGAACTCGAAGGTTGGCAACCCGCTAATCTCTAATGCATGACTTCACATTCTCCGCGCGACCAGTTCGCCACCGAATTTGAGAACATCATCCGCAACCGCCGTGCCACGCGCGTCTACGCTGACGAACCGCTTGACGACGCTGACGTGCGCCGCCTCCTGGAGCTATCTCTGGAAGCTCCCAGCGCCTTTAACATTCAGTCCCGCGCAATCGTGCGCATCGAGGACCCTGAGGTGCGCCAGAAGGTAGCGGAAGCTGCCGGTGGTCAGAAGCAGGTTGCCAATGCGCCGCTGCTGCTCGCCTTCATTGGTGAGCCGACCGGATGGAAGCGCGGTATTCCGCGCCTGGTTGAGGCCAACAAGGCGACTGGCCTGTGGGACGAAGTTGCCGCTGCTGAGCGGGAGGCCTCGATGACCTCCTTCCATGAGGCCCGCGAGGAAAAGGGTCTCTCCCGCGAGTTCGCAATCCGCGACGCCATGATTGCCGCTTCTTTCGCTATGGTCACTGCCAGCGCCTTTGGTTGGGCTAGCTCCCCGATGACGGGCTTTAGTGAGCAGAAGGTCAAGGAAGCTATCGGTGCCGGTGACACCGATGTGGCGGTAGCGTTGTTGCTGGCCATCGGTGTCCCGGGTGAGTTCCCGGCTCACCCGGGCCGTTTCGAGTTCGAGCAGCGCGCCTACACCGACCGCTACGAGGCGTAGCAGCCCTAGCCCTACAGCGCGAGCGCTACCTCGACGGCCTGGCGGATGGCACGCTTTGCGTCCAGCTCAGCGGCCACGTCCGCGCCGCCGATGATGGTGACATTGGAGTTATCGCCGGTGACGCTCTCGCGATCCTTTCCGCCCAGGCAGTCCAGATTGGATACCTGACCAGTACAGACAATCACGTTGTCAACCGCGATGACCTGTGGCTTTTCATCGATGGTGATGTGCAGGCCCTCGTCATCGATACGGTTGTAGGTCACGCCGGTGTACTGCTTGACACCGGCCTTCTTGATCTCCGCACGGTGAACCCAACCAGTGGTCTTGCCCAGGCCCTTACCGATGCGGGAGGTCTTGCGCTGCAGCAGGTGCACCTCGCGCTCGACCTCGAACTGCTCAGCCGCGCCAGAGACCGTGCCCGGCTTGGTCAGACCCGCGCGGAACTCCGCAGGGTCGCCGACGCCCCAGGCGTCCTTCCAGGCTTCGATGGTCTGGTTCGGTTTGCGAGTGAGGTATTCACACACGTCCACACCGATACCACCAGCACCGATGACAGCTACCTTGTTACCGGCCTGCTTCGCACCTGAGAGCAGCTCGTCGTAACGAATGACCTTCTCGTGGTCGATACCGTCAATGCCCGGGATACGCGGGGTGACACCCGTGGCCACAATCACGTGGTCAAACTTGGTCTTGAGCTCGTCGACGTCGGCACGCGTGTTCAGGTGAACTGGAACTTCGAGCACCTCCAGGCGACGGGAGAAGTACTTCAGCGTCTCGCCGTAGTCCTCCTTGCCCGGAATCTTTGCGGCGAGATTGAACTGGCCACCAATCTGGTCGGCGGCCTCGAAAATCTCCGGGTGGTGACCGCGCTGAGCTGCGGCTTCCGCGAAAGCGAGTCCAGCCACACCAGCGCCGATGACGGCGACGCGCTTGGCCTTGTCCTTCGACACCGGCACGGATACCAGCTCGGTTTCGTAAGCCGCCTTTGGGTTGACCAAACAGGTGGAGCGCTTGGCCGCGAAGGTGTGGTCCAGGCAGGCCTGGTTACAGGCGATACAGGTGTTGATCTGGTCAGCTCGACCATCGCCCGCCTTGATGGCGAAGTCCGGGTCAGCCAGCAGTGGGCGGGCCATGGAAATCAGGTCCGCATCGCCGTCAGCGAGGATCTTCTCCGCAACCTCGGGGCGATTGATTCGGTTGGAGGCTGCCACCGGGACGTCGACAAGCGAACGGAGGCGACCTGTCAAATCCGTGAATGCGGCGCGCGGTACGGACGTAACGATGGTGGGGACGCGTGCTTCATGCCAGCCGATGCCGGTGTTGAAGACATCGACGCCAGCCTCGACGAGACGTTGCGCGAGCTCAGTGGTCTCGGACCAGGTCTGACCGTCTTCCACCAGGTCAAGTAGCGAAATGCGGTATTGGAGCAGGAATTCCTCACCGACTTCGGCGCGAATGCGACGGACAATTTCGATGGGCAGGCGCATGCGAGCCTCGGCGCTGCCACCCCAGTTGTCCGAGCGGTGGTTGGTGCGCTCGGCCAGGAACTGGTTGAGCAGGTAACCCTCGGAGCCCATAACCTCGATGCCGTCGTAACCAGCACGTTTCGCGAGCTTCGCAGCGCGGACATAGGCGCCGATAGTGCGCGAGACATCAAAGCCGGTGAGGCGGTGAGCCTTAAACGGGCTAATCGGCGACTGACCGGTATTGGCGGAGCGCGCCAGCGGGCTGTAGCTGTAACGACCGGCGTGCAGCACCTGCAGCACGATGTGGCTGCCGTGGGAGTGCACGAGGTCAGTAACGCGGCGGTGATTATCCGCCATGCGCTTCGACGCCATCATTGAACCGGCTGGAGTCAGCCAGCCTTCGATGTTGGGAGCATAACCGCCGGTGACGATGAGCCCCACGCCACCTTCGGCACGCCGACCCAGGTAGGCAGCTAGTTTCGGGATATCACGGGTGCGGTCTTCCAGACCGGAGTGCATTGAGCCCATGATGATGCGATTGCGCAGAGTTAGAGGACCGACATCGAGAGGGGAGAGAAGATGTGGGAAGTGAGGCTGGTCAGACATGCAACCAGTATCGCGGTTTTAGCGCCGGTGTATGGGGTGAATCGGAAAAATTCCTGCACAGTTTTATATACGTTTCACGTGGAACATCAGGTGTAAAGCACGCGCAGTTTTGGGCGCAGAAAGGTGTCCTATGACTACAGTCGGGAATATCAGTAGACGCATGTAGCAAGGAGTTGAGCCCCCATGACCTCTGAAACTTCAACTAATGGCAAGAAAGTAGCTGTAGTTACCGGTGCTTCCTCCGGCATTGGTGCCGCCACTGCCAAGCAGTTCGCAGCTGAAGGTTTCCGCGTTGTGCTGGGAGCCCGCCGCGAGGACAAGCTCGAGGCTGTCGCGGAGGAGATCCGCGCCGCCGGTGGTGAAGCGACGGTCTACAAGGTCGATGTCACCTCTGACGACGATGTGGCGGCGCTGGCTAAGGCCGAACCGCGCGTCGACGTGCTCGTTAACAACGCAGGTGGTGCCTGGGGCATGGAGTCGGTTGAAGGCGCCGTCGAGGAAAAGTGGCGCTGGATGTACGACGTCAACGTGCTGGGCACCCTGCGCGTCACCCGCGCACTGCTGCCCGCACTGAAGTCCACCAGCGGCATTGTGCTCACCGTCGGCTCGATTGCCGGCCGTCAGGTCTACACCGGCGGTGCCGGCTACAACGCAGCCAAGCACGCTGAGCGCGCCCTGGTGGAAGTCCTGCGTCAAGAGGTTGCTGCCGATGGCGTGCGCGTCACCGAAATCGACCCGGGGCGCGTCCACACCGACTTCTCACTCGTGCGTTTCGACGGCGACGAGACCAAGGCCGCAGCGGTCTACGACGGCGTTGAGTCGCTGACCGCCGATGATATTGCCGACATCATTGTGTTCGCGGCCACCCGTCCGAAGCGCGTCAACATTGACTTCCTGCAGGTGACCCCCATCGACCAGGTGGGCGGCGCGAAGCCGAAGAAGTAAACCGACTACATAGAGGAGCCGTACATGAGCATCGATATTGCCGCTGACACCAAGATTGCCCTGGTCACGGGCGCAAGCCGCGGTATTGGCCTGGCGGTCGCCAAGGATCTCTCCCGTGATCACCATGTCATTGTGGGCGCTACCAGTGCTGAGTCTGCTGAGAAGGTAGCGTCGCAGTTGCCGTCGGCAAGCGTATTCGTTGCTGATCTGGGTGATACCGACGCCGTAAACGCGGAAGTGGCAAAGTTGTTGGAGGCGCTCGGTGGGCGCGGGCTGGATGTGCTCGTGCACTCGGCGGGCGTGTACGTCGATGGGGACGTGGCGGAGGTTTCGCGTGCGGACTGGTCGCGAATTATGGACATCAACGTCGTCGCCGTTGCCGACCTGACCCGCCAGCTGCTGCCGGCGCTGCGCAAGGCAGAGGGCACGCTGGTGACCATCAACTCGGGCTCGGGATTCCGCGCTTCAGCTGGTACTTCGCCGTATGCGGCGTCGAAGTTCGCGCTGCGGGCCTTCACCGATGCGCTGCGCGAGGAAGAGCGTGGCGCGGTACGAGTCAGCTCCGTGCACCCCGGACGCGTCGATACCGATATGCAGGTTCAGCTGCAGTCGAATTGGCACCGCGATGATGCGGATTGGCGTTACGACGGAACGAAGTTCATGCGGCCTGAATCGATCGCAGCCGCAGTACGTCTGGCCGTTGATACCGGAGCGGATGCCAACGTGGATGAAATCCAGGTGCGCCCGCGCGGATAGTCGCGCAAAAGGTAGCTGAGACAAGCAAAAAGTGTGCCCACCAGGCGGATAGCCGGTGGGCACACTTTCGTGTGCAGGCTTCTTACTGAGCGTCCAGGTTCAGGCGCTCGTGCATTGCCTTGACCTCGCGCGGGACAACCTTGCCGATGGCGTTGCGCGGCAGGGAGTCAACGAAGAAGACGCGGTCCGGAGTGGAGTGCTCGGCCAGAGTTTCGCGGACGTACTCGCGCAGCATGTCCTCGGTGAGGTTCTTGCCGGCCTCATTGTCCTCGCGGACAACATAGAGGAACAGGTCAGCGAAAATCTCATCGTTTTCGTTGCTGCCGTGGCAGAAGACATCGGCGATACCCGGCACCGGGCCCAGAATTTCTTCGACCTCGCGTGGGAAGACGTTCTCGCCGCCCTTGATCACCATGTCGTCGGAGCGACCACAGATGTACAGGTAGCCGTCCTGGTCGATACGGCCGAGGTCACCAATCTGGAACAGGCCATCGACGGTGGTGAACTTGTCCTTCTTGTTCAGGTAGCCGATGAAGGAGAGCTCCTGAGCGGTGTGGATCATGCCAACCTCACCCGGCTCGACTTCCTTGCCGTCGTCACCCAGGATGCGAACCTTGGCGCCAATTGCCGGGCGACCTGCGGAGTCCGGGCGGGCTGCGAGGTCCGCGCCGGATGCGATGGAGCACAGGCCGGCCTCGGTGGAGCCGTAGAAGTTACAGATAACCGGACCGAAGCGGTGAGTCAGCGCGGAGACGAGCCAGCCCGGGATGGCGTTACCAGAGGAGACGATGAAGCGGAACGGACCAATCTTGCGGTTCGGCTCCTCATCCAGAACATCCTTGATCTGGCGCAGGAAGAAGGCTGCGGAAATCATGCCGTTACAGCCGTACTGTTCACACTGGTCAACAGCCTTCTTCGGGTCGAAGACACGCATGGTGACAATGGTGGAGCCGGTAGCCATGCCAATCAGCACATTTGCCCAGCCCCAGGCGTGGAACATGGATGCGGACTGGTGAATTACCATGTTGCGGCGCCACGGAATACGCTCGGCGATTGCACCCACAGTTGCCGGTGTCTTCGGCTCATTGCGCAGGACACCCTTCGGGATGCCGGTGGTGCCGGAGGACATGATGATGATGCGTCCCTGTTCCGGCTTCGGATCTAACTTGGCGTTCGAGGTACGGCCTTCTTCAATGAGGTCTTCCATGAACAGGAAGTTCTTGCCCGCGTTCTTGCGGGTCTCTGGCTTGGTCACGGAGGTAATAACGACGGTGACATCGTCGAGGTCTTCCGGCAGGTTGCCCAGGAACTCGTCATCGACGAACAGGAACTTGGCCTTATTCTGGTCAACGACGCCGCGAATCTGAGTCGGGCCGGAACCGATGTTCATCAGCATAATTTCGGAGCCGATGAATCCCTTGATAGCCATCGGCAGAATAATGCCGCGGCCGTTACGTGCGATAACACCGAAGCTGGACTTCTGAGTCATGCCACGGTCCATCAAGGCACGAGCCAGGGCGTGGGCGTTGTCCAGCAGCTGAGAATAGGTCAGTTCGCCGTCATCATCGACAAGGGCGAGGCGATCCGGGTAGCGCAGCGCACCCATGGAAATCAGGCTGGCGACGGAGAACTTCAGGCGACGCAGGTAATCGAGGACCTTCGGCGCCGTCTTCGGAGTCATGTACAGGGCGCCGGTACGCAGGAGCGGTGGAATCGACTGGGCAAAAGCCTTGATTTGCAGCCCAAGTGGTACTTGCGGAGCCTTCATTTCAGCTGCCATGGGTGAGAATCCTCCAAGGTGATGGACAAGCGATTAATAGTGCCAAGCGACTCTTCAGTCACATTGACACCATCAGTCACGATAGTGCGTTTTTGTAACAACCAGACTTTAACAAACCTGTGCCGCGTCAAAAAGTAGTTTCCAGCAAGAAAAGTAAAAATACGCAGTCAGTGTGCGCAGCGCTTTACGACGGATACCTTTTTCGCGAACGGACTCGAGGATACAGTGTTATCAAACGGTTATAAACCGACAGGAAGCAGTGAATATAACGAGATGATAACACTGTGGTAACGAATTCAATTCTGATACTGACGTATATAACTCTATGAATCCAGGGGTTTTCGGTTGGTTTCTTTGAAGGGGGTGGGCCGTAAGTGAATGGCGGTCGCCCCCAGAAATTAGGGGCTAGGAATCTTCAGGAAAAATGAAACGCTCGCGACCGAGAGGGGAGGGAGGTTGCGAGCGCGTAGCTGAATAGGTGGCATATTCGCCGGCTTGAGCCTCGGTGTGTGGCATCGGTGAGCGCCGGAGGAAGTTGCCCTAATTCAGGGTTAGGGCGGCAAGTGCGGGGTCATCCTCTGGTGTGCAGGTGGAGAGCCAACGGTCGATGGCATCGTACTCCGCCTGTGTGAGCCACAGGTGGTATTTCTGTTTTACTGCCACCTGGCGAGCGACATACTGGCAGCGAAATGGCTTATTGGCGGGTACCCAGGATGCGGCATCGCTATCCCGCTTCTGTTGATTGGCGGGGCCATCGACGGCCAAGAGGTTGAGGGGGTCATTGGCAAGGTCCTGCCGAACCTCGGGTGGGAATTGCTGTGCCCCCTTTTGCCAGGCGTCGCTTAAGGCTACGACATGGTCGATTTGAACGGCAGAAGAGGTATCGCGGCCACGCTGGAACTCAATCATCGTGCCGGTATAGGGATCCAGTAATTGCCCTGAAAGCACGACGCAATCGCGGCTATTTGGTTTGTACTCCTTATTAATAAGGTCACGATTCAAAATATCGTTTCGCGTGTCACATCCGTTGTGCCCAAACTCGGCAGAGACGTCGTCACTCCAACGTTGTCCGAACTCATCGCGCGCATAGCCGGTTTTCGGTGCGCGCCCTTTTACCTCCAGCTGGTTGAGGGCGCTACGGATGCCGTCGATAGGCGATGTGCCGGGCGCTGGGGTGTCCGGGGCGTCCGGGGAGTGGGGCGCTTCAGGAATCTCGGGCGCGGGTTCCTCTGGCTCGGGCGTGAATGCGGGTGCCGGAGCCGGGCTGTACGACTGGCTCTCTGGAGTGGGGGCTGTGGGAGCCGTGCAGCCGCTGAGGATTGTCACTGCGCCGATAAGGAGGGCGAGGCCCTGCAGTGGCGAGCGGAAACGACGGTTGACGAGCATGGAGCTAACCATAGCGGTGGGAGCGGATTGGGTATGGAGGGAGGTTTGCCAAAGAATCGAACAACTGTGCGTAGTTGGCGGGGGTGGTAGCTCGATTAGGGGGTTATGGCGTTAAAGCAGGTAGTGAAAGCCCGATTTTAGTCGAACGGGAAGGGCATTCTAGCTCCTTCGGGGGTGGGTAAATATAGCCAGTTCCCTAAATACGTATTGCAATACGCCTAGATGAAAGTGCATTGTTAAAACAGTTGGAAATATAGATAACCCGTGTCCCCCAATTGGCACATTGCACCTACAAGGGGAAAACAGCCATGACAGCTAAGACAGCCATGACTCTGACCGAAACAGCGACCACATTGCCTCGTGGTCCTCAGAGGGAAGGTCTCTACCACCCGTCGAACGAACATGATGCGTGTGGCGTGGCCTTTGTTGCCGACATTTACGGTCGCCAGACCCATGACATTGTCGAAAAGGGCATTCAGGCACTGGTCAACCTCGACCACCGCGGTGCCGCCGGCGCTGAGAAGACCACCGGCGACGGTGCCGGCATTCTCATTCAGGTTCCGGATGCCTACTACCGTGCTGAGCTGAGCAAGGAAGGCGTTATTTTGCCCCCGGCCGGCACCTACGCCACCGGTATTGCGTTCCTGCCGCAGTCGCGCATGGCCACCCTCGATGCCATCCGGGCTATTGAAGATATCTGCGCCGAAGAGGGCATCGAGATTTTGGCATGGCGCGATGTGCCGATTAACGCTGACGGGCTTGGTCAGATGGCTCGCCAGGCTATGCCGGTGCTGCGTCAGCTCTTCGTTACCGCGAAGAACTACGAGGGTCGCCAGCTCAGCGATATCGATCTCGACCGCAAGATGTTCTTCCTGCGTAAGCGGTGCGAGCGTGAGCTGGGTGAACAGGGCGCCGGCGAGGGCTCTGGTGGCGACACCGTGTACTTCCCGTCGCTGTCCAGCCGCACGATCGTCTACAAGGGCATGCTGACTACTCCGCAGCTGAAGGATTTCTACCTTGACCTGCAGCAGAAGGAAGTCACTTCCGCGCTCGCCATCGTGCACTCGCGCTTTTCCACGAACACTTTCCCGTCCTGGCCGCTGGCACACCCGTACCGCTACGTCGCTCACAATGGTGAAATCAACACCGTGCGCGGCAACGAGAATTGGATGCGCGCCCGCGAGTCGCTGATTCGCTCTGGCAAGCTGGGCAACATCGACCGCGCGCTGCCGGTGTGCGACCCCAACGGTTCTGACACTGCGCGTTTCGACGAGGCCCTGGAGTTGCTACATCTCGGTGGTCGCAGTCTCCCGCATGCGGTCATGATGATGGTTCCGCAGGCCTGGGAGCACGACGACAACCTCAGCCCGGAGGTTCGCGCGTTCTACGAGTACCACGCCTGCCTGATGGAGCCGTGGGACGGCCCTGCAGCCATCTGCTTTACCGACGGCCAAGTCATCGGCGCCACCCTGGATCGCAATGGCCTGCGCCCGGGGCGCATCTGGGTGACCGACGAGGGCCTGGTGGTCATGGCCTCCGAAGCTGGTGTCTTGGATATCCCGCCGGAGCAGATTGTGCGGCGCACGCGCGTCCAGCCGGGGCGCATGTTCCTGGTGGACATGAAGGCCGGTCGCATTATTGAGGACAAGGAGATTAAGTCCACGCTGGCCGCTACCGGTCCATACGAGGAATGGATCAAAGAGGGCCTGGTCGACATCACCGACCTGCCACGAGAGCGCTACCAGTACATGCCGCATGCCCGCGCGGTGTTGCGGCAGCGCGTCTTCGGCATCACCGAGGAAGACGTTGACCTAATCATCCGCCCGATGGCACTCACCGGCGCGGAGGGCCTGGGTTCGATGGGCTCAGACACGCCGATTGCGGCACTGTCCAACCGCCCTCGCATGCTGTTCGACTTCTTCTCGCAGCGGTTCGCGCAGGTTACCAACCCGCCGTTGGACTCGCTGCGCGAAAAGTCCATCACCAGTATGAATACGTTGCTGGGTGCAGAGACCAACATCCTGGAGCCCACCGCCGATGCCGCCCGTCGCATCCGGCTTGAGCATCCAATCCTGGACAACCACGACTTTGTCACCCTGTGCCAGGCGGGCAAGAACGAGGAGTATTCTGAGTTCCGTGCCGAGGTCATCTCCGGCCTGTACCCGGTCGCCCGCGGTGGCCGCGGCCTGCGCAACGCTATCCGTCGTGTCCGCCGTGAGGTCTCTGAGGCCATCGACCGTGGTGCCCGACTGATTGTGCTGTCTGACCGCGAGTCCAATGAGCGCTTTGCCCCCATCCCGTCGCTGCTGCTGACCTCTGCGGTCCACCACCACCTGGTGGAGGAGCGCACTCGCACGCGCGCCAGTCTCATCATTGAGGCTGGCGACGCCCGCGAGGTGCACCACATGGCCATGCTGCTGGGCTTTGGCGCCGATGCCATTAATCCGTACATGGCTTTCGAAACCATCGATGAGCTGCGCATGAAGGACCAGCTCGGTGATCTGACGCTGGATCAGGCCTGCTCGAACTACTGTAAGGCCGCCTCCAAGGGCGTGTTGAAGGTCATGTCCAAGATGGGTATCGCCTCACTGCAGTCCTACCGTGGCGCACAGCTGGCCGACACCGTAGGTCTGTCGCAGGAGTTCCTGGACGAGTACTTCACCGGCGCTGTTTCTCCGCTGGAGGGTATCGGTCTCGACGAGGTCGCAGAAGATGTTGCAGCTCGTCACCGCAGCGCATTCCTGCCGCGTCCGGAAGAGCAAGCACACCGCGAGCTGGATCTCGGCGGCGAGTACAAGTGGCGTCGCGAAGGCGAGTACCACCTATTCAACCCGGAGACCATCTACACGCTGCAGCATGCGACCCGCACTGGTCAGTACGCGGTCTTCCGCGACTACACCAACAAGGTCGATGAGCAGACCAAGCAGCTGGCAACTCTGCGCGGCATGCTCGAGTTCGCCTCGGACCGCAAGCCAATCGACATTGATGAGGTCGAACCGGTCTCCAGCATCGTCAAGCGTTTCTCCACCGGCGCGATGAGCTACGGCTCCATCTCTGCGGAGGCACATGAGACGCTGGCCATTGCTATGAATCGCCTAGGTGCGATGTCCAATTCCGGCGAGGGCGGCGAAGATCCAGACCGTTTCGAAATGGAGGCCAACGGCGATTGGAAACGCTCTGCCATCAAGCAGGTAGCATCGGGCCGCTTCGGTGTGACCAGCCACTACCTGTCCAACTGCACCGACATCCAGATCAAGATGGCCCAGGGTGCAAAGCCCGGCGAAGGTGGCCAGTTGCCACCGAACAAGGTCTACCCGTGGATTGCGGAAGTGCGCATTACCACCCCGGGCGTGGGTCTGATCTCGCCACCACCGCATCACGACATCTACTCGATTGAGGATTTGGCGCAGCTCATTTACGACCTCAAGAACGCCAATCCGCGCGCCCGCATTCACGTGAAGCTCGTCTCCGAGCAGGGTGTGGGTACTGTCGCCGCTGGTGTGTCGAAGGCGCATGCCGACGTTGTGCTGATCTCCGGCCACGATGGCGGCACTGGTGCTTCGCCGCTGACCAGCCTCAAGCACGCTGGCGGTCCGTGGGAGCTGGGGCTCGCTGAAACCCAGCAGACCCTGATGCTCAACGGGTTGCGCGACCGCATCCGCGTGCAGTGCGATGGCCAGCTCAAGACCGGTCGCGATGTCGTGGTCGCGATGCTGTTGGGCGCTGAGGAGTTTGGTTTTGCCACCGCTCCGCTGGTGGTTGAGGGCTGCGTCATGATGCGCGTCTGCCACCTGGACACCTGCCCAGTCGGTATTGCCACCCAGAATCCGACGTTGCGGAGCAAGTTCACCGGCCGCGCCGAGCACGTGGTCAACTTCTTCACCTTCATCGCCCAGCAGGTCCGTGAATACCTCGCTGAGCTGGGTTTCCGCACCATCGATGAAGCGGTCGGACATGCCGAGTGCCTGCGTCCGCGCAAGAATCTGGGCAACCTTCCGCGCGTCGCAAAGCTTGACCTGGAGCGAATCCTGCACGTCGGCGAGAGCCCCTTCTTTGCGGACCAGGATCCCTACTGCACGAAGGCGCAGGACCACGGGCTTGAGGGCGCGTTGGACGAGCGCCTCATCGACGAAGCGCAGCCCGCGCTGCGTACGGCGCGCGCGAATGGGCTGGCACCGACACCGGTATCGCTGCACCACGCCATCAGCAATGTGAACCGTTCCGTGGGCACGCGCCTGGGGTACGAAGTCACCAAGGTCGCAGGTAAGCAGGGGCTTGCCGACGACTCCATCGTCGTCAACCTGCTCGGTTCCGCCGGTAACTCGCTGGGCGCGTTCCTGCCGGCCGGTGTGACCATCAAGCTGGACGGCGATGCCAACGACTTCGTCGGCAAGGGCCTGTGTGGCGGCAAGATTGTGGTCCGCCCTTCGCGTTCGGCCCCGCCGACCGCGGATGTGGCTACCGACACCATTGCCGGAAATGTCATTGGTTTTGGTGCCACCAGCGGTGAAATCTTCGTCCGCGGCACTGTCGGTGAGCGCTTCTGCGTGCGTAACTCCGGTGCTACGGCCGTGGTCGAGGGCATCGGTAACCACGGTTGCGAGTACATGACCGGTGGCCGCGTCGTAGTGGCGGGCCCGGTCGGTCACAACTTCGGCGCCGGTATGAGTGGCGGTATCGCTTACCTGCTGGATAACGAGGCGACGCGGGCGAACATCAACACCGAGTTGGTCGATATCGTGCCGCTCGATGATGAGGACATCAGCTGGTTGGAGGCCACGCTGTCGAAGCATCGCAAGCTCACGGGTTCTAAGACTCGGTTCCCGGCTGCACAGTTCATCAAAATCATGCCGCGTGATTACGCCCGAATTCTCGACGTAGTCGCGAAGGCAAAGGACAACGACGCTGACATCAACGAAGCAATCATGGAGGCAGTAACCAATGGCTGATCCGAAGGGTTTCATGAAATTCCAGCGCGAAGAGCCTGCTCATCGCCCGGTTCCGCTGCGTCTGATGGACTGGAAAGAGGTCTATGAGGAGGCTAGCAACGAGCAGGTGCAACAGCAGGCGACCCGCTGTATGGACTGTGGCGTGCCGTTTTGTCACTCGGCCTGCCCGCTGGGCAACATCATTCCGGAGTGGAATGACCTGGTTCGTCAGAACCGCTGGCACGAGGCTTTCGAGCGCTTGCACGCCACCAACAACTTCCCGGAGTGGACGGGCCGCCTGTGTCCGGCACCGTGTGAGGGCGGTTGTGTGCTCGGCATCAACGACGATGCGGTGACCATCAAGAATATCGAGTTGGCTATCGTCGAGCGCGGTTTCGATGAGGGTTGGGTGCAGCCGATTGTGCCGACTTTCGACACCGGCCAACACATCGCTGTCATTGGCTCCGGGCCGGCGGGTCTTGCTGCAGCACAGCAGCTTACTCGCGCCGGGCATGATGTCACGGTCTTCGAGCGCGACGACAAGATTGGTGGCCTGATGCGCTACGGCGTGCCGGACTACAAGATGGAGCAGCGTTTCCTCGACCGTCGTCTTGAGCAGATGGAGATTGAGGGCACCGAGTTCTGCACCAACATCTCACCGACTGCCGCTGACCTGGCCGATTTCGACGCTGTTGTCTTGGCTACCGGTGCGTCGCTGGCCCGCGACCTGCCCGTCGATGGCCGTGATCTGGAGGGTATTCACCAGGCTATGGAGTACCTGCCGGGAGCCAACCGCGTTGCCGCAGGCGAGCTCGACACCCCGCCGATTGATGCCAAGGGCAAGAAGGTTGTCGTCATCGGTGGTGGCGACACCGGCATTGACTGCTTCGGTACCGCGCTGCGCCAGGGAGCGGCGTCCGTCACGCAGTTTGATATTCGCCCACGTGCGCCGAAGTCCCGTGCGGCGTCGACTCCGTGGCCGATGTACCCGCTGGTCTGGCGCGTGGCGACTGCTCACGAAGAGGGCGAGTACACCATCACCGGTTCCGAACCACCAGAGGTTACCGAGGCACTCGGCCTCAACGCTCGCGTCACCGGCGAGACTCTGGGCAAGCGCGTCTTCAACGTCAACACCGTCTCCTTCCACGGCGAGGACGGTCACGTGACCGGCCTGTCCGCCAACGAGGTCGAGGTCATCGATGGCAAGCGTGTGCCCATGGAGGACACGGATTTCGAACTCGATGCCGACCTAGTTCTCATCGCGCTGGGCTTCTCCGGTCCGGAGCGCGGCGGTCTGCCGCATGAGCTGGGTATTCAGTTCAACGATCGCGGTGTGATGATGCGTGACGACGACTACCTCGCCGTGCGCAGCGACATCGAGCAGAACTTCGACGGTCCGGTGTTCGTGGCCGGTGACAATGGCCGCGGTGCCAGTTTGATCGTGTGGGCTATCGCCGAAGGTCGCGCCTGCGCCGAGGCCGTGGACCAGTACCTGATGGGCGAGTCCAATCTGCCTCGCGCGGTGGAGCCAGAAGACGCTCCAATTAAGTTGTAAACCCTGGTTTAGTTCACCACTATGTTGCCGCGTGCCCCCATTTCGGCATGCACCATCTGGTGGTCGACAAAGCGGTACGTGCCTAGCTCCGGGAATTCGGCCTCAACATAACCCCCCTGAGCGGCACCGAGGTCAAGGGCTTGAGCACCGCCCACGCCGTCGTCAAGCAAAAGCGCGCCCTCCTTGTACACGCGATGGAACTGCGTGCCGACGATGTGGAAGCTCGTGCCCTTGTTGGGGCCGGCGGCGAGTACCCAGAAACGTACCGTCTCACCTGCGCGAATACGAATTGGGTGGGTGAGATACTGGTCGGGGTAGCCGTTGAACTTGTAGATATCGGGGTCCTCGGCCATGGCCTTGTCGGCGTCGGGGCCGTCCTCGCCCCAGTAGCTTTCCGACTGCACCAGAAGAACCTCGTGGTCGACTTCGGTGAGATTCGGTGGGTCGATGATGACGGCACCGTGCATACCGGCGGCGATGTGCATGGACATGGGCATGGTCGCGCAGTGGTACATCCAGATGCCCGCACGGTCAGCGCGGAAACGGTACTCAAGCTTCTCACCAGGGGCGATGTCGCGCATCGGCTCATCCGGCGAGATAATGCCGGCATGAAAGTCGATGGAGTGACTCATGGTGCCATCGTTGATGAGCGTGACGACGAACTCGTCGCCCACCTTGCCGCGCAGAGTTGGCCCCAGCGGTTTGCCGTTGTAGACCCAGTGCTGCTGCTCGACGCCAGGGGCAGCGTAGCCGGTGAATTCGCTGGCCCGCAGCGTGACGTGGTGAACCGTGGCATCCTCGGCGGGTTCTAATAGCGGGTTGATGGTGGGGGAATCCGGGCCGGGTAGCTCGCCGACATTCCCGAGTGCGCCTGGTGTTGCGTGGTCGGAGTGGCCGCTGTTCCCGGTGCGGTGTGAATGATCCGAGCCACCTGCATTGACCGTGAGCGTCATGCCCATCTGGCGGTGACCAGCAATGGTGCACCAGCCGTCAATGTCACCGGGAACAACCGGCACTTCAATGGTGGCGGAGTTGCCAGGGGCGACACGTCCGGTGTCCTCCCCGGTGGCCAAGCGCAGATCGTGGACCTGGGAATCAGCGTTGACCATGGTGATGACCAGTCGGTCGCCGGGGTTTGCCTCTATAACGTTCGGGGTATAGGTCATATCGTTGGCGGTCACTGTGACCTCGACGGTTTCTCCGGTGGGCGCAACATCGCTGGTGGTTTCAATGCTTCCCGTACCGCCACCGCCACCGCTCAGCGCAACGCCGACGGTTACTACCAGGCCCAATACAGCCAGAGCAGCGGTAGTTTGAGCACCGAGTCGACGTGCAGTTGCGTGCAGTTCGACCGGCTTCGGTGATGCTTCCTTGTTAGCCCGTGCCTTCTGACGTTCCTTCAGCGCACTAATCTGTGCCTTCGCGGCACGGCCGACAAGTGGCAGATAAGACACCAAGGCAAGGGAGACCATTGCGGAGACCGCCACTTTGGTCCAGGAAGGCAGCGGCATTAGCCACAGTGCCAGACCAATATTGATGGTCGACCAGCGGAATGCGCCCGCGCGGTCAAGTTCCTTCATGCCGGCAGAGACTGGGCCAGCTCCTCCGCCGATGGTGGCGGGCAAGAGTTGGCTCATCATGCCGATGAGCAACTGGGCGCCGAAACCGATTACCAGCGGCAGCGTGAGGGATGAGATTACGAAGCCGTCGTCAAGCGCCTTGACTGTGGCGACTGCGAGTGTGCCGATTAGCCATACGATGGCGGCCGCGACAGACAGCGCCGGGTAGCTGAGGCGGTCGCGAGGGTCTTTAGCGACGGTCATGACGTTGTGCGCCCACGGGATGGCGGCTATGACCCAGCCGATAGTGATAATGCCAAGGCCGACGGAGTCCAACCAGTTGATGCTGGTCAGTGCGCCGATCGCGGTAATCGCGATACCTATGAGCTGTATTGCTAGTGCCAGCTTCGGGCGGGAACGCGGCGACATCTGGGTTCGCCACAGCGCTGGGAACATGGTGATGAGCGTGCCGCAGGCCGCGAGCCCGAGGAAGCCAATGAGGTTGACGGCTTCATGTGCCAGTAGGAGGTCGTCGTGAAGCGCTTTGCCCTTCGGAGATGCGAGGATGGCGCCGAGTGCAGCGCCGATGGGCAGTAGACATGCCGACGCGACGTAGTGCGCAACGGAAATGGCGAATGGCCGATCGCGCTTCGCCATCAGGTCGCGGCCGAGGGAGATTGCATGCCATGCGACGGCGACGCCGACGACCGCCGCGCCGACGGTGGTCACCGGCCACCAATCACCCAGCTTGCCAACGACCGTAGCGACAATGCCTACGTTGAGCAGGTAAATGTTTGTTAACTGAATGTGCCGATTGCCATCGGGCACGTCGATTTTCAGTAGCTTCTCGGTGAAGTGGCGGCCCCAGATGAGGATGGAGTTGGTGACTGCGCCGAGGGTAAAGAGGTGTACTAGCAGCCAACGGCCATCGGTGACGAAAGGGTGAATGAGTGCTGCCACGATGATGGAGGCGAACCACCAGCGCACTGGCATGCCGGCCTTGCGATGCCAGGACATGCGGCGCTTCTTGTCAGGCTTTTTAGGCGGTTTGGTTGTGGGGGATTGGGGTTCTGGTGTGGCGTGCGACGACATATATCAATAATACGCATACTGGGTGCGCATTTAATATGGGCGCATGTAAGAGTGCTTTTATTTGGGCAGGTCTTCGCCGTTTTTGTAGGCCTGCCAGAACTGTGTGGTCTGCTGCGCCCGACGCGTTGATGATGTGCTCACGGGGGTGTAACCCTTTTGTCAAAAACGATTGTTTGAGTATTCACGCAAATACTTCCTTGAATAAATATCTCAATAAAGAGGTGATTTTGCATTAATTGCAATCGTTAGGAAGTGGCTACGTTAGAAGTTAGTTTGTACAGCTAGTTATATGAATGTAAACAGATTGAAGTTTCAGTAAATAGTTGGTGAAACGTTGTTTTACCAGGGAGAATGATAGGAGAAAAGGGTGGCCTTTTGGCTACCCAAGTGCTGGGGTAGCCCTATGGAGTAAGGGGCTGTAAATGTAGTTCATATCGCATAGTATGCCAAGCCTGTGGAACGCATTGTGCGTAGGAAAATTTAACCAGCAGTAAAAGGCATAAGAATGTTTATCCGAGACTGGAAGCAGCTCGCCTGGTGTGTATTTGACGTACTCGCCTGGCTGATTGCGCTGTCCGCCGCTAACGGAATCGTCCGCGGTGAATTGGTATCTTTCTCTGAAATATCAGGCACGAACTTTTTGGTTGTCGCTGTCGCCGTGGTAGTCATCGTCTTGGTCGGCCTGCTGCTCGGGGAATACACCAACCCGCAACGCGTATGGCCCGGCAGTCGAACTGAAGATATTGTCCTGCTGGCTATAAGCATGGGCGGCGCTACCGCAGCCACTGGTTTAGCTCAAGTCCTGAAGACCTTCCCGGAAATTGAGTGGTATGTTCCGTTTGCTGGTGGTTGTGTCGCGACTTTGGTGAGTATTTATACCCGTACTCTCGCTCGCTGGATTACCAACAACTTTGGCTCCCGCCAGACGGATGATCGCTTGATTGTTCTCGGTGCAGGCCGGCGGGCCAAGTTCTTTATCAACAGCCTGACGGATTCTGGTATCTCCCGTGAGAACCGCTTCCACTTGGTGGGAATCGTTGATCCCGATGAAAACGGCGAGAACCATATTTCTCGCATCCACGGTCTCCGTGTGATTCGTGGCATTGATCAGCTGGGCGAAGTCGCATCGCGCACTTCGGCGCAGTCGGTCATCATTGCTACTGATGAGCCGCTGTCCACTGAGTGCATTAATGTCCTCAACCACATCTGTGAGGAATCGTCGCTGCGTCTGCTCGTTCTGCCTCCAGTGGAGGAGTACTCGCGCCACCGTGGCGCTGTCGCTACCGCGCAGGTGCGCGAAATTAACATCGCCGACCTCATTGGCCGTCAGCCGCTGCACCTGGATGAATCCAAGGTCGCTTCCATTATTCGCGGTAAGAAGGTGCTGGTCACGGGCGCTGGCGGTTCTATCGGTTCCGAGATCTGCCGACAGGTTCACCGCTTTGAGCCGGCAGAACTGATCATGCTGGATCGCGATGAGGGCGGCTTGCACTCCACGCAGCTGTCGCTGACGGGTTCAGCGCTTCTCGACGGTTCCGATACCGTCCTGGCTGATATCCGAGACGCGGAAATGCTGACTCAGATCTTCACCGAGCGCAAGCCCGATGTTGTCTACCATGCAGCGGCTCTGAAACACCTGCCGCTGCTGGAGAGCTACCCGGCAGAAGCGGTGCAAACCAATGTCATTGGCACGCAGAACGTGCTGGATGCAGCGGCTGCGGCCAATGTTTCAACGGTTATTAATATTTCCACGGACAAGGCTGCGAATCCGGCGTCGATTCTGGGTGAATCCAAGCGTGCCGCGGAACGCCTGACTGCGCACATGGGGTGCACCCATGAAGGTGTCTGGGCATCTGTCCGCTTCGGTAACGTGTTTGGCTCGCGAGGTTCGGTCATTACGACTTTCCAGCGTCAGATTGAAGAGGGCGGGCCGGTTACCGTGACGCATCCTGACGTTCAGCGCTACTTCATGACCATCCCGGAGGCGTCGCAGCTGGTGCTGCAGGCCACCGTTATTGCAGAGTCCGGTGAGACTCTGGTGCTGGAGATGGGCAAGCCGGTCAGGATTGCTGAGCTGGCGGAGAATCTCATCAACCTCCATGACGCAGACGTCGAGATCGTCTATACGGGTCTTCGTGACGGTGAGAAGATCTCTGAGGACTTGGTTGATGACCGTGAGGTTCCCAAGATCGGTGACCGTCATCCGCTAATCACTGAGGTACGTGTTGAGCCGGAACAGCTGAATTCGCGGATTCTGCCCTGCACACATAATCACGATGCTGCACGCCGCTGGCTTGCAGAGCACGGTGGGGGCGCAAAGCAGTATTGCGGCGCATCCCACCGGTGCACAATCACTTGCAACCGCTAGCTCGAAAGCAAAATAGTTAGGATGACTCCCCACCGTGACAACCACCAGCTCCTCTAACTCCGGGCAGCTGGCGCAAAGAGTTCGAACAGTTGCGACGATTTCGGCAGCTTCAGCGCTCGCCGCAATCGTCGCCTTTGTGGTCAGTATTCTTTCCGCGCGAGTGCTGGGGCCCGCCGGTCGAGGCGAGGTCGCTACCGTTTTGCAGTTCGCCTATATTGTGGCACCATTCGTTGGCTTTGGGGCCGATCGGCTTTTGCTGCGCCGCGATGATTACGACCACGGTCTCATTCCGAGTGGTTTTGCCATGACTGTAGTCACTCTGATTGCCTGTGCCATCGCAGGCGTCGTCTACGGACCGTGGACGGCAATGGCCGGCGTTGTCGCCTTGGTTACCGTGTCGTTTTCCATGGTTCGTGCCATGGCTATCAGCCGGCATCGGGTGTCCTTCTTCGTCGCGGTATTCGTCTGTTTCCAAGGCTCGGTGCTGCTGATTAGCACTGCGCTGTATTTCGCTGGAGTCGAGGACTGGCGCTGGTGGGCTGCGGCCTACATTTTCCCGGCGCTGCCCCTGGCAATCTGGTCGCTGGCGAAGTCACGCGAGCATACCGATTCCCGTGTCGGCGGAGTTGTAGAGACAGCTCGTACAAATGCCCCGTTCATCGCATCGGGTCTGGGGCCGCTGACGACGACACGCTTGGGGCGCGTTTTACTGCCGGCGCTGGCCTCGCCGGCGTCGTTAGGCCTTTTCGTGGTCGTGGCGACGGCGACAGAGCCGCTGTACTGGGTCGCGCAGTCGGTCGCCGATCAGCGCACTAGCGACCAGAGGGGTCGCGAACTCACCCCGTCTCGCGTGCTCCGACATCTTGGCATAGTCACTGCAGCGTACGGCGCACTTGGTGCTCTCGGTGGTGTGGCACTCTACTTCCTCATCGTGCCGGTATTCGGCCATGAGTTTGAGCCTGCCCGGGAGTTGGTGCTGCCACTGACTATCGCGGCCGTGGTGCTCGGCTGCTACCGACACCTGTGCGGTGAAATTCTCGGCAGCGACAATCCCCGTCGAATTGGCCGAGTGGAGCTCATTTCCGCCGTCATCGCTGTCGTTTGTTACCCGATTGGCATTCTTCTCGGAGATGCCCTCGGCCTCGCGTGGACCAGCGCAATTGTCTACTTTGCAGCAGCAGTTGTTGCCGCAGTGGCGCTGATGCGGCCAAGCGAAGGCCAGAAGAATCCATCAACCACAACTGAAGAACTCCCCGTCGACGTAATCGAGGAAGCCTAAACAATGCGAATCACTTATATCCACCAGCACTTTGTTCTCCCCGGTGAGCCGGGTGGTTCCCGACCCTACGAGTTTGCCCGCCGAATGGCCGCCGCAGGCCACGAGGTGACAATGATCTGTGGTCGCGATGAGGCCATGGATAAAACTGTTGATGGTATCCACGTGCGTCGTCTAGCGATTCCGTACCGCAATGAAATGTCGAAGCGCGAGCGTATCGTCAGTTTCTTGAACTTCCTGGTGCGCGCCTCCGCGGTCGCTGCCCGTGTGCCTGCCGACGTGATCTACGCGTCCTCGACCCCGCTGACTGTGGCGGTTCCGGGAATTGTGGCGAAGTTTACCCAGCGTGCGCCGTTGGTGGCGGAAATTCGTGACCTGTGGCCAGAGGTGCCGATCAAGTTGGGCTACCTCAATAATCCGGTGGCAATTTTCCTGGCCAAGCAGCTGGAGAAGGCATTTTATGCAGCATCGAGCGAGGTCGTGGCGCTGTCGCCGTCGATGGCCGATGGCGTCAAAGAGGTCGCTCCGAAGAAGCGCGTGACCGTGATTCCGAATGCGTCGGACTTTGAGCGTTTTGATGTCCCGGCCGAGCAGCGTGCAGCTTTCCGCAAGGAGCAGGGCTGGGGCGATGACGTGGTGGCGGTCTACGCCGGTGGTTTTGGCATGTCCTACCAGCTGGAGTGGCTTGTGGATCTGGCGGCGCAGCTGCGTCGTGATGGCGTGGAGAATGTGCGCTTTGTCCTGCTGGGGCAGGGAAGCGACTCGGATGCGTTGTACCAGCGCGCCGAGAACGCTGGCCTCGATGCCGATGCGATGTTCCTTGGCCGTCAGCCGAAGGAAGATGTCGCCAAGTACGTGTCTGCCGCCGATATCGCGCTATCGCCGCTGCGTGATGACCCCTGCCTGGAGGGCAACTCCCTGAACAAGGTCTTCGATGCCATGGCCGCATCGCGTCCGGTGGTGTTCAACCACGGTGGCTGGCTGGAGGAAGCCGCAACCGAGCACGATGCCGGTTGGCGTCTCTCGCGCGATATTCCGACCGCGGCTAAGCGATTCGCTGAGATCGTCTCCGACCGCGATGAGATGCGCGCAGCTGGACAGCGCAACCGCGAACTAGGTGAGAAGCGTTTTGCCCGCGACAGCCTGTACAACCAGCTCATCGAGGTACTCAACCGCGTCCGAAAGGTGCAGAAGTAATGATTAACGCCGACGCTAACAAGCCCAATGAGCGGATCTTTCTTTCGCTCGCGACAGTCACCGAAGCCGAAGAACAGGCCGTCGTTCGTGCACTCCACTCTGGTTGGGTCGCGCCGCTGGGCCCCGAGGTAGACGCGTTCGAGGCGGAGATTGCCAAGCGCTGCGGTGTTGATCACGCGCTCGCGCTGTCTTCCGGCACCGCTGGCCTGCACTTGGCGCTGCTCGCACTGGGCATTGGGGAAGGCGATTACATTCCGGTTTCCACCATGACCTTCGCGGCCACGACCAACGCCATTGCTTACGTCGGCGCTACGCCGGTGTTTGTCGATGCCGCGGAGGACGGAAACATCGACCCTGAGCTGCTGCTCCGCACCGTCGATGAGCTGCTTGCCGAGGGCAAGAGCGTTCCCGCCGTGATGATTGTCGACCTCTTTGGCCGCTGCGCCGATTACCCGGCCTTTGCGCCACGCCTGGAAGAACTCGGCATCGCGCTCATCGAGGACGCCGCCGAGGCGCTCGGTGCCAGTGTCGATGGTCAGCCGGCCGGCAGTTTCGGCCGTGCCGCCGCGCTGTCTTTCAACGGCAACAAGATTATGACCACATCCGGCGGTGGCATGCTGCTGTCCAACGATGCTGACCTCATCTCCCGCGCCCGCTACCTGTCCACACAGGCGCGTCAGCCCGTCGCTTGGTACGAGCACACCGAAATCGGCTACAACTACCGCCTTTCCAATCTGCTTGCCGCACTGGGGCGGGCGCAGCACTCGCGGCTGGACGGCATGATTGCTCGCCGCCGCCAGATTCGCGATGCGTACCTAGATTTGCTCGCCTCGCTTGACGACGATGCCCCTGGTAAAGGTACCCGCTTGCTCTCTGACTCCGATGTGCGTTTCACCGAGAACTGCTGGCTGACCTCAATTGTGCTGCCACAGGAGGCCGTCGATAAGGGCATGTTGAGTCCGGACAGCGTGATTGCAGCACTTGGTGAGGCCAACATTGAGGCTCGTCACCTGTGGAAGCCGATGCACCTACAGCCGGTGTATGAGGGCGCGCGGGCGACCATCAACGGCACTGCTGAGAATCTTTTCTCCCGTGGCATTACTCTTCCTAGTGGTCCGGCGCTGGATGATGATGACGCCGCGCGGGTGATTGGTGTTTTGAAGGAAGTGCTGGGATGACCAATGCTATCGATGCGGGAATAGCCCGGATATCGCAACTGACAGCTATCGAGGCGGTTCTGTGGCTGTTCTCAGTCGTCGTAGTGACATCGTGGACGGATCCGCTGCAGGGTGCGCAGATCGGTACCATTTTGTTGGCTTTGTTCTGCCTGCGTACGTTCTTGGGCAACGGCGGTCGGATGATCACACCGTTGGGCGTATTTACGCTTGTGACCCTCTTTACGGCAGCTTTTCCTGCTTATGAAGCGTGGGATGACACAAGAGTTTCAACCGAAGCGTTGCGCACAGCCGTTGGCCTTACCTACTTGCTGACCTTTCTCGTGACCATGATTTCTTGGCGCTTTGGCCGAGAAATACGTTTCGATAAAAAGGTGCTTCCTGGCCGGTGGCTTTTCATCCTCATCGGCCTTGTGCTGTACGCGTTTTCGTACCAATTCCGCGCCTCTGAGCTACTGCCGGGCATCATTATTGAAAGCCCGGCAATTGTGGGAATCCTGCTGGTTGCTTTTGGTGCCTGGTGGTCGCGATCGGTGATTCTCCTGGTACTTTCGCTGCCGGTAGTGTTAGGTATGTCGGCGGTATATGTCCTAGATATTCATAGTGGACAAGGCCGTTTGCGTATCGCCGCCGTGGGACTTGGTCTCTTGGTGTTGTTCGCGATTCGTGTTCGTGGTTTTTGGATCAAGCTTCTGACCATTCTGATGGGCCCCGGTGCGTTGATGGTGTTTGCAACGCTGCGTAAGGCTCACCAGGAGAGCATCAATAAGGGTAATTCAGCCAACCGCACGGGCCTGGAATCCTTGACTGACCCGTTTGTTACCTTCGCAAATCTGGTCGATCTGCATGAGCAGGGGCGCTTTGAATTTCAAGGTGGCAAAAATCTGCTGACTCCGCTAACGCCGATTGCGCCGGAGAGCTGGGATTTACCGCGCGCAGTGGGGTACGAGCTGGTTAAGTACTGGAAGCCAGAGAAGGCAATCCCAAAGTACGACTGGTATTCGGTGGCCGCTAACGCTACCGGTGAGTGGTACTGGATGTGGGGCAGCATTGGTGTCGTCATCGGTGGATTTGTACTGGGACTCGGCATTGCCCTGTTTAACTGGGCAGTTACTCGTGGACATGCTGCACTACAGACGCGCTGGTGGGCTCCAGCATTGTTTATAGCCGCAGTGACTTTCGCGGCTGGCCTGGGCGACCTGGTTTGGGGCGGCCTGCATATTTACTGGTTCCGAACCCTGCCGCGAATTGGCCTTGAAATTGCTGTTGCGTTCTTCGTTGCCCTTGTGGTTGGAATCGTTTCCGTGTTCCGCGGCGACAAGACTAAGTCGGCCGAAAGTAGCGCGGAAGAGGAACTTACTTCTCAGCCAGAGCAGGCGGCGAGCGCTGTCGAGCAAGCTGCTGATGAACCTGCATTCGAAACGGATGAGCAGCTGGAGCCGGAACTGGAAACCGAGCCCGCAGCCGAGGCCACAGCGGAAACCGCAGTCGAGCCAGAACCCGCAGCCGAGCGCGAGCCGGTCACGGTCACCGATACCGCAGAGTCGGTTGTTTCGGAGTCGAGGCCAGCGGTGGCCGTCGTCAAGCAAAGTGTGCCTGACAACAAGAATGACAACAAGAAACTGCGCGTTGCGGCAGCGTCGTTTGCCGCGGCTGGTGCAGTGGGTGCGATCGGATGGCTGGTCAGGAACCGTTCCAATGCGGAAGTCGATGCGCGTGCCGAAAAGCTTCTGCGCGAAATGTTCAACGAAAAGTAGGAGATGACCAATGGATTCACCGAGCATCCGTGCGCAACGGGTAATTAAGCGTGGCATCGACATCGCGGCATCTGCAGCGGGCTTGATTGTGCTGTCGCCAGTTATGGGCGCTACGGCTCTGGCAGTGCGACTTTCCATGGGAAAGCCAGTCCTATTCCGCCAGGAACGCCCGGGCCAGGATGGTGAGCCGTTTAATATCCTCAAGTTCCGGACGATGCACCACGTCAATCCGGCAAAGGGGCTTGTCGACGATGCGTCCCGCCTCACCGAAGTGGGAAAATTCCTTCGGTCCACAAGCTTGGACGAGCTCCCGGAGCTTTTTAACGTTCTGCGTGGCGATATGAGCCTCGTTGGTCCGCGCCCGCTGCGCATGAAGTACCTAGAGCGCTATTCGCCGCGCCAAGCACGCCGCCATGAGGTGCCACCGGGAATTACGGGGCTTGCCCAGGTTTCGGGCCGCAATGGCATCACATGGGAAGAACGTTTCGAGTACGACGTGCAGTACGTGGATAATTGGTCGCTACTGCTCGATGCAAAGATTCTGCTCGACACGATCTTGGTGGTGCTCAAGCGCGAAGGCATCTCGGAAGAGGGGCAAGTGACTATGACCGAGTTCACCGGTTCGTCGGATGAGAATTCGTCGGATAAGAACGTTTCGGCTAACGCAGGTTCTTAATCACACTTGCAGGAACACCGGCGACAACGGTGTAGTCATCGACATCTCTAGTAACTGCGGCTCCGGATCCGATGTACGCTCCCTCGCCGACGGTGAGACCGGGGTTGATTACGGAGTTGGCGCCTAGGGTGCAGGCTTCGCCAAGCGTGACAAAGCCCGACACAGCATTGAGCGGGAAGATTGTGCAGTAGTCCCGCAGCACCGCATCGTGGCCGATTGTGACATTCATATTGATTTGGGCATGCTTGCCTACCTCAATATTGCAGGTCAGGCGCGCTCCGGGGCAGATGACCGTGCCCTCGCCGAGCGTGACCAGCGCGCCAATGCTGGTGTCTGGGTGGACCAGAGTCGCAGGCACGAGCCCTTCGATATCTGCGCGTTGCGCAATCGAACGTCGAGCAGCGCCGCTGCCAATTGCGACTGTGTAGTAAACCCCCTCGGGCAAGTCCGCGAGGACCTCAGTTTTGCCCAAGAGTTGCACGCCCATTTTGTGGAAAAAGGTCATATCTGGGGTGCCATCATCGATAATGCCTAGGATTTCCCACTGCGCTGGTAGGCCGTTGGCTGCTGCGTAGTCGTTGATGTCCTTGATGAAGCTGACCACGTTTCGGCCAAAACCACCAGCGCCGACGATGACAATTCTCTCGGTTTTCTCGCTATTAATCCACGGATTAGGCATGCCGCTTATTATCCCACCGCAGAGGCAATTATGCGTAATGGCCACGGCCGGAAATCAGCCTGTGCCACCGATACTCGTAGGTGCGGGGAGAGTGATGACAGGTGGGGGCATCGTAATGCGTTGCGTGTTTAACGACGCGTCAACTCCGACCCAAGCGGTCTGGAACCGATTTACTACGCGTTGGAGGTTTAGATCCGCTTGGAGACATGATGCCAAGCGGTTCTGCGCTTTTGTTTTCCTCGTACATAGATTTATCTGGGAATGACTGTTAAGTACCCTTAACAGCTATGAACATATTACAGCTTTTAAACTGGGCTAATCTCAATCTCGAACAAAGAAAAGGAAATCGAGTTCCGAGAGTGAGGTGAAGAAGATGCCCGCCCTAACAATTTCAATGCAACGCATTGCTGACTTAGCGGATGTCCAGCGTCCATTAGTAACTATGTGGCGCAAGCGTCACTCCGGCGGGTCCGATGCTCCTTTCCCGGAACCACTATTGCCAGTTGAATCCGCTGCAGCGAGAGATACTCAACTGAAGTTTGATGCTATCGAGGTAGCAAAGTGGCTCGTTGAGACTGACCACGGAAACAACTCCGATGCTGTTGCGGATGCGCCTTTCTACAGCGACTTGTTTAACGAAGCTGTCGAGGATCCTCGAGTGTGGGCGGCGCTTGTTGCACATGCCCGTGGCGGTGAGGAGGTAACCCCGGAGACTGTCCGTGATGAGTTGTTCTCGGAGTCACTGGTGCCATCTGAGATTTTGGAAGGCGACCTGGAGCACGCGGTGACCTCCGCAAATATCCTGGCTGAAGCGGCATTTTCCGCAACCAAAGTGCTCGTCGAGATTATCCGGCGTCGTCGCTCGCAAACGCCAGAAGCGCTCGTCGAGAACGCAGAGGCGCTACTTGCCGCCATTGGCTCGGAGCTCATCAAGGAATTGCACCGTGATAAGGAGACTCGGGAGGTTCTTGCTTTTGGCCCAGGTGGCGGCGCGTGGGCGCAGCACGCTATTGAATCCCACGAGTCGCCACTCGGTATTGGCTTTGAACACGACGATTTCACTCCAGAGCTCTGCCTGAGCCTAGCGCGTGGAATCGAAGTCCTGGAAGTAACTGATGAATGGGACCCGTCTGCGGTCGCATTCCTTCAGTGGGCAAGCGCCAAGCAGGACGACGCCCAAGAGCTCTTCGATCAGATTGGCTACGTGCAATCGGGACTCGATGCGCGGGGCTGCGTCGTTGTTATTGCTCCGGCTGAGCTCCTCATTGAGTCTAGCAATGCTGTGGTGAACCTTGAACGAAGGAACTTTCTGTGGGGTTCGAAGAATAATCTGCATTCTTCCCTGCGGTATGCGGCGCTGTTTCCTCATGGGTGGACGAGAAGTCTTGGGCAGAGCCAGCTCGCGCTGTGGATTCTGCGAACGCGAGATCCAGAGAAGTTCGATTCCGATCTTGTCATTCTGGCAGATTATTCCTCCCTCGATTTCAGTGGTACTCGCCCGCGTCAGTTCGTGATGGATGTCTTGGCTGCGGTCAATGATGAGGTTTCTCCTCGTCAGCACGCGTTTTATAACTCACTGGTGCTCACCGACGAGAACCTACGCATGCGGAATTCGCTGCGCCCGATCCGCGAACGGGTATCCGAAAAGGAGGAAATCGCAACAATCGCCGAGTTGCGACTCCAGGCCGACGCGGTGGGTGTCGACTTGTCGCGTGTGCCGAACCTCCAGCAGGCGGGCAATCCCTACGAGATTCACCGCAGAAAGCTCCTTAGCTGGACCGAGGCGACCAAACAGCCGGCACCGTTGGTGAAGGTCATCAAGGGATCGAAGCTGCAGGACCTGGATACTGGAAACCCGGATGGAACCATCCCGGTTATTGGTCGAAGCGAACTGAGCGGGCTCGCGCCAGCCGGAGCACGGAAAGCCAACATCGTCGATATCAGTGTGAAGCTGCCTCGCTCAACCCTGACCGAGCCCGGTGACGTGGTGTGGATTTACCTCAATAAGCCCGTTGCGATTGTTGATGCGCAAGGAGGCTCGCTGGTCGAGGCACCTGCCCAGATTCTGCGGTGTATGAAGACCAGGGCTCGGAGCAAGACCCCTCTTGAGGAAGTCACATCACCGTATCTGTTGGCGGAGCAGCTGGGCCACGCGCAGACCAAGGACAAGAAGGCGTGGCAGGTGCCCGTAATTGAGCAGCGGGATGCGGAAGTGTTCGAAGCAGTGATGCGTGAGGTGGATGCACGTAGAGCAGAGTTGCTTGAGCAGCTCGAGGGCATTTCCGCTTTCCGACGTGACTTCGGTGTGTCGCTGGCAAGTGGCGGTATTCGGGCGGCACCGGAGTAATCGCTGCTTGGCGAGGATTCGGAAATCGTATCTAAACAGCTTAATCAGATAGCTAAATCTAAGAGTTAAGGAAACGAAGTAATGGCAAGAAAGAAGAAGGAAGCGGTCAAGGTTCCTTCCACAATGAGTGAGATTAAGGACATGCTGTGGAAGTCCGCGGATAAGCTACGCGGGTCCATGGATGCCTCGCAGTACAAGGACGTTGTGCTGGGGCTCGTATTCCTGAAGTATGTGTCGGACTCTTTTGATGAGCGTCAGAAGGAGATTCGCGTTGAACTGGAGGAGCAGGGCTTCGATGAGGAGGTAATCCAGGAAGACCTGGAAGATATTGATTCCTACACCAGTGAGAATGTCTTCTGGGTTGATCCCGAAGCTCGGTGGGAATTCCTGACGGCTAATTCCAAAGGTCGTCTAGGCGAAGGCGGCAAGCAACAGTCGATTGGCAAGCTCATCGATGCTGCAATGCAGCATGTGATGCAGGACAATGAGTCGTTGACGGGTACGCTTCCCTTGATTTACGGCGCGGAGAATATTGACCAGCGCCGCCTGGGTGAGTTGGTTGACCTGTTTAGCTCGACCTATTTCGGCTCCACTAAGGAGAAGAAGGCTCGCGATCTTCTCGGCGAGGTGTACGAGTATTTCCTGGATAAATTCGCAAAAGCCGAGGGCAAGAGGGGCGGAGAGTTCTACACTCCGCAGTCCGTGGTGCGAACTTTGGTGGAAATTCTGGAGCCTACGGAAGGGCGCGTGTATGACCCTTGCTGTGGTTCGGGCGGCATGTTCGTGCAGGCGGAGAAATTCCTGGAGGCTACAAAGCGCGATCGCAGCAATATTGTGG
The DNA here is from genome assembly GCF_024580435.1 of Corynebacterium sp. 5QC2CO. NCBI lineage: Bacteria > Bacillati > Actinomycetota > Actinomycetes > Mycobacteriales > Corynebacteriaceae > Corynebacterium > Corynebacterium sp. 5QC2CO. The sequence goes on along the minus strand of NZ_JANIKI010000005.1, from coordinate 28,017 downwards.
TTTATGGCCAGGAGCTGAACGAACGCACCTGGCGCATGGCGAAAATGAACCTTGCTATTCACGCCATAAGTGCTGCGGGCTTAGGCCAGCGCTGGGCTGATACCTTCGCACGCGATATCCACGGGGGTATACAGATGGATTACGTGCTGGCAAACCCTCCGTTCAACATCAAGGACTGGGTGCGCAACGAAGAGGATAAGCGATGGAAGTACGGTGTCCCGCCGGCGCGTAACGCGAACTTCGCGTGGATGCAGCACATTGTTTCCAAGCTAAGTGCCCATGGTTCCGCCGGTGTGGTGATGGCCAACGGCACCATGACCTCGCAGAGTTCGGGTGAGGGGGAGATCCGCAAGAACATGGTGGAAGATGACGTGGTCTCCTGTGTGCTGGCGCTACCAGCGCAGCTATTCCGCGGTACGGGTATTCCAGTGTGCATCTGGTTCTTCGACATGGATAAGTCCGCAGGTCAGAAGGGTAGCATCGACCGCTGTGGTGAGGTTTTGCTTATCGACGCCCGCCAGCTCGGCCATATGGTCGATCGCACGGAGCGTGAATTCTCTGATGAAGATATTCAACTGATTGCCAATACTTTCCGCACCTGGCGCGGTCGCGAGTCCGCCGAAGGGGAGTATGAGGACGTTGCCGGCTTCTGCAAGTCCGCAACCATCGAGGAGATCCGTGAGGCTGGCTATGCGCTAACGCCTGGCCGCTACGTAGGCATGCCGGAAGCGGAAGAAGACGATGAGTCTATCGACGAGAAAATCGCTCGATTGACAAAGGAATTGACCGCTGCTTTGGATGAGTCTGCGCGTCTGGATGCGGTAGTGCGTGAGCAGCTGGGGAGGATGAAGTGAAACCTGAATTAATAGAGCTGTCTAAGGTCGCGGTAGTCACGACTGGTCTTACGCCTACCGAACACCTACAGGATTCTGAAGGAGCCAGCGGACTGCCTTTCGTAACACCCTCCGATTTTTCGCATAAGGATCTAATTCGTAGTAGTGCTCGGGTAGTGGATGATGAGGGGATTAAAAATGTCGGCAAGAGGGTTATCCCCAAGTATTCCACTTGCGTTACCTGCATCGGTTCGACGATCGGCAAAACAGGTTTTTCGATGGAAAGTGTGCTAACTAACCAGCAGATTAACAGCGCTACTGCAATGCCGACCCTGATAGATTCTAGGTACCTATACTATGCAATACTCAGTCGTTCCAAATTGCTGAAATCAATCGCAGGAGGGTCGGCTTCTCCAATTATCAACAAATCCACTTTTGGAGAGCTGATGATTCCACTGGTAGATCTAATTTCACAGAAGGCTATTGCCGATGTCCTGGGTGCCTTGGACGACAAAATCGCAGCGAATCAGCGGGTAATGCAGCTATCTGATGAACTTATTCATGCTGAATATCGGATGATTGAAGAGTACGTTGTCATCCCATTCACAGAGTTGAGGATTACGAACGGTGCGCCATTTACGGGGGCTCACTTTAACTCTCATGGTGAAGGTTTGCCTCTGATTCGAATTCGAGATTTGAGGACGAATGCACCTCAAGTGTGGACCACTGAGCAGCGGACTGACTCTACAGAGATTCAGCCAGGAGACCTACTGGTTGGCTTAGATGCCGAATTTAGACCGACTACTTGGTTGGGAGCTCCAGGCTTGTTGAACCAACGAATGATGAAGGTTAGTAGTGAATTCTACGGATCGGCTCTGCTGAGAGAGGCGATTAAGCGGCCTTTAGCAGAAATTGAAAACTATAAGACTGGTACCACCGTCATCCATTTGAACTTGATGGATTTGAAGCAAGCAACGGTCAAGGTTCCAAATGACTCCGTGGTGGCCACAATTCGAAGCCGCATTGATCCCGTGTACGAAGCAATGGTTGCGAAAGCTCAAGAAAACCAAGTCCTCGCCCGCACCCGAGATGAACTGCTGCCGCTACTCATGAACGGCAAGCTCTCCGTCTCCGAGGCAAGTGAGGCCGTTGAGGGAGTGGTCGGAAAGCAAAAGGAAGGAGACGGCGATGTTTAGCGAAGACATGTTGGAACAGCTCACCCTGGACAAACTCGGCGAGAACGACTGGCAGCCGATGGCAGGTGCGTCCGTCGCGCCGGGCTCAGGGGAGCGGGAAAGCTGGAAGGATATTGTCCTCCGCGGAACGCTCAATGAGAGCGTCCGCGCGCTCAACCCAGGTGTGCCGGAGGAATTCCTTCAGCAAGCGATTGGTGAACTGCTGACCCCGAAGTCGCAGGATCCCATCGCCGAAAACCTGCGCATCCACGAGATTCTGGTCAACGGCTACTCCGGAATCCAGTACAACGACCTCGATGGGCAGCCGAAGAACCCAACAATCTACTTCCTCTCCGCGGACTGGAACAAGAATGACTTCAAGGCGGTCAATCAAGTCACCATCCGCAATGTTGAATACGAGCGGCGTTTCGATGTCGTGTGTTACATCAACGGCCTGCCGGTAGCGTTCTTCGAGCTGAAGAAGCCGTCCGGCAAATCCACGGCGGAGGAGGCATTTAATCAGCTGCAGACCTATGTGGAAGAATTCCCGATGGCCTTCCGCTTCGCCAACGTTGTGGTGGCTAGCGACGGACTCGACGCGAAATGCGGCACCCCGTTCACGCCATACAACCACATGGCTCCATGGAACGTCGATGACGATGGCGTGCCCATCAAGATGGATGAGCCAGACGAGAACGGCCAGGCGCCACTTGCCCTGGAAAACCTCATCTGGGGCGTATTCAACCCAGTGCGCTTTGCCCAATTGCAGCGCGACTTCACCGCTTTCGATGACGCATCGACTGGCTTGGTCATGCGCATTGCGAAGCCTCACCAGTACTTTGCGGTGACCAAGGCCGTCGGTAAGACCATCGAAGCCGTGCGCACGGACGGCCGCGCGGGCGTCGTGTGGCACACCCAGGGCTCCGGCAAATCCATGGAAATGGAAATCTACACCGCCTCGGTAATGCGACGCCCCGAACTGGAGAGCCCGACGATTGTGGTCATCAACGACCGCACCGAGCTTGACGGTCAGCTCTACAGCACTTTCCTCTCCAGTACACTGTTGCCCGAAAAGCCACAGCAGGTGGAGTCGCGTGAGGAGCTGCGTACGGCGTTGGCGACGCGGACGTCGGGAGGCATCTACTTCACCACGCTGCAGAAGTTCGGGCTGACTAAGGATGAGCGCGAAGCCCACAAGTCGCACCCCGTTCTGTCCGAGCGACACAACATCATCGTTATTGCTGATGAGGCGCACCGATCTCACTACGGTTTCGGCGACATCAACGCCGACGGCTACGCCGCGCACCTGCGCGCAGCACTACCGCACGCGACGATGATTGCCTTCACAGGTACACCGATTGCTGAAGGTGACCGCGATACCCGCGAGGTCTTCGGTGGCGAGATTGATACTTATGATCTGCAGCGTGCTGTCGACGATGGTGCCACAGTGCCCGTCTACTTCGAGCCTCGCCTGATTCCGCTAGCGCGAGTTAAGGAGATTACCGACGAGTACATCGATGCCACCGCCGAAGTAGCCATGGAAGGCCTCAGCGAATCCGAGCGCGTCCGGATTCAGCGGACTACCGCAGCGCTGGAGGCAATGTACGGCACGGACGACCGTCTCAACACCCTGGTGGACGATTTGCTGATGCGCTGGGACGACCGCCGTGAAGTGATGCAAGACTTCATCGGATGCCCTGGAAAAGCAATGGTGGTCACGTCGACGCGTAGCATCGCAGCGCGAATCTACGAGAAGATCATCGAGCGCCGACCGGATTGGCACAACGATGCTGACGACAAAGGCAGGATCAAGGTCGTCTATTCCGCGAACCCCTCCGATCCTCCGGAGATTAAGAAGCACATGCGTCGACCGAGTGCGACAAAGGCCGTCAAGGAGCGGATGAAAGATCCTGACGATGAGCTAGAAATCATCATCGTCAAGGACATGATGCTCACTGGCTTCGATGCGCCGCCACTGCACACTCTGTTCATCGACCGTCCACTGCGTGGTGCTTTGTTGATGCAGACCCTCGCGCGCGTCAACCGCACCTTCCGAGGTAAAGAGGACGGCCTGCTCATTGCCTACGCGCCGCTGACTGAAAACCTCCGCGCAGCACTTGCCGAATTCACTGTCGATGCGGAAAAGCAAGGCAAGAAGGTCATTGGCCAGCATGCCGATGAGACGCTCGAAATCGCCAAGGGGTTTTTGACACAGATTGACGCATTGGTGCAGGTGGACTGGCGGGAGAAGCTCGCTGCTGGCGATGTGCATGGTGCGATTGCAACTGCGGTGGGATTCCTGCGTTCGCCACGGACCGAAGGGAATGTCGACCCAGAAGATCCGATGGCACGCCCAGTGGCGAAACGCTTCCGCCAGTTGGCTGGCTCGTTGGCCCGAGCCTGGACAATTGCCGTGACCGCCGACGGTGCGGTGGATATTCGCGATGACGTTCGCTTCTACCTCGAAGTTCGTCAGTGGTTAATCAAGATGGATGCTTCGGATCGAGCGAGCCGTGGAGAACCTATCTCGGATACGGCACGGCGTGTACTGGGGCAGCTTCTCGTTGACTCTGCGGAGAGTAAGTCGGTGATCGACATCTATGCAGAGATTGGCCAGGATGTGCCAAACCTGCAGGAAATTGCGGCCCAGGGCTTCGACGAAAGGAACCTCAAGTCCAATATCGAATTGGCTATCGAGGCCCTGCGAACCAAACTGCAGCAAGGCATTCGTGATGCCACTGGCAATAACGAAGTGCGCAGCAAGCTGTTCTCCGAGCGCATCCGCGACGTGATGACGCGCTACACGAATCAGCAGCTAACTGCGGCAGAAGTCATCGCTGAGTTGGTGAAGCTGTCGAAGGAAGTTGTCGAGGAGTCCAAGCGTGGCGAGAAGTTCACGCCAGCTCTGTCTAACGATGAGCTGACGTTCTTCGACGTGATCTCGCAAAACGAGTCTGCAGTGGACGTGTTAGGTGACGACGTGTTGGCGGAAATTGCACGCCAGCTCGTTGCAACCATGCGCCGCGACACCCGCACGGACTGGACAGTGCGAGATGACGTCAAGGCCAAGTTGCGTCGAACTATCAAGCTGCTGCTGCGTAAATACAACTATCCGCCGGACCGCCAAAAGGAAGCGACACTACGCGTTTACGAACAGATGGAGAAGTTCGCGCCGCGGTATGCAGTGAGGGATGAGGGATAAGGGATGCTTCGAGAGTTTTTGTATTTGGACGAATTGTTGGTCAATCAGTTTGTAAGCCAGATTGATTTCGGGTTAATCGAAAGCGAAGACGTAACGACTTCGAATTCCAAATCTAAAGGTGGGAAACTCGGTTTAAGTTCTGTTGGAGGAAATATCGATGCGGGTTCAACTAGTCAGAGTTCCTATCAGCGTGCCATGACGCCGGAATCTAAATTCAATCATCTTTTTCCTCACTTGGACGTAACCACTGTGGATTTGGAGCATCCGCTTGGTTTCAGTGAATTGGTGCCGCGAAGCTTTATTGAGGTCGATTGTGAGATATCCATTCCGATGCTCGGCAAGGTTATCGCGCAACCTGATGAGATAGCCGATATTGGAGAATTGCTCAGGATGTTTCCAGGGCATAAAGATTCAGTTAATCAAGAAACGATTAACCAAATCAGGACAATGAGTAGTCTCTCAGGAAGATCCATAGTTTGCATGGGGGAGGTTGACGAGGGACTGCAGACTTACCTCTTCAAACTCGATCCAAAGTTCTTGAAACTAGGTCTGGATGACATTGAGTGTGAAGCCTTTGTGCTCGGGAAGGTTGAGAAAAAATTTCCGGAGGGTCAACGCTATCCGTTGCTCAACGTTCCGGGGATGAACTTGTTGAACCGCAAGGCGCGACGTCGTATGGAAAAGGAACAATCGTACGAACAGCCACTGAATGAGGAGTCTGAGATCGAAGGTCCGGCGGCAGTACTCAGGGTGTTGGCGATTTATCGCTAGTTGCCGCGTCTATTACGTCCAGCGCGACAGACTTTCATCGGAGCTTATCCCCCAGGCACATTCCAGCTAACGTTAGTTTGGTTTCAGTGAACGTGGCATTGATTGATAGCAAATGGAATTCGCGGTACCAAGGGTAGTCAACTACTTCTAAGGGTGGGCTTCGAAATCATAATCTGGGTTTCTCTGGTAGAGGTTCTAACAGGGAAGTGGGAGCTAGTTAGTCATCGTGTTGTTCAGATGTAGACCGATATAACCTATGTAGGCCTTGCCGGTGTTATGAACATCTGCGTGATAGTACATTCGCGGAGCATTCGAGTCCTTCGTACCGAGATCAAAGTGCGTAGTCATGAAATTCTCTCCAGAGGGATCGACCTCCGTAGGCACCGGGAAGGTGCGCTCCCGACGCCGTTTTGGATTTGAACGCACGGTCTCGCTCTCGTTTGCCTTGTGCCGATTTGGAGCTAGCTGACGGCCATGCACGCCCTTGTCCAGCAGATACATGTGCAAATTCCCTTGGAACCCGTGTTCAACGCACTCCTTGACATAATCGTGCAAAACCACAACCGTTTCCCACAGGTTCTGGGCATAAATGCCCAAGTGATCTTTCTGATCCAGAATTGCAGCGTTAGCAAGTGCCTTTTCAGCATCGGTGAGTACGATGTACTTAGTCAATTCCTCGTAGGTGTCGGTGTCCTTCATAATCTCGATAACCTCGACCACACTCGATGGCGTGGGAATCGAATCAATATCGATTCCCTCAGGCTCCTGGTTCTGGGGAGCCGCGTAGAATTTTTCGAGCTGTGCTTTATAAGCGTAAGCATCCATGCGATCTTCCTCAGCCTGTGCCAGACGGATGTACAAGTCTTCGGTGCGCAGCTTGAGCTCATCGATACGGTCGTTCAACGAAATGTTTTCTGCTTGTAAGTCTGCGTTTGCAGCTTCCTGCTCGTCCAGAAGAGTCTCCATTGCCTCCAGGCGAGCTGAAGCCTCTTCAAGACGAAAAGTCTTTTCCTCGAGCTGAGTAGTCAGACGCGAAATCTCATGAGTCATCGAGTCCATGTCGTTTGCGCTATCTTTAGGCACCGTTGAACACCTCGTTCATCAGCTTTGTAGACACGGCTGCAATGCTCTCTCGGACTGCGCCAATCTCGGCAGCAAACAAATCTAACGTGCCGAGGACATCGACCAATTTGGTCTGCTGGTCAAGCGAAATGATAGGAATCTTGATTTCACGAATCGAACGGTTCGGAATCATAACCCCCGACGATGGACCCTTATTGAAATCGGCGTTCACACAAGCTGCGAGGTATTCCGGAAGGAACATCGAATCATCGGTGCGGAGCACAGCGCTGAACCGCGGCGCAATCCAATCGCCCTTCTCGCAGAAGACACGTGCAGGCATGGTCTCGAAACGAGGAACGACCACAGAATTAGGGGTCAAGAATTCATCGCTGCTGGCAACGGAACCTTTGCAGGGGGTATCGAGCCTCTTGTAAGGCTCGAAGATTTTCGCCACAATGCCATCGGCAGAAGCCTCCTTGAGATCCTTCGTCTTAGCACGAACTCGCTCGATATAGCCTGCCTCAATCAGCTCGTCGAGCTTCTTCCACTCAAGCTCGACTGTGGTGTGGACCGCATCCTTATCCTTAAGGAACTTCTCCAGCGCGGAGGAAGCAGAATTCGCAGCCTTGCCCAAAGAAGCAACCTGAGTGGCGAAATCTGTGAAAGCATCATCGCTAATCTGCGGTTCAGCGAACAGCTCGGGGAGCAGTGGCCCACCCTTCTTCACCACATCGGCCAGAGTCACGCGGAAGTGCGACACGGGGAGCTTCCCGCCCGACTGCACGGTCGTGAGCCACGACTCCAAATTAAGGTCAGCAGCGGGCACGGAAGAGGCGTCGATGAGCGAAATCGAGTCGCCTTCGTGAGCCTCGGAGGCGGTACGCAGGATCCAGAGGGCAGTCGGAATCGAAGTCGAAGTCAGCATCTTAGACGGCAGCTGGACAATCGTGTCGATAGCGTTGAGAGCCACCAACTGCTGGCGGAGCTTCGCGTACGAAGGCTGGAAAAGTGGTGCAAGCGGGGTGAGAACGATGGCTCGACCACCTGGAGAGAGCTGGTTGAGGCACGTGGCGATGATAGCGGCATCTGCCGTTCGGATGCGGGGATGTGGCAAGTTCAGCACCTGAGCAAAGACGTTTTCCGTATGGGGAAGCTGCTCACGAGAGAGCCTCATACCAAAGGTAGGCTCACACACAATCAGATCGGCAGGCTCCGACGAGTGAGACAACGAATCCATCACAGAGAACGAGGCATTCGTTCCGCGGATAAGAGCGCGGAGGGAAGCAATCGCCAAGGCGCGAGGGTCGATATCGAATCCGATAGTAGAAACCGGAGCATGATCATGTGCCACTTGCAGCAAGGTGGTGCCAATGCCGCACATTGGGTCGAGCACTCGGCTCAGGGGCTTGCCGTCACGGCTAGCAACCTGCTTGCTGCGGACAACGTTTGACGTAGCCTCGCGGAAGACTCGGGCACAAACCGAATCCTCACTGGTGAAGTGGCCGACATTGCTGCGACCGGCATCTCCGAACAGAGCATCAATCACGACGTGCTCGGCGTTAAGGATGGAATCAGGGCTCAAGCTGCGTGCATGCTGCATTGCCGACTCGAGGTTTTCGGGAGAAACCGTGCTCAGGGTCGTGTTAATAGACTCGTGGAACGCCTGCCGCGTAGCTTCGTCGGCAACCTCACGCAGGCGAGCCGCCACACTCTCCTCCCATGCGGTCTTGTAATCGGAAAGAGGTTCGGAGGCGGGTGCCACCAGCGTTGACAGTGCGAAGATCGCAGTGTCCATAGGGCGGAGGCCATCGGCTCGGAGCAAGTTAATCCGCGAGCTCATGGAAAGGGTTTCAGCATTCTTTTCCCATCCTGGTGGCAAGAGCTCGTTGGAGCGGAGCCAATCATGAATCTCCGTAGCGTCAAAGAGAGGCTTAGAGGGTGAAGAGCTGGAAGTGGGACGGGGGAAATCAACCTTACGGCGGCGCCAGTTGCTCACCGTCGGACGGCTCACCTCGGCCAGCTCGGCAATCTCCTTTAGAGACAGAATGCCGGACAGGTTGGCCTGGTCGGAAGTCATTTTCGCTCGCTTTCTTTTAGATGTTGAGGATTCGTAAAACCGGGAGATTTCGATGTTGTTCGAACCCGTTCAACCGGTGCACCTATGTTAAAACGGCTATTCCATAATAGGCAAGCGAAAACGCCATTTTCAGGTCTATGGGGGTGTTTTATGCATTGATGACTTGTTGGGTGTGGGTGGTGTCTCATGTATCGACTGAGGTTTGGAAAGGGGGTATGAAATGCTGTTTTTATAGTCGAGAAACCGGGAATTGCAATGAGAGATACCTGTTTCACCGAGTTTGCCCCGGGGGTAGGGCTGATGGTGGCGGTAGCTATTGGCTGAGGCGTGGCAACCAACGATTTGTCTTGCTCTCTAAGGCGTTCATTCTGGATCTGTCCGGCTCGATTTTAAAGGCCGGGAATCGTCGGAAGTAAAAAGCTTCATGCAGGATGAGAGCGAGGTTAAGGGGCTTATCGCTAAATCCGGAGAATTCGGTGGCGCGGATTCACAGGTGAGTCCGGACTTCAGGGCCGCCTACCACCAGTAGGTGGGGTAGCGAAGGCCGCGCAGTCGGTTGGCGAGGATACCCAGCACCACAATCATGATTGAAGAGGCGAAAACCAAGCCAAGGAGGCGGAAGTCGTTGCTGATGTCGGGGCCGTGCGGCATCAGTGCGGTGACAATCGCGGTAGCGGTAGCGGGGGAGTGAGCTGCCCGAGCAATGAGCATAAGTGCGAATGCGATACCGGCGGCGATTGCCGCGGTGATGATGGAGACACCTAAAAGTCGCGAGAAAAGGATGCCAGTTATGCAGCCAATCAGGTGTCCAACTACAACATTTCGCGGTTGTGCCAGGGGCAAGTTTGGTGCGCCGACGATAAGGGCCATGGCCGCACCAATAGGGGGCAAAAACAGCAGGTCGGAAATGGAGGTTGAGATGAGCGCCATTGTCATAAGCGGCAAACTCACAGCCACTGAAGCGGCGGCAATATGGCGCAGCGGAGGGCGGGGTGGCGCTTCGCTGGTGATCCGGTGCCACTTCGGAGACCGTGAATTAGACATGAGAACGATGTTAGGGTCTGCTGCCTCATCTGCGTAGCGGTTCGAGGTTTTTATTGAAATAGAGGTTTAAATGGGGTGGCGACCAGGCCTCCAAAGGTCTCTAAATCAGACCAGACCCTGGCCAAAGCCAAGCCAAACCCGAACCAAACGCCGATCATTTTCACCAGATATGACACACTTAAGGGCATGGAGCCTATCGATGTCGCAATCCGGGATGAGTCCATCCGTCTCGGGCAATTCCTGAAGTTGGCAAACCTGGTGGAAACGGGCGGTCTGGCCAAGGAACTCATTGCCGAGGGCCAGGTCAGCGTGAACGGTGAGGTCGACACTCGCCGTGGCAAGGTGCTGCGTCCAGGGGACGTCGTCTCTGTTGCTGGTATGTCAGCACGCGTGGCCACCGCCGATGAAGTCGATGATGACTACTTTGATGAGGCCACCGCCGACGATGACTTTGATCCTGAAAAGTGGAGGAACCTGTAACTCATGCCCGCATTTCCCGCCGAATTTGGCATGCCCCTGCGCGTAGATCTGCTCTCCGTCGCACCGCGTAAGACCGAGCGTTTCTATCGCGGTGTTCTCGGGTGGGCTTATCGCAATACCGCACCAATCCATGAGGATGCCCGCGAGGCTTCCGCTGGTCGCCGTGTTGCCATGCTGTCCGGAATGCCGGTGTCGGTGCTGCTGGAGGCCGATAAGGACGCTGAGAATGCCTTCGTCAACCAGTGGCGCGTGAACTTCCATGTCGACTCCGCCGCTGGTGCCGTCGAGAAGGCGCGTGAGCTCGGCGCCGAGGTCTTCCAGGAACCGACCCCGCTTGTCGACGGATCCACGATGGCCGTTGTTTCCGACCCCGCCGGTGGCCTGATTGGGCTGCTGGAACAGCCGGGTGAGCAGGCCTTCATTGCAGCGGGCGAGCCCGGCACCCCGGTGTGGTTCGAGCTGGTCGCAGGCCCGGAGGAGACCTTTGAGCAGGTCGCGGACTTCTACCACAATTTCTTTGGCTGGGAAATCGCAGTGCGCAACAAGAACGAGCACGGCACCTTCGCAGTCGCGATGGAAGACGGGGCGCCGTTCGCAGGTTTGGTAGCCAGCTCGGTTGCTGCACAGACCGATGCGGCAGATAAGAGCTTCGTTGGCTGGCTGGCCTACCTTGGCGTGGAGAACATCGACACCGCTGTCGCCAAGGCTGAGGAACTGGGCGGTTCCGTGCTCGTTGCCCCGCAGGCTACCGAGTTCGGTCCGCTGGCGACCGTGCAGGATCCGTGTGGTGCGGCGGTTGTACTCTGCGAGGTGCCGCTGCCACCGGAGGAGGACATCCGTGAGTCCGACCCGCTGGAAGGCATTGACCTCAGCCAGTTCCAGTAGGGGCTAGAGCTCTTCTTCGTCGTCCTCAGGGTCCTGTTTTCCGGTGTAGTTAACGTGTAAAGGATCGTCTTCGTTTTTGGGTGGTTTGCTTACGCACTCGCGAATGCCATCAATGTGTTCGCTAAGGCTATCGGTAATCGGGGCCCACAACGGGTCGAGAATGAAATCTATCCCAGATCTGCGGGCATGTTTGGCTGCAGGAACGAAATCGCTGTCACCCGAAATCATGATGATTTGATTTACATGTCGTTGTTCAGCAAGAGAAGCGATGTCGAGACCGATTCGCATGTCCACTCCTTTCTGAGAAATATCAAGGGTGAAATCATTTTCGGTCAGCTGTGAAACATCGATAGTGCCACGGCAAATCTTCTTGAGCGGAGCCTCTTTTAGGGTGTACCCACCTTGAGTTTCAAGAGGCTCTCCTCTTCTAATCGCAACCTTTCGTTTTTTAGCCAATGCAGCGAAGAAGTCATTGGTCCAGGTAAAAAGTTCACTTTTACCCAGGTTGACTTGCTGCTGGAGCAATGGGTGATAAACAACCCGCTGTGACGGTGGGCAGTCGTAGTAAAAGATTCGGTACAGTCCAGCGCGCGATTCACGTATATGGCGATGGCAGTACTTGACCAGTTCATCAGCACGATCCTCTGCGGTCTTATGACCAAACAGTGTTGCCGCACGTTTGCGGTAAAAGCCACCATCAACAAGCACTGCTGTAGTAATCTCGCGTAAAGGCACAGCTCGCGCAACACTATATCTGTTTCTACTCATATTTCTTGGCCCTCCCCCTATGAGTAATCCCAGTCATCGGCGCTCTCCTTATCGGCGGAGGGTCAACGGCTGGGATTGATAGCAACCACTTTAATTGCGCTTCGTAATCGAGTCAATGCCTACGACCCCAGCTCCGCACGCACCGCAGCCACAAACTCGCTGGTAGTTGCGGTGCCGCCGAGGTCTGGCGTCGCGGCAGTGCGTGTCGCGGCGTAGACGGCCTCGCGCAGCTTGGCTGCCGGTGCAAGTTCCGAGGTCGGATGCCCAAGATGCTCGGCGCACATTGCAGCAGAGAGCAAAAACGCAGCCGGGTTGGCGATGCCGCGCCCGGCAATGTCCGGTGCCGAACCGTGCACCGGCTCGAAAACCGCAAAGTCGTCGCCAACATTCGCCGACGCCGCCAGCCCCAGCCCGCCAATCAGTCCTGCGCCGATGTCACTGAGGATGTCGCCGATGAGGTTCTCCGCGATGATGACATCAAAGTGCGCCGGGTCGGTCACCAGCTGCATTGCCACGGCATCCGCATTGGCAAAATCAAATGCGACCTGAGGATACTCCTCCGCCACCTCTTCAACTGCCCCGCGAATCACACGCGCAGAGTCCCGCAGGATATTCGGCTTGTCCGCCACCGTCACCATCGGCGTGGCCTCCGAATCGGGGTTTGCCGCCTGCCGCGCGAGAGCCAACTTGGCCGCCTGTCGCGCAAGGCGGTGCCACGCAAAGGACGTCGTCACGCGCAAAGAAACCGCAACGTCGCCACGCTTATCGACGGCGCGAGCCACCGTCGAGTCCTCCACCACCTCTGCCCACAGGTGGTGGTGCGGGGAGTCGGCCGGGGCGTCGTGAGGCGGCAGGAGATAGTCGTGACTGTAGAGGCCCTCGGTGTTTTCGCGGACGATGGTGAAATCGGCAGTCGCGCCGGGCAGGGTGACCGGGCGGATGTTGGCGAAGAGGTCGAGGCGCTGGCGCAGCTGGAGAACAGGGGAGCGGTAGGTCAGGCCGGTACCGCGCAGATGCGGTGCTAGTTCTTCCTCGGCCTCGCGAGCGGGCTTGGAGGTAATCGCCGCGAGCAGAGCGGCGTCGCTGCGTCCGAGTGTTTCCCAAGTTTTCTGCGGAACGGGATTGCCGTGCGCGCACCACTGTGACCAGCCAATTTGTGCCTCTGTTAGCTCCCAGTGGGGGAAGACGCCGGTGATGAGTCCTCGGCAGGCATCGGTGATTTCGGGGCCGATGCCGTCGCCGGGCAGGAGTGTGATGCGGCGCGGTGCCGCCTCTTTGGCAGTCGCAGGCTGGTCGGTTTCCATGGCTCTTAGCCTAGGTCTGCGACACCTGCGCGTGTGTGGTTTGGCTACTTTGCGAAAGTAACCGGGATTTCGGTGATGTCCTCGAAACCCTCGCTGTGGTCGCCGAAGAGCTTCAGCACGCACTCCTGCTGAGTACAGTCCACGGCCTCACCGGTGGGGACGACGCTGAGCTCGAAGTGCGCAGTGTTGTCGTCGGCGATGGTGGTGGTGCCACCGGACTTCTTGGTAATCCACTGCTGCGACTGGGTGCCGGCACTGCGGTCACCGGTGCAGTCCGGGACGGGGTTGCCTGGAGCCTTCTCTGCGGCGCAGAGTGCGGCGTAGTAGCCGTAGTCGGGGTCGAGGCCAGCGAGGTCGACGGTGATGACATCGCCCTCGGACAGGTCGTTGACCGGCTCGGCCTCCATGGTTACTTCACGGGCGGGGGCGTCGGTTTCTTGAGCCTCAGCCGAACTGGTGGTTTCCGAGGCGTTGGCAGCATCCTGCGCGGCACCGTCTGGGTCATCTGAGCCACAGGCGGCGAGAAGTGGAAGTGCGGCGACGGCCGGAATAGCCAGGAAAGCCGCGCGACGCTGGAATGTGCGAGTAGTCATAGGAGGTAACGTCCTTCCGAAGATTGTAGAAATTACTATCTTTATTTAAGGGTAGGCTAACCTAGAACCAAAAGATAGCCTAAGATTCTATGGGTGAGTAGAGCAAAGTCCTTTCTAAGCTCTTTGTTACTAGTTGTTAGTCGTTATTTAGTCATTCTTTTGTCGTCTATCTCCGTGCAGCGTCAGCTCACAGAGGGGGAATATGTTCACCGTGTCTGCCTGTCGCGTTCGCGGCCTTGCCGGAACACTGCTGAGTGTTGTCCTAGTCGCAGGACTAGTCGCCTGTGGTTCCGATGATGCCGCGAGGGAGGGGGCGTCGTCGTCAAGCGCTGGCGTGACGACGGTTCCGCGCGCTAACAACATTTCCGCTCACGGTGCCGTGCATGCGAACCTGCCTTCGGAAAACCCCGAAGTGCTGCTGAAAGACCCGAAACCGGCGGCGGACAAGGACTACCAGCGTATTCTCACGCTTGATCGGGCGGGAGCACTCAGCCGAGCGGTCTACACGCTTGGCCTCGGAGACCGTTTGGTGGGGCGCGATGCCACCTCCGATTTCCCGGCGGTAAAGGATCTGCCGAACCTCACCATCGGCGGACATGCAGTCAATGCTGAGTCGGTGATGAAGCTAAAGCCGGAGCTCATCATTACCGATGGCTCGATCGGCCCCAGCCGCGTGTTCGACACGTTTGAAAAAGCGGGGATCACCGTCGTCCATGTGTCGGACGAGCGCACTCCCGAGACCATCAACACGCTTATCGACGAAGTTGCGGACGCAGTCGGCCTTGCTGACCAAGTTGGCCCGGTGAAGGAGCACCTGGATAAGGAGATGGCGGCTGCGACCGAGTACGCGCAGGCCAAGGCCGATGGCCGCAAGATGATGATCCTCTACGTGCGCGGAACCGGTGTGGCCATGATTGCGGGGCCGGATTCTGGTGGGCGTTCTCTGATCACTCGTCTCGGCGGTGTTGATGCCGGTGAGGGCGTGGGTATTGAGGGTGCGTTCACGCCGATTACGCCAGAGTCGCTCATCGCTGCGGCTCCAGACACCATCTTGGTTATGTCTGGTGGCCTCGAGTCCGTCGGCGGGATTGAAGGCTTGAAGGAAATCCCGGGCATCGCACAGACCCCGGCGGGCCAGAATGAGTCCGTTGTGGACGTGCCCGATTCGCAGTTGCTGTCCTTTGACTCGCAGTCGCCGCGTGCGATCCGCGCCATTGCGGATGCTCTCTACGGTGGCGGTGCTGGTGATGATTCTGGTGCTGGTGCAGGCTCTCGTGTGAGCGCTGACAAGACTGCGGGAAAGTGACTGGCTGAGCAATGCAGACAACCGCGAACAAAACTAGTCCGTTCAGACAGGCGGCCGTTTTCATTGGGCTCGCCCTAGCGCTGGTGCTGGCAATAGGTTGGTCGGCCTCCGTGGGGCAGTTCGGCGCCACCATCGGCGAATCACTGAGCTCGATGGTGAGGCTAGTGTTCAATGGCGGTCTCGGTGACGCGCCAGAGCCCATCGACACCGTGCTGTGGCAAGTGCGACTGCCGCGCATCGCGCTGGCCTGCCTCGTTGGCGCGGGGCTAGCCCTCGCAGGTGTGGCGCTGCAAGCGGTGTTCGGCAACCCACTTGCCGAACCCGGCCTCATTGGCGTTTCCTCCGGCGCCGCCGTCGGCGCTGCCACCGCCACAGTTTTGGGCACCGCCGCCGGGCTTTCCGGAGTGCTCGGCGGAGTGTTGAGTGTCTTCGCCAGCAGCTGGGCCATTGCGGTCTCAGCTTTTATCGGTGGTGCGGTGGCCACGGCTATTGTGGCCGCCAATGCGCACGGTGGCCGCGATATCGCCCGAATCATTCTGGTCGGTGTGGCTGTGAACTCCATCTGTGGTGGTTTGGTGTCGCTTCTGACATTCGTAGCCTCCACGGCTGCCCGCGACCGCATTGTGTTCTGGCAGATGGGCTCGTTTGCCAGCGCCACCTGGACGCAGGTCCTCATTATTACGCTGGTGACAGTTCCGGCCGTAATTGCCATGTGGGTCAGCTACCGCAAGCTGGACATTCTGAGCCTCGGTGAAGCGCAAGCCCGTCACCTGGGTATTAACGTCGTCACGCTGCGTCGCGTCATTATTTTCGGCACGTCTCTGGTCGTGGCGGCTGGAGTGGCATTTTCCGGCATTATCGTTTTCATCGGTCTGGTCGTGCCCCACGCTGCACGACTGCTGCTGGGGCCAGCGCATCGCACGCTGATTCCCGCATGCATCCTCGGCGGCGCGCTGGCCACAACGCTGGCCGACCTCGCGGCCCGCACCATGGTCACCGGTGCGGACCTGCCGCTGGGAATGCTCACCTCGATTGTCGGTGGCCCACTGTTCTTCTGGCTGCTCCTGCGTTCGAAGAGGGCGGTGCACTAATGGAAATCCACTCTGGCCTGGGAATTTATGCCGAAAATGTCAGCATCACCCTGGGTGGTCACCGCATCCTCAAAGATGTTTCCGTGGTCGCCGAGCCCGGAAAAGTCACCGCGCTGGTCGGCCCGAATGGTGCCGGAAAGTCGACACTCCTTGCAGCGCTTTCCGGCGACCATGAGCTCAGCGGCGGCAACGTCCGGATTGGCGAGCACTCCATTACCGAGCTCTCCATCGCCGACCTAGCCCGCTACCGCGCCGTCCTGGTACAGAGCCAAGAACTGTCCGTGCCATTCACCAGCCGCGAAGTCATCGACTTCGGACGCAACCCCTGGGGCTGCCCGAACGAGGAGCTGCTCGAGGAAGTCATCACTGAATGCGACGTCGCGCACCTCCTTGACCGGGAAGTCCCGACCCTCTCCGGCGGCGAGCGCGCCCGCGTCCACAGCGCACGCGTGTTCTACCAGGACACTCCCGTCGTGCTTCTCGACGAACCGACCGCGGCCCTGGACCTCCACCACGCCGAAAAAATCATGGGAATGATGCGCGCCCGCGCGGCGGCGGGCAAAGCCGTGGTCGTGGTCCTGCACGATTTGTCCGCCGCAGCGGCGTATGCCGATCACGTTGTGGTGGTGGCGCAGGGGCGCGTCGTAAAGCAAGGCCCGCCTGCGGAAACCCTGGATGCACAGACCGTCAGCGAAGTCTACGGCATCGGTGTGGAAGTTCTTCAGGACTCCGCGGGCAACCCCGTGCTGGTGCCTCAGCGCACGGGCAAAAATCTCTCACCCCAGTCTCCGAACCTCACAGAGAAAGAAGAAAATCATGGTTGAAAACACGATTAAAGAAGGTGACAAACCGGCTGCTCAGCCCTTGGCAGAGAGACTCAAAGTGGAGACCTCCGGTGTTCACAGTGAAGCGGAGAACTCCGACTTCATGTCGAGGCTGCTTGCGGGCGAACTGAATGCGCAGGCGGCCATCGATCTAACTGGTCAGCTCTACTTTGTGTACGAAGCGTTGGAGCAGGCAGTGCGGTCCACTGCGGAGTCGCCACAGGTCAGCGCGGTCTACGATGCGCAGCTGGAGCGCCTGGAGGCTCTGGCGGCCGACCTTGAACATTTGGTGGGGCCTGGCTGGCGAGAAAAGATCTCGCCTGTGGAGGCGACAAAGAACTACGTGGCCGAGCTTCGTGAAATCGAAAGCAACGGCAACGCCAACGCCGCATTGGCACACCATTACGTTCGCTACCTGGGCGATCTTTCTGGTGGCCAGGTGATTGCGTCCATGCTGGCCAAGCACTACGGCATCGGTGCGGAGGGAACCCGATTCTATGACTTCTCCGCGATCGGAAAAATTAAGCCCTACCGCGACGGTTACCGACAGAGTCTGTCTGAGCTGGGCATTTCGGATGCCGATAAAAATGCCGTGGTCGACGAGGCGAAAAAGGCATTTCGTCTCAACCGGGCCATTTTCCACGACCTAGACGGCGGTCTCGACGACGCTGTGGCGTAGGTCGCGGACTGGAGTGCTGTGACCGTGGCGGTGGGCGGTACGCGTTAGCCGATGTACACCACTGCGTTACGGCCACCCGTGCACTTGATGTTGCTGCCAGATGGGCGGCACCACATGTTGTAGGTCAGGCCAGTCGTTGGGCTGTAGGCCGTGATGGTGCCGGATTCCGCGCCGGTGGAATTGCGATAGCGGACGTAGGCGCTGTGAACATTTCGAACGAACGGATCGCTCGTTGAGGACGTGCCCTTCCACGCGCTGGAGAGGTTGCCGCCAGCCAGGCCTGATGAGCGAGACGAGCCCGAATTACCGGATGAGCCACTCGAATCTTGAACAACCACGGTCTCAGTCTGCGTGACCGGTGGGTTGGGCTGGCTCGAAGCATCGGCAGCGGCCTGTGTAGTGGCAGCCGTCTGTGTGTCAGCCGCAGTCACCGAGTCATCTTTACCCAGGGTGACATAAAGTACCGCGCCAACCAGGCCCAGCAGGACCACGACCAGCACTGAGATGAGCGCTATCATTGCGCCGGAAGTACCTGATCTTTGCTGCGGATACGCCGGGGCTGCGTAAGCGAAAGTTGGTGCCGGCTGCGCAGCGAATTGGGGCTGTGGTTGTGGTTGGGGTTGAGGTGCCTGGTTCGGGTACACGGGGCCGAAAGAACCGGTGGAAGGATTCGAATTGTAGTTGGGGTCTGAGCTGGGGAACTCGTTATGCGACATGCTGGACGTACCAATCACGAGGAGGAAGTGTTCCCCCTGTGATGAGCCCAACCCGCGTAGCGAATGGTGCTCCATCCCCTGGGGACACGGTTAACGGCTTTTATTGTATTACTGGGAAAACTGTAAAGCATGTTAGGAGACGCATGTCGTCCGCAAAATGCGGCCAGGACGGGTTTAGCTAGACCCGAAATGAGGTGGTGAGCTTCAAATGAGGTTGTGACCATCGAGAAACTGCCTAAGTTTATGTCAGTTTCGGCACTAATTTCTGCTTGTTTTTGTCATAAACCTAGTCAGTAACTTGTGAGCCGGCCCAAGACTCCGGGCTGCACATGCGAAACTGGGGTGCGCGTGAGACTTCACGGCCATTTTTCGGCCGTTTTGTTCATGCGCACCCCAGTTTGTTGCCGGGTGTAGCTGGTAGCTGCCTATTGGTTAGCTGCTTAGTGGCTACATCCCCAGGATTTCCTTGAGCTCGGCCTTAATCCGGTCGAGCCGTTCGGCCGCGGCCACGTGTGGAATCGCAGCCGGCGCGACCGGCAACACGACTTCCAGGTAGCACTTCAGCTTCGGTTCCGTGCCGGAAGGCCGGGCAATGACGCGGTCGTTTGCCTCGGTGAGGATGAGAATGCCGTCGGTAGGCGGGATGTGATAGCTCTCGCCCTTGGCGTCGACCATGTCTAGGCCGTCATTCATGTCCGTGACCTGCGTGACCTTCGATCCGGCCAGCTGTGCAGGCGGGTTGGCGCGCAGAGTGGCCATGCCCTTGGTAATGAGCGAGCGGTCCTCGACACGGAAGGTCAGCGGGGCGGTCTTGTAGAGACCATGGGCACGGGCGACATCATCCAGCAGGTCCTGGATGCCAAGACCCTGGCCCTTCAGTCGCGCCACCGCGTCGGCGACACGCACCGCCGC
Source organism: Corynebacterium sp. 5QC2CO (assembly GCF_024580435.1). NCBI lineage: Bacteria > Bacillati > Actinomycetota > Actinomycetes > Mycobacteriales > Corynebacteriaceae > Corynebacterium > Corynebacterium sp. 5QC2CO. The sequence goes on along the minus strand of NZ_JANIKI010000005.1, from coordinate 8,295 downwards.
AGATACGCCGTCTTTGTCTCGCACGACTGCCGGGTCAGTGCAGTAGCCAATGGCCTCCTCGTAGCCGAAGACGAGCCCGTCCACACCAGCAATCCACTTAAAGCCAGTCAGTGTAGCGCGATAATTCAGTCCGTGACCTGCGGCAATCTTGCCCAGCAGGCGCGAGGACACAATCGAGTTAGCCATTGTGGCCGGGAACTCTGCGCCCTCATCATTGGTCACGGTCGCAATCCCACGGGCCTCGGCATCCGCAGCGATGACTTCACCCAGAAACGCACCGATGTCATCGCCGGAGAGCTGTCGCCAGCCGCCATCGACGCCGCTATCCGGAATAGCTACCGAGCAGCGGTCCGCATCCGGATCAGCCGCGATGATGACATCCGCGTCTTCAGCACGTGCCAGCTCAAACGCAAGATCCAGCGCACCGGCTTCCTCCGGGTTCGGGAACGATACCGTCGGGAACTCCGGGTCCGGCGCGAACTGCTTTTCGACCACGCTGACATTCGAGAAACCTGCCGCGTTCAGTGTGCGCACGATGGTCTCGCCGCCGACGCCATGCATCGGGGTGAGGACAATCTTCGCTGCCTGCTTCTCTTCGCTTGACGACGTCGTTGCGAGCGCAGCCGCCCGTTTCACATAGGCATCCAGCAATTCAGGACCAACCTGCTCGACGGCATCGAAGTCACGCGGGACCTCATCAGCCGGTGGAGCAGCTGCGATGGCTTCCGCAATCTGCTTGTCATGGGGCGCGATGATCTGGACACCTCGGCGGGAATCCGACTCCACCGCGCGGCCACCGAGGTAAACCTTGTAGCCATTGTCCTTCGGCGGATTGTGACTGGCTGTGACCATAATGCCGGCATCCGCGTTGAGGTGGCGCACTGCAAAGGCGGTCACCGGTGTGGGCAGCTGCTGTGGCAGGGCCAGGGCCTTGCCACCGGCTGCGGCGACAACCGCGGCGGCATCGCGGTGAAAATCAGCGGAGCCGTGGCGGGCATCGCAACCAATGACCACGGTGAAGTCATCGCCCACAATGTTCTTTAGATGCGCGACCAAGCCAGCGGTGGCACGGATGACCGTGGCACGGTTCATGCGGGACTGACCAGCTGCAACGACACCGCGAAGACCTGCAGTGCCGAATTCGAGTGGCCCGGCGAAACGACTTTCCAGCTCGGCAATCGCATCGGGGTTGGCGGCCTTGGCTTCGTCGTAAAGCGAGGAGAGCTCGGCGGCGGTGGCCTCGTCCGGATCGTGGGCGATCCAATCGGTGATGGTGGCTTGTAGCTGTTCGGAGAGCATCGGGGTTCGCCTACTTCAGACCGTCGAGGACAGCGGCGGAGGAGGAAAGGCCCAGGCGAGAGGCGCCAGCGGCGATTATTTCCTCAGCGGCAGCGGCATCGCGGATACCGCCAGAGGCCTTGACACCCAGGCGGTCGCCCACAGTTTCGCGCATGAGCTTCACAGCGTGAGCGGAAGCGCCGCCGGCCGGGTGGAAGCCTGTGGAGGTCTTGACGAAGTCTGCGCCTGCGGACTCGGAGGCCTTGCAGGCTGCGATGATTTCCTCATCGGTCAGGGCGGCCGACTCGATGATGACCTTCAGGATCTTGCCCGGAATGGCGTCGCGAACAGCCTTGATTTCGGCCTCGAGGTCGTCGAAGCGGTGCTCCTTGGCAAAGGCGATGTTGATGACCATGTCGACTTCTTCAGCGCCATCGGCCACAGCGCGAGCGGCTTCAGCGGCCTTGATCTCGGCCTTTACCGCGCCGGAGGGGAAGCCGACGACAGTGGCGATGTGCAGGCCCTCCGGCACCTCGACTGGGAGCTGCGAGGGGGAGATGCAGATGGAGTAGGTGCCGAGCTTGGCGGCTTCTTCAATAAGTGCCTTGACCTGGTCAGAGGTGGCTTCTGGCTTGAGTAGGGTGTGGTCAATCATCTTGGCAACATCAGCGCGGGAAGTCATGGGAGAAATCAAGTCCTTTCGGAAATTTGGGAGAGAGCTTAAAAGTAGGGAAGTGACGGGCTCGGGGCGGGGAAGTGGCGCCGGCGCGAGCCCGTCAGTAATTTTTCTAGGACACGCGATCGAGGATAATCTCGCGCTCGGCTGTCGGCGCGGTGTCGCCGATTTCAATGCCCGGCTCGATGGACTCGAGAGCGCGCTCGAACTTATCCGGAGTTTCAGTGTGCAGCGTGAGCAGCTTCTGGCCCTTGACTACCTTGTCTCCCGGCTTGGCGAAAATCTCAATACCGGCAGTGGCCTGCACCGGATCATCCTTACGAGCACGTCCCGCGCCCAAGCGCCAGGAACCAACGCCGAGAGCCAGTGCATCCAGCTTGGTCAGGTAACCGTCGGCCTGCGCAACCACATCGTGCGTGTGAGGTGCCACCGGCAACGCGGCATCCGGATCGCCGCCCTGAGCGCGGATCATCTTCTTCCACGAATCCATAGCGCGGCCATCCTTCAGAGCCTGCTCCACGTCGGCATCGTGCACACCGGCCAGCTCCAGCATGTTGCGAGCCAGCTCACAGGTCAGCTCCACGACGTCCGCGGGGCCACCGCCAGCGAGAACCTCCACCGATTCGCGGACCTCGAGGGCGTTGCCGATGGTCAGGCCCAGCGGAGCGGACATGTCCGTCAGTAGCGCGCGGGTGTTCACGCCCGCGTCGTTGCCCAGGTCAACCATGGTGCGGGCCAGTTCGCGGGCCTGATTCAAATCCTTCATGAAGGCGCCCGAGCCGACCTTGACATCCAGCACCAAGCTGGAGGTGCCCTCCGCAATCTTCTTGGACATGATCGACGAAGCAATCAGCGGAATGCAGTCCACCGTCGAGGTGATGTCACGCAGCGCGTAAATCTTCTTATCCGCAGGTGCCAGGCCCGCACCGGCTGCTGCGACGACCGCGCCGGAATCCTCCAGGATCTGCATCAAGCGGTCATTCGGAACATCAGCCTGCCAGCCCGGAATGGATTCCAGCTTGTCCAGGGTGCCGCCAGTGTGGCCGAGGCCGCGGCCGGACAGCTGCGGGACAGCCACGCCGTAGGAGGACACCAGTGGGCCCAGCGGCAGTGTGATCTTGTCACCGACACCACCGGTGGAGTGCTTGTCCGTGGTGGGCTTGCTCAGCGATGCGAAGCTCATGGTCTCGCCCGAGTCAATCATTGCCTGAGTCCAGTCCACAATCTCTCGACGGTTCATGCCGCGGATGAAGATGGCCATGTTCAGCGCCGCCATCTGTTCATCGCCCACGACGCCGCGAGTGTAGGCATCAATGACCCAGGCGATTTCCTCCGGACTGAGCTCACCGCCATCACGCTTTACCTTGATGACGTCAACTACATCGAACTTTTCAGCCATTGTTCGCTCCTTTTATAGGCGATTGTGCTTGGCGATATTGGTCTTGTGAACTCTGCTGATTCCGATTATCATCAGCATTAGAACAAATGTCAATAGTCAACTTTCCATTTGTACCCACATAAGTATGTTTGCATAAACACCTCGAACAGGCTCGGGGAGGGAGAGCACAATGTCCTACATCTCAGACAAAGAACTACTGGCTAAGGCCTACGTGGCCACGGAAAAGTCGTACGTTCCCTATTCAGGTTTTCCGGTCGGTGCAGCGCTCTTGCTTGACGACGGCACGGTGGTCACCGGCTGCAACGTGGAAAATGCGTCCTATGGGGTGACCAACTGCGCAGAGCGCACAGCCGTATTCCGCATGGTCGCGGAGCACGGTGGCAACCACAAGATTGCGGCCTGCGCCATTGTCGGGCGAAAGGCGGCACCTTGCCACCCATGCGGTGCCTGCCGGCAGGTTCTGCACGAGTTTGGGTGCAAGCGCGTCATAGTGGAGTCCGAGCGCCCCGAAAATGGTGAGCTGGGTGCTCCGGCCAGCATTGACTTCGAAAAAATCCTTCCCTATGCCTTTGGTCCCGAGGACCTGTAGGCACCGTCACACAGCCGTCCTTAAAAGAAAGAAGACCTAAGCCATGGATAGACTGCAAGGCTTACTGGGCATCATCCTCATCATCGGATTTGCCATTGCTATCTCAAAGAACAGGAAAGCCATTAACTGGCGCACACTCGGCGTTGGCCTGCTGCTGCAAGCGGTGTTCGCGCTGGTAGTGCTGAAGTGGGAACCCGGCTTCCAGGCGTTGAAGAGCGTGGCCGGTGCCATTGAGAAGATGATCGACTTTACAAATGAGGGCACCTCGTTTGTCTTCGGTAATCTGTTCGACGGCACGGGAAAGAACTTCGTCTTCGTGCTCAACGTGCTGCCAGTGATCATCTTCCTGGGCGCAGTCCTCGGCGCCCTCTACTACCTGCGGGTAGTGCAGTACTTCGTTGAATATGTCGGTTCCGCACTGAAGTTCATCATGGGAACCTCGAAGGTGGAGTCCGTCTTCGCTTCCACGGTGATTTTCCTCGGGCAGTCGGAGGCTCCGCTCGTCGTTAAGCCGTATATTCCGAAACTGACCAAGTCGGAGCTGTTCGCATGTATGTCGGGCGGTTTTGCGTCGGTGGCCGGATCGACCTTGATTGGTTACTCCCTGCTCGGTGCGCCGTTGGAGTACCTGCTGGCGGCATCGGTAATGAACGCGCCGGGCTCGCTGCTGATTGCGAAGACTTTCTGGCCGGAGACGGAGGAATCCGATCTGGATGCGTCGGTGAAGGATGTCCGCGACACTGAGTCGAAGAACGTCATTGACGCGCTTGGATCGGGTGCGTTGGCCGGCGGTCGTATCGCTGTGGTTGTGGCATGTCTGTTGATCGCGTTCATCGCAGTGATTGCGATGCTGTCGGCGATGATTGGCGGCATCGGCGGCTGGTTCGGTCAGGAAAACTGGTCGCTGGAGGGGCTGTTCGGCCTGATCTTCGCGCCGATTGCCTGGCTGATTGGTGTGCCGTGGGAGAACGCAGGGCTGGTCGGCAGCTTCATTGGTGAGAAGACGATTCTGAACGAGTTCGTCGGCTACACCTCGTTCTCGGAGCACGTCGACTCGCTGGATCCGAAGTCCATCATGCTGGCGACCTTCGCTCTGGCTGGCTTCGCCAACCTGTCGTCCATTGCAATTCAGATTGGTTCCTTCGGTGCGCTATCGCCGGAGCGCCGCGGTGAGATTGCCAAGAACGGCCCGCTGGCGCTGATTGCGGGCCTGTGTACCAACCTGCTCAACGCTGCAATTGTGGGTGTGATTGCGCTATAGCTAGGTGCTGTGTGGTTAGTTACTGGCCTTGCTAGTCGATCCTCTTGAACGGATCGGTAGCAGGGGCAGTCTCAGCAGCGGGCTGCGGGGAAAAATCTTCAGCTGCTTCTGCCGGCATCTTATCCAGGCGGTCGAGTTCCTCAGTTCGGAATTCGGCCGCCTGCTTTTCTAGATTCTGATGGATTTTCTGCTCGCCCTCGGCGGCCGCGGTAGCTCGGGGTGGAAGCTGGATGTATCGCTCTGCGGGCAGGCCGGCGCGCAGTTGGCGCATCCTCTCAACCTCGGCATCGAGCTTGAAGCCGAAGACCACGACGACATTAATGCCCCAAAGTGCAGTCATGAGAGCAATGACGGCACCCATGGCGCCGTAGGGGTTTGAAGCCGCAAAGTTGAACAGGTAAAGCTGCAATGCCTTGCCAATACCCAGCGAGCTGATAATTGCCAGTGCCGAACCGGTACTGAGCCAGCGGAATTTGCGCATGCGCACGTTCGGCGTGAAGTAGTACAGCGAGCCAATCAGAATCATCGACATGACGATAATGACCGGCCAGCGCAGCCAACTCCAGACGGAGATGCAGAAGTCAATGACCTGTCGCGTGGTCGATTCAATACCCAACGGGCGGGCAACCGGTTCGACGATGGTGATAACTAGCTGGTCATTGACAATAATCGCAATGAGCAGCACCACCGTGCCGATGAGTAGCAATAGCGTAATGGCGACCATGAGCAGGTGGTAGCGAATTAGCGTGCGACCTTCGGAAACGCCATAGATGGAGTTACCCGTGCGCGAAAATGCGCGCGTGTAGGCCGACGACGAAATCAGCGCGAAGATAATACCGATAGTCAGTGCGACGAGACCGCCTGTGGCGGAGCCGATAATCGTTGAGATGACATTGCGAATCGGTTCGGCATACTCAGCTGGAATGTAGCTGCGGATGAAGTCCTCAGTCAGACGGTTTAGGTCATCGGTGTAACCGGCCAACATCAGCGTGGCAATTGAGTAAATCGCCAGCAGTGCAGGCGCGAAGGTCAACACAGTGTAGTAGGTCAACTTCGCGGCAGCGTCGAAACCGAGCTCCAAGAAAAACTCGATACCCGCACGCTTGAGAGCGTAGAGCGCTCCTTTCCATCCCACGGGTGGTAACTTCTTCGCGGACTGAGCAAAAGATGCGTCCGCCGACTCGTAGGCCTGGAGTGTGTGCTTGATCTGCTGTGCTGGTGACACCTAAAGAATCGTCCTCTCCGACCGGACAGCGGCTGCAACATATATGCGGACATCTGCGCTCGCTTAAGTCTATCGGTCGAAGAGGACAAAGACGCTTCTCAGGTGTTCGTGTTAGTTCTTTCGTGCCCGCTGGCCCGCCGACCAGGTCAGGTAACCACCGGTGAGGTTCTTTGCCTTAATGCCATGACCGGCAAGGATCGCAGCCGCAATATGGCCGCGTAGACCAACCTGACAGTGGACAATGACATTCTTCCCGGCCAGCTTGTCGCTGCCGCCGTCGTCAAGCCAGGCGCGCATTTCGTCGACGTTGACGTTGACCGCGCCTGGGATGTTGCCGTTGGCGTACTCGCCGGCCGAGCGGACGTCCAACAGAACCGTATTGTCATCCGCCAGCGCACCCTCGAGCTCGTGCCACTGCACCAGCTCCTCGCCGTTTAGAGCATTGTCATCGACAAAGCCGAGGAAGTTGATCGGATCTTTCGCCGAGCCGAACTGCGGTGCGTACGCCAGCTCCAGATCGGCGAGGTCAGCGGCCTTGAGACCAGCGCGCATGGCAGTGGCGATGACATCAATACGCTTATCGACGCCATTGTCGCCAACCGCCTGTGCGCCCAAGATGGCATCGGTATCAGCATCGACCACGAGCTTGAGATGCAGCTGCGTTGCGCCCGGGTAGTAGCCAGCGTGGTTGACCGGGTGAATGTGAATGGAGCGGACGTTCTTACCGGCAGCGCGGGCGCGGCGCTCATTCCATCCCACGGAGCCAGCGGCCAGCCCCAGCACGCCGACGATAGCGGTTCCGAGAGTCAGCTGTGCCTTCTGTTCCCGACCAGTGATGATGTCCGCGACCATACGACCATGACGGTTCGCGGTCTGCGCGAGCGGCACCAGCGTGTCCTCACCGGAGATGGCATCGACCTTCTCGGCCGCGTCGCCGAGGGCGAAAATCGCCGGATCGGAAGTGCGCTGATGACGATCGACCTTGATGCCACCGCGCTCGCCGACAGCGAGGCCTGCGTCACGAGCCAGCTCGGATGCCGGGCGCACGCCAATGGCGGCGATAACAACATCGGCGTTGACGGTGACCTGTTCGCCGTTATCGCGGACAATCTCCAGCGTGGAGTCAGTGATGTTCTTGGTGTCAGCGCGGGTGACAACCTTCACGCCGGCCTCGGTCAGACGGTTCTGGACGTAGATCGCCATTTCCTCATCGAGCGGGGCCAGAATCTGCGGAGAACGCTCCACGACGGTGGTTTCGATTCCCAGTTTGTGCAGGTTTTCCGCCATCTCCAAACCAATGAAACCACCGCCGATAATGGCGGCGGACTTTACGCCCTCAGCGCGGACGGCCTCGGAAATCAGGTCGACATCCTCTACCGTACGCAGCGTCTTAGCACGCTCGATGCCCGGGATCGGTGGGGTGAACGGTACCGCGCCGGGCGAAAGAACCAGGTAGTCATAGCGCTGTGTGCGCTCATCGCCAGTGACCTCATTGCGCACGGTCACGGTTTTGTAATTGCGATTGATTGACGTGACGCGGTGAGAGACAAATACGTCGAGGTTCAGGCGAGCCTTCAGCGATGCCGGGGTTTGCAGCAGGAGTGCATCGCGGCTGTCGATGGTGCGGCTGATGTAGTAGGGCAGACCGCAGTTTGCGAAGGAGACATGTTCGCTGGCCTCGAAGACGACAATTTCCATGTCTTCGTCCCGCCGGCGCAGACGAGCTGCAGTGGACATTCCGCCGGCGACGCCGCCGATGATGACAGTAGTGGTCATGGTGATGGGGACTCCTTTTTTCCACAGGAAGTTTCCCCACACAACAGATACCCCTATGGGGTTTATTCCGTGGCAGGGGGAGGGGTGGGGC